>JAFGXO010000068.1 GCA_016936595.1 Bacteroidales bacterium | reverse complement strand
TGCAATACCTTTAACAAGTTCTTTGTTTCCAATTTTAAAAAGATACGATTCTTTATTTACAACTGTATCGTAGTCGGCATGAAAAAAAGTAGTTCGCCAAATTTGTATAACATGATGTTTTTTTGCTTCGCCATCGTCTCTGAAATTGCACATTTCGCCATTATCAAAAATAGAAAATCCTCCGCAAATTATTGGGCTGTCTAATTTTTGTTCAATCAAATTATATTTTAAAAGAACATAAGAACCTGTGTTATTTTCGTAAAAAGTATAAATAAAATCTTCTCCATTTGGAGAATCAATTCTTTTTTCGAAAACTAATCTTTCGAGGTTGTTTGTGAAAAATTTATAGTCGCCTGTTTGTAAATAATATCCGTTGGAAAAAATAATCCCCTGATTATCAGGCAATAAAACACACGCATCTTTTATAGCATCAATTCTAACCGCTTTTTGAGTTTTTGAGCTGTAAACAATATATCTGTAGTCTTCTTTGTATGGTTTTATTTTTAAAATAATGATGTTTCCGATAACTGAATAGAAAAACTCGGCATCATCAAGAGTTTGTTTTTTTTCAATAACGTCTTCGGCATATACACCAATTCCTGAATTTGAATTATTTTCAGCTTTAATAGTCAAATCGCCCTCGATAGTTTCAACAAAAAGAATATTTTCGATAGAAATGTGCGGATATTTGCCTTTAACGTGCATTTCGCGAGTTGCTTTTTTCCATTTAAATTCATGTTGTGGTGGAAATTTAAACTCATGATCGCTTCTATTGTCGAGATATTTTAATTTATCGCCATCTATAAGCCATTTAAAAACTTTAATATCGGTATCGCCTTTTCCGGTTTTAAAAACCATATAAAAATATATGCCGATAATAGAAAATTTTATAAATTGAGTGTTTTCGCGGTATCGGTATAAATCATTAAAATCATTAATAAAAGCAGAAGAATCAATTAATTCGTTTGTAGTTTTTGTAAAAGTAAGATTTTCGTATTTGTAGATGCTAAAAACATCTTCAATTTGTACTTTTTTTGTTAAAACCGATACATTATACCCAAAAATGAACAATTTTCCTATAGGTTCCATATCTGCCGGAATGCAAGCGTTTTCGGTTATAATTCGTTCAGTTGCAATTAATGCAGCATCGGTTGAACCAAATACTTTTTTTCGTTCTTCGTTCAGCGAATTAGTTTTGTCTCTAAGTTCTTTTCCGTATTTATCGAGGCGATGCCTGATAATTTCGTAAGTTCCGGTTTCAAATTCTATTTTACCGTTAGGTTGCTCTTGGTTAGTATTTTGATGTTCGGTATTCATTTTAAGTAAGTTTATTTCTGATTAAGAAATGAAGCATGAATAAATATTTTTCAAACTATTTTATATGAAAAATAAACACAAATACTTCAATTTTAAATAATCCCATCAAAATTATCCGAAATACTTTTGCAACTAATTGAATTTAAGGCTTTTAAGGTAACATCTTCCGCCCCCCCGAAAAATCGGTACAAGCTATTTTTAAGTGGGAATTGTAAGTTGATAAAAATAAAACACTTAAAATTTTACTCGTAATTTAGTCAGGACACCAGTTGGATTATTATATTAAAATTAAAGTATAAAAGAAGTGTTTTCTAAAATCAACATTTTAAAAAACACTTCAAATTTTGGATTAAAATCCTAAAGTTTTCACAATAGTTTGTGCAATTCCTTCGTCTTTGGTTGAAATAATCAGTCCTTTAATATAATTTTTAGTATCATTATCAACCATTTTAGTAAGTAGATTTTCGAGAGCCTCCTGTATTGTCATGTCTTTAAATCCATCAATCAATAATTGATATTTTTCTATTACACTCTTAACTTTGTTTTCAATTAAATTTTCCGAGTTAGAATCTTTTTCAACAGTTTGTTTTTTTAAAGATTTTTCGGGAATAAATTTATCTTTTACAGAAGCCAAAACTTGAGAGTTGTCAAATAATGTGTCAATATTTTTACCTCTTGTTATTGAGCCGATAATTTTTTCGAAGAACATAGTTTCGCCGCCAACGATATCAATTTTAGCAGATTTGAGAGCTTCGGCAATTACTTTAGCCTGAGCATCGGCAATAGCAGCATGAATATTTATTTGAGCGATTTCAACTTCTTTATCTTTTTGTAATTGAAGTTTAAACTCTTCATGGTCTTTACCAACACCGTCGAGTTTTTTCATTGCAGCAGCTTTATCGTCAATACCTTTAGCTTCGGCAGAAAGTTTTTCCTGAATAATTTTTGCTTCGGCAAGCCCTTGTTTTTCGTTCGCCAATGCTTTTGAAGTAATTATTTCGGCTTCGGAAAGACCTTTTTGTTTAAGGATATCAGCTTCGGAAAGACCTTTTTGCTTAAGAACGTTTGCTTCGGCTTCACCTTTTTGGAATAAAGCGCCGGCTTCGGCAAGTCCTTTTTGTTCAATAACTTTTGCTTCGGCTTGTCCGGTTTGTAAAAGAGCATTTGCCTCGGCTGTGGTTACTAGAGTAACTTCCTGAGCTTTAGCTTTAGCTTTAGCTTCAACACCTTTGGCTTCGGCAATAGCTTTCATTTCAAGAATTTTTGCTTCGGTTTCGCCATCTTTAAGCATTGCAGCAGCTTTAGCTTCAATAACTTGTGCTTCGGCTTTTCCAAGAGCAGATTCTTTAGCAGCTTCGGCTTCGGCAAGAGTTTTAATAGCTTCGGATTCTTTTCCGGCAGCAGCAAAAGAAGTTTCTGCCTCAATTATTTTTTGTTTTGCATTAAATTCTGCTGAAATTTTTTGAGCTTCTCCATTTATTTGAGTTGATGTTCTGTTGGCTTCTGCGTTTTTAATTTGTTTAACAAGAGCTTGTTCAGCTATTTCTTCGGCATTAATAATTGCAACTCGTTTTTTTCGTTCAGCAGTAGCAAATTCTTCGGTGTCTTTAATTTTTTGTTCTTCAACAACAACATCTTTTTGAACTTTAACTCTCTCTCTAATTATTTCTTGAATTTTAGCTTTTTCTAATTCAATTTCTTTGTTTTTTTCAATTTCTGCCAACGCTACTATCTTTTCTCGTTTTGTGAGTTCAAGCATTTTTTCGCGTTCCATTATTTCTTGCTCAACGGCATTTACTTTTTCTTTATCCCACAATGCTACAATAACTTCTTTTTCTTTTCTTTGTTGAGCAACTTCAATTGCTTCAAGTGAAGCAATTTTTGATTTTTCAGAGATTTCAAGTTGTTCTTGTGCTACTTTTATTGTTTCTGCTGCTTCTTTGTCTTTTATGTTTGCTATTTCTCTTTTTTGAGTTTCTTCTTTTTGAGCAAGTTGTCGTTCATAAGTTAATATAATTTCTCTTGCTTCAACGTCTTGTTTTTTAATTGTTTTTTCTTTTTCTCTTTCAATTAAATTTGCTTTAATTTGTTGAGTTGATGTAAGTTCAATGATTTTTTTAATACCTTCGGCATCTAAGATATTTCGTTCTTTCATTGATTCGAGCGGAGTTTGCTCTAAATAGTCAATTGCACAGTCATCGAACAAATAACCGTTAAGATTTTTACCGATTAAGGCAACAATTTGGCGTCTAAATTCATCTCTTTCGTTGTATAAGTCAACAAAATCAAAGCGTTTACCAACAGTTTTAAGAGCTTCGGAAAATTTCGCTTCAAATAAATTTTCTAATGTTTCTTTTGCTGAAGCTCTTTCGCACCCAATTGATAAGGCTACATCTTTTGCGTGTTCGAACGTGTTATTAACTCTTACAAAAAATGTAACTTTAATATCTGCTCTAACATTATCTTTACAAATTAATCCATCTACTCCAATTCTGCTAATGTCAATTGTTTTTAGAGTAATGTCCATCACTTCTAAGCGGTGCAAAACAGGAATTACAAAAAAACCTTTTTCAAAAACAATTTTTGTACCTCCTTGTCCCGAACGAACAAGTGCTTTACCATGAATAGGTTTTTTGTACCATTTTATAATTAAAGCCGCAAAACCGATTATAAAAACAGCAGAAATAGCAATTATTACTACCGGCACATAACCAATAAAAAGAACTGAGTTAATCATTTTTTAAATTTTTTAATTATAAGGTTCAACAATGAAATATTTTTCTTCTTCTAAGTAATCAATTATTAAAACTTCCTGCCCAGTTTCAATAGTTCCTGATATAGAACGAGCAGTTAAATATGCAGTAGCTCCATTTCGTACTATTTCAATTTGTCCGTCGGAATCTTCACTAAGAGTAATTCTAACAAATGCCGTTTTTCCTTTAAATTTTTCGGGCACTCCGGAATGAGCATCAATTTTTTTAAACATTTTAGCTATAGGATTACTAATAAATTTAGCTAAAAACATACTTACAATTAAAGCAGGAATAAACATCAATAATGAAATAAAGAATTTTTCTATGCCTAAATAGTAATTTGTTAGTATAGTTATTGTCCACAATGGAAGAGATAAAATACTTAAAAACACCATAAAAGGTATTTTCCCGATATTAAAAAATTGAAGAGATTTAATGAAAAAATTTGGCTCTCCAATATGTCCGGAGGCATCAACTTCAGAGTTCATATCAAACTCTGAGCCTGTTTCAACATGTGTGTCAATATCAATATGAGTATCAACATCTACATCAATATCTACGTGAGTATCAATGTCGAAATCAAACGAACTTAAATCAAGTAATCCAATAAAAACTGTACCCCAATATATTAATATAAGAACTAAAAATACAGAAGGAATAATGTTTGATAACGAAAAACTATATTTGAATAATTCGACCAATCTTTTTTTTTGCTAAAATATAAATTTTTTTTAAAAAATATTATAATCTATGTTTTAATAATTCGAAATTTAAATTTTGCAAAAAAAATTAAATCCTTAAACTTTTTTTTAAGTGTTTAAAAATAAAAAAATGCAACATGCCACAACACTAATAATAGTATTTATCAATTATTTAATAACAAAAAAATCAACTGAACAAATTTTTAACATTAAAAACGCAGATAAAATTATTGAAAGGTACACTCACAAAGAACTCGCGGAACAAAAAGGATATTATTATGATTTGGCAAGAATTTGATTATTTTTGTGAACTCAAAACTTAAAATTTAAAATAATGAAAAAATTATCAATCAATTTATTAGGAATAATATTAATAACAACAATGTTATTTTCATGTGGAAACAATTCTAACGATAACACAGAGATTAACGATAATAACGATAACAACGATGTTGTTGTTGATGATGATGGATTAAATGTAATAGATTTCAGTAAGTTTGAACATTATGCAACAATCTTAAATAAGGCAGATTTAATTACACAATTTGGTGAAACTAATTTAGAAGATATTACTGTATATTATGCCGAAGGAACAGTTGAAAAAGAAGCCACTGTTTTAACAAATCCACAAAACGGATACATAATACAATATGTTTGGGAAGATGATAACTCTACAACGTCCTTTATTGAAGCATCATACAATGTTTACGATAGGAACTATGAATTAGTAGGCACACAAAAAGTAGAAGCTGAAAATGGTTTGTACTTAGGAATGAGTTTGCCTGACTTAGTAACTTGGAATGGCGATGATATTCAGTTTTATGGCTTTGGCTGGGATTATTCCGGAAGTGTTTTTGAAACAGCAAATTCTAATCTTTCAAACTCTCGTGTTAAAATATCATTAGATTTACTTTCTTATGATGGAGCTGAATTTACTTTGGGTGATGTTGAGCTAAGTTCAGACGATAGTAGATTAGATGGTCTAGACATTATTGTTTATAGTTTTACAATGTATATTGAATAATACTATAAAAAAGTTATTCCCCAAAAGCTGTTTCAGGTAACAAATCTGAAACAGCGATTGAGGGGGACGAATGTTCCAAATCCGAAACAGTGAAGGAATTACAAACTAATAATCTCATTCTTGATGGCATATTTAACTATATCAATAGACGATTTTAAATTTAGTTTTTGCATAACACGAGCTTTATGATTATCAACAGTGCGAATGCTAATATTCAATTTTGCCGATATTTCTTTGTTCATATACCCTTCTGCAACTAATTTTACGATCTCCAATTCTCTTTCGGTTAATGTTTCTGTAATTATTTCTTCCTTTGTTTTTTGTTTTGATTTACTAATAAAACTTTTTAGTGCAATTTGAGAAACTTCCTTACTATAATACTCTTCTCCGTTAGTTATCTGCAAAATAGCTTCAAGTAATTCTTCTCTATTTGTGTCTTTTGGCAAATATCCTCTTGCCCCGTTTTGTATTGCCTCAAAAATATATTCTTCATTAATGTGCATCGACAAGATAATGACTTTTATTAAGGGATATTTTTCAGTCAATATTTTAGTTAAATCCAAACCGTTCATGTCCGGCATCGAAATATCAGAGATAACAATATCAACAATTTTACCGGCATCTAAAAAACGCAAAAGTTCATTTCCCGAACAAAATTCGCCAACAATATCAATATGAGCTTCGCTTAAAAGCAAAGATTTAATACCATCTCGGAATAATTGGTGATCATCGACTAATATAATTTTATAATTTTTCATTTTTAAACAGGAATTGATATTTTTAAACAAAAGCCCTCATTTAAGGCAGTTTCTATTAGAATTTTTCCGGATAATAAATTTACCCTTTCTCTTATATTTACCAATCCATTACCGGATTTTACAGATTTTTGAGAAACGTCAAAACCCTTTCCATCATCTTTAATTAAAATGAATAATTCGTTTTCTTTTTCGACAAAACTAACATAAAAATTATTTGCTTGGGCGTGTTTTAATGTGTTATTTAATGCTTCCTGAATAATTCTATAAATATATATCTGCATTTTTTGATTTAAAAAATTGTTTAAAAAATCAGATTCAAATGTAAAATTAAGTTTGGAATCCGAATTAACAGAAGCAGAAAGGTTTTCGACAGCCTTAATAATACCATATTTACTCAAAACCGAAGGCATTAAATTATTTGAAATATTACGAATTTCTTTTATTGTTTCGGTAAATAAATCTTTGGTTTGCTCAATTAACATTTTTTGTTTTTCGCCACCAACACTCAAGGCATGTTCAAGTTTAAGCTTTATGGCCAAAATGTACTGAGCCAATCCATCGTGTAATTCTCTCGACAAACGTTGTCTTTCTGCCTCTTGACCATCAATCACATAAGTTGTTCGTATAACTTGCTCATATTCAAGTCTTTCTGCTTGTTCCTTAAGTTGAACCGACATTCTATTGAACGCATTTATCAAGTCGCCAATTTCATTATTATATTCCAAATTGATAATTTGTCCGTACTCTCCACGATATATTTTTTCGGTTTCGGCCTGTAATTTTCGGATAGGAGATGTGATATTTGAAGAAATAGCAGCAACAATACCCATTAAAAGCAAAGAAATAATAATGCTTAAATAAATAATATTGTTTTCAACACTTTTAATTAATTGCATGGCTTCATACTCATCAATTTCAGACAAAATAATCCAATCTAAACCTCCTATTTCTAATTTTTTATAAGAACTAAAAACTTTTATCCCCCGATAATCGTCAATAATATTTTTGCCCGGATTATTATTAATTGAATTTTTAACGCCAATTGTTTTTACAAGAGTTATAAATTTTGAATTACTAATAAATCTGGACGAACTACGCATAAGAAAATCAGTGCCAACAAGATAAACTTCACCGGATTTTCCAAGTCCATTGTGAATATTATCTTCAAACATAATATCATCAATTGGATCATAAGAAATTTCAAGAATTACAACTCCAAGCAAGACACTATCATCATTTTTTATAACTTTACCAATATTTATAAAAAATTCACCCGTAGAAGCAACAGATTCAATTATTTTAACATCTTCGGAAACAATAATTTCTTCATTAAAATCAAAATACAATAAAGTATCAAAGCATTGGTTATCAGAATTTTTAACATCATAACCAAAAAAAGCAGAAGAAGTATCAATAAAAATAATTTTATTAAATTTATTGTTTGCCTGAAGATAACCGAGTATATATTTGCTCATAATTTTGGACGAACCGAAAGAATCAATATCACATTTTTTAATATTATTCAGAATTATTTTTACGTCATTTAACGAAGTAATATTTGTTATATCATTACTACATTGGTCAAAAAAGCTCTGCAAGCGTTTCTCTTTTTCAACTCTTAATGAAATTAACTGGTCAAAAGTTCTTTCAATCAGAGCTTCTTTGGCTTTATAAAAAGAAAATTTTCCAACAATAAATATTGAAGAAATACTAATTAACAGAAAATAAATTATTAATTTTATTGAAATTGGAACCCGCATTTTGGAAATTTTACTTTATAATAATATATTTTCTTAAATCAGAATACAAAATATCAGATAATTCTTTAATGTTATCTTTTTTTGTTTCAGTAAATAAAAATCCAAAAATATGAAGAATATTAAAATCAACTTTACGCAAATGAAGTGGATTTTGAAAATCAGCAAGAATTTTTTCGTAATCAAATAATTTAATTTCATCAGCAGCTATTCCCGAATTATTATCTAAAAGTATTAAACTGTAAATTAAATCATCTTTGTTTTCCAGAATTTTGAACCAATTAGGTTTTTGTTGATTAAAAAAGTACAAATAAGGATTAAAACCGTACGAAAACCACGTTAAATCAGCGGTTGTGCATAATCCCCCAAAGCGTAATGGGTTAACCTCTATAGGGCGAATTACTCCGTCCATTCCTACTCTAATTTCAATATGTAAAGGCATATTTTTCAAATCGGCTAATTCGCTTATTTTCAGCAAAAAGGCTTCAATTTTATCTTTTAAGTTCAAAATAATTTCCTTTGATGAACTGTAAATTCTATCACTTACATCTTTGCCGGAAGAAAAAACATGGTGCAAAACGCCAAATAAAACAGGTTTTCCGTTTTTGTTGAAATAACAGTCAAAAGCATACTCTTCTCCTTCAATTAATTGTTCAATTATTAGTTCAGCGGCATTAACAACTTCGGGAGGATAATCATTTCGTGTTTGATAAATTTCGGCCTTTATATTTGCAACGGTTTTAGGCCATTCATCAGCAAAATCAACTCTATAAACACCAATGCTAAAAAAACCGACGGCTGGTTTTAAAATAAAAGGGAAACGACAATTAGTTATATCAAAATCATCAATTTTATCAAAAGAAACTTTTTGAAAGAAAAAATCAGGAAAAATAGGTTTTAACAACTCTCTAAACTTAACTTTATCTTTAAAATAATTAATTTTTTTAGGCAAATCAGAAAACGATAGATTCCGCTCTATCCAACTAATTGAATTTTCGGAATTTGTATAAAGCAAAGGATCTGGATTTGTTCTAAATATTTCGATTGCGTCATTTTCAGATATAAAATTCACATTTTTATCTTTTAAAACACTTGTAGAAAAATCAGTTTTAACAACTTGAATTTTATTTTTTTCAATTGTATCTTTCAAAAAATCAGACACATAAGGACCATCTAACAATATCATAATTTTACTCCCTAAAAAAACATTAATATTTGAATTTTAAACGATTAACACAAAAAAAAACTCCCCTTTTTTTAAAACAAGATTTATAAACCTATAAAATTATAGTTTTACAATTTTTATCAAAATTTATTTAAGACGCTTTTGTAAATAAAGTATTTTCAGCAAAAATAAGGAAAATTTAGCTCAGTTCATATCCTTAAGACTACTTTTAAATTAGTGATAAAATTATATTAATAGTTTGTGAAAATTATTTTTGATAAAAGACAATATAAATAATCCGAGAAAGCTTTATTTTTCGCAGATGTATTTACTTAGGAACAATTGTTTTTTATCAGCAATTGTGAATTACAATCCCTGTTTTGTAATTCAAAGAGCAAACTAAGAACTGCGAAGCAACTACAACCAATTTAAGTAGAGATTCTACATTTGATTCAGAATGACAAAATGGTTTTAACTATCTTATTCTCAAAAATGAAACTAAAACAATAAAGCAAACACTCCTAATTTTATTAATAAATTATATAAATAAACAAAAATTTGGTTGGAAATTAAAATACTAACAATTTTATAAACTACATCACACACAAAAAAATGACTAGCATAATACACATTAAAGTTAATTTTAAATATGGTATTGCTTGGGTATATTCATTTTGTTCTTTTTTGTAATGAAACAAAAACATAAAACCCGAAAACAACAAAAATCCAATAAATAAAAACAATATTATTCGGTTGGGAATGAACTTTGAAATATAAGCCCCCACAATTGCAAAAAAAAGATGAAATAATTAAAGGAATGCCTATTTAAAAATCTAATCTTTTGTTTTTTATGTTGTTAATACTTGCCCCAAATAAACTTACAGTATTCTAAAATAAGCCAACCGGTTTTGCAACAATTATTGGTATTCCGAATGCTACAAGAATTGGTATTAATATTATTGCAGCACCAACGCCGCCAAGCGAAAAAATAAAAGCAGCAACAAATGATATTAAAAAAATTAAAAAATCCATTTTTATAATTATAGTCAATCGCAAATAAACGATTATTAAGACCAAATTTTTTTACTTAAAAAAATCAGCAAATAAATCTTTTGCAATTGCCAATTTTTTTTGATTTATACAATATTTAACACGTGGAGGATTTACTTCGCCATTAATTAATCCAGCATCTTTTAATTCTTTAAGGTGTTGAGAAACAGCAGATTACGATATTGGTAATACCTCTACCAAATCACCCGTAAAACAACAAGAACGATTTTCTAAAAGATTAAGAATTTCTATACGAGTTGGATGTCCCAGAGTCTTAGCAAATTGAGTCAATAACTGTATTTCTTCATTGTTTGTATTTGCTTCATTTTTTTTTTCGTCTGTTTACAATTTTTTTCAATGGAACAGAATTAATTTGGTAACAAAAAAATATTTTTTTTGAGTTCAATTTTTTTTTTTTTGATATACTCATTTTCAAACTGCAAGGATAAATAAATTAGTTGGGTTATCGTAAATTAACGATAAGTTTTTTTATTGCCAATTACATATTTTTGATTTCAGACAATAATAACCTAATTGACAAATATTTACACCTACTACACGCACAGCAACATTACAAAAATTCTTCCTTAACGGTAATTATTTTAAGTATTCTTTAGAATTTTCTTCAGTCTAATACTAATAGCAAGCTTTCAACTTATATCTAATCAATTTGCCTTAGAGAGAGATAACACATAGGTGAAAGAAAAACTAATTGCAGGTTTGGTTTTAATGCTTTTTAGTATTTAGAAAGATACTGCCATTTTGTTACAGAATTTTGGGAGGCTTTTAACGATTAGGCACAAAAAAAACCGTTCCTTGTTGGAACGGCTTAATGTTATTAAAAAGTAATATTATTAACTTTTAAGCTTTTTTACTTCTTCAATAAGTTCAGGTAAAATTTTATGAACATCACCAATAATACCGTAATCGGCGGCTTCAAAAATTGGAGCTTCTTTATCGGTGTTTATTGCTACAATACATTTAGAATTACTAACTCCACCTAAATGCTGAATGGCTCCCGAAATTCCAAGAGCGAAATACACATTTGGAGCAATAATTTTACCGGTTTGTCCCACGTGTTCGCCATGAGGACGCCAACCTTCGTCTGAAACCGGACGAGAACAAGCAGTTCCACCGTTCAAGATTTCGGCAAGTTGCTCAATACCAGCCCAATTATCACCACTTTTCATTCCGCGTCCACCCGAAACAACAATTTCGGCATCATTTAAAAGAACTTTACCTGTAGATTTACTTTGTTCAATTACTTTTATTGTCGGAGTGTCAATAGTAAGCTCTAATGTTTCAATTTCAGCATCAACCGGAGCTTCAACAACCCCAAAAGAATTTTGAAATAAAGTTAATACTTTTATATCGCTATTAACTTTAACGTCAACAGAAGCTTTTCCGGTATAAACTTTTTTGCAAATAACAAAAGGTTCAACAGATTTTGGCAATTTTCCAACTCCTGTAATTAAAGCAGCTTTAAATTTTGCAGAAATGCGAGGAGCAATTGCTTTTCCTTCGTTATTATTTGCAAATAAAATCACTTTGGCATTATATTTATTTACAGCCTCAGAAATTGTTTTTGCATATATTTTATTATCAACAACGGATAAATTAGGATCATTTACAGAAACAACTTTACTTGCTCCGTACTTACCCAAACTTTGTAACTCGTTGTTGGCAACGTTGCCTATTGATAATGCAACTACTTCGGTATTCATTTGTTTGGCAATTGCTGCACCATAGGAAACTAATTCGTAACTGAGTTTTTTGAATTTTCCGTCCCAGTTTTGTGTGTATATAAGTATCATAAAATAATTGTTAATTTTAAATTACAGAATAATCAATTACTATTAAAGCATTTTAGCTTCGTTATGTAGTACGTTAACTAATTCGGCTGCATTTTCAACCAATTTTACCGGAGGTTTAGGCTTCGGCATTTCATACTGAACGTATTCAGAAAGAGGTTCGCAATTAGCAGATTCAACAACATTTAAAGGTTTCTTTTTAGCCATCATAATACCTCTCATATTTGGAATACGAGGATCAATAGCAATACCTTTTTGTACTGTAGCAACAAAAGGAGCTTTAACTTCCAACATTTCAAAACCGCCGTCAATATCTCTTTTTACCTTAAAAACGTCATCAGCAAAATCAATTCCGGATACAGCAGAAACAGATTGTATGTCAAGGATTTCGGCAATCATTCCGCCAACTCCTACTCCATTAAAATCGCTGCTTTCTATTCCTGAAAAAATCACATCAAAACCTTGATCTTTAATTGCTTCAGAAATTTCGCCGGCAACAGAAAAAGTATCTTTTGCTGTTGTATTAATTCTTATAGCTTCGTCGGCACCCATTGCAAGGGCTTTTCTTATTGTAGCTTCGGCTTCTACAGCACCAACATTTACTACTGTAATTTTTTCAATTTTACCGGCAGATGCTTCTTTTAATTCAAGAGCACGTGTTAAAGCTAATTCGTCCCAGGGATTAATTATCCATTGAACTCCGGCTTTATCAAATTCTTTTCCGTCAATGAATTTTACTTTTGTTGTAGTATCGGGCACAACGCTTATACATACTAAAATCTTCATTTATTTAATAATTTTTTTGTTTTTATATTTTTTTCAGTTTGTTGAGTTGCAAGTTGCAGGTTGCGGGTTGCAGGGTTTTCTATTTCCAAACTTTTCAACTTTCAATTTTTAACGTAAAAGGGTTCTGGAAATAACTATTTGTTGAATTTCAGAAGTTCCCTCATAAATTTGAGTTAATTTAGCCTCACGCATAAGTCTTTCAACGTGATATTCTTTTGTGTAACCGTAACCACCTAAAATTTGAACAGCTTCGGTGGTAACTTCCATAGCAATTTCGGCAGCGTAATATTTAGCTAAAGCACTAGCATAACCATAAGGTTCGTGTTGGTCTTTTAACCATGCAGCTTTAAGAATAAGATTACGAGCGTTTTCGATTTTAACAGCCATATCGGCAATTTTAAAAGCAACCGATTGATGTTCAGCGATAGGTTTTCCGAAAGCTTTACGTTCTTTAGAGTATGCAATAGCTCTTTCCATAGCTCCCGAAGCAATTCCAAGAGCTTGAGCAGCAATACCAATACGTCCGCCATCAAGAGTTTTCATGGCAAATTTAAAACCAAATCCATCTTCGCCAATACGATTTTCTTTAGGCACTTTAACATCATTAAACATAACCGAGTGAGTATCAGAACTACGCATTCCCATTTTGTCTTCGTGAGGACCAACTGTGATACCTGGGGTGTCTTTATCAACAATAAAAGCGTTAATGCCACGATGTCCTTTATCGGGGTGAGTGTGTGCTATAACAAGATAAGTATGAGCAGAATCGCCGTTTGTTATCCAATTTTTTGTTCCATTTAATAAATAATAATCGCCTTTATCAACGGCAAGCGTATGTTGTTTAGTAGCATCAGAACCAGCTTCAGGTTCAGAAAGTAAAAATGCTCCAATTTTTTCGCCTCGTGCAAGAGGTTTTAAATATTTTTCTTTTTGCTCTTCGTTAGCAAATGTCTCTAAACCCCAGTTAACTAATGAGTTACAAACTGACATTATAACAGAAACCGACGAATCAACTTTTGAAATTTCTTCCATAGCTAAAACATAGGATATTGTATCCATTCCACCGCCATCGTATTTTTCACTGGTCATCATACCTAAAAAGCCTAATTCAGCAAGTCTTTTTACGTGTTTTGTAGGATAAAGAGCTTTTGCATCTCTTTCTATAACGTCTTCAATTAGTTCACGTTGTGCAAAATCGCGAGCGGCGTCGCGTATCATGATTTGTTCTTCGGTAAAATTAAAATCCATAGTTTAAAATTTTATAAGTTGCATATTTTTGTTTGTAAATATTTGAAAAAAAGTTGAAATAAACAAATTAAGATTCTATTTTTTTTAAAATCTTAACAAATTACTGTATTTGTTGCTTGTTATTAGTTAGGTTAAAAGAAACAGTTATGTTTTTAAACATATTGGAAATAGTACATCTCCCATCGGCTATTGCAACGTTATTAAGGTCTAACTTTATCAAAAAGTTATTAAAATCTATAACTTTGGGTAATTCAATATTCAAAATATAGGGCGAAAAATGTTGATAAGAAAAACCGGAAGAATTATACATTATTTCTAAAATATCCAAACGTTCTTTTAAATAATTTTTAAGCTCAAAAACTTCACTTTTGTAAAAAAGATTTTTTTCTAATAAGAAATTAAAAACTTTAACAAAAGAGACTATTGCGTTGATATTTTCGGCACCCGGAACAACTGAAGATTCGTTATTTTCACCTAAAACAATTGGTTTTAAATTTATTTCAGGTTTTGAATAAATCATTCCTACACCTCTGGGTGCACCAAAAGTATGTCCGGAAACAGTAACTATATCAGCGTTTAATTTTTGTAAATCGATATTGAATTTTGCAAAGCTATGCGACATATCAGAATGAAAAGTAGAGCTAAATTTTTGACAAATTTTTGACACTCTTGTAAAAGGTAATAGTCTGCCGGTTAATCTATTAACATGAGACAATGACACAAAAGAGTGAGGATTTTGTTCTAAAATATTTTTCAAAAATTCAAGATTAACTCCAGAATCAAAATCTGTTTTTATAAAATAAAGAGGAATATTTAGTTGTTTACTTCTTGCTTTTAAAGGCAAAATAACCGAAGGGTGTTCAAAGTGCGAAGTAATTAGACACGAAGTATTTTGAGGTAAACTATTGACAGATAGATTATTGGCATATGTACCATTAGGTGTGAAAAAAATTGAGGAGGGAGCAACATTTAAAGAATTAGAAAGTGATATTCTTGCTTCTTCAATTTTAACTTTTGTATTAATAGCCGGCTGATGATAGTTTAAAGTATTAGCTTCAAAATCAACAATATTATTAAATAATGAACTAAAAATTTTAGAGTAATCGGGAGTTGTAGGTGTATTATCAAAATTAATGTAATCAGCGTTTATATTTATCATTTTAATAAAAAATTAACATTATTTTTAGCAACCATGTATTAGTATTTATATTAAAATTCTATCTTTAAGAATCTTCTCCATCACATTTAACCCGATTAAATTCTGTAAAAATTCTAGCTTGAGAGTACCCCGGCATATCAATATTTAAATCAAGGAAATAACCAAATGGCGATTGAAAAACTTCAAAATCAGTGTTTTTAAGACGCTCTTCGGCATTATCAAATATTTCTTTTGTAAATTCAGGAGAAGCTTTTGAAGAAGCCAAATGAGCAAAGGAATGTAATAAAATTCTTTTTGTATTATTTTTACGAGCTCCCCATTTTAGATTTTTTACCAATTTTTTTTCAGTTTCTTTAAAATCTTCTTCATCTTGAGCTTCGGCATGAATAAAAGCTACCAAGATATTTTCAAAAGAAGCCGATTTTTCGTCATCGGAAGCTGTTTCTAAAGTTTTAATTGTTGGTTTATAAGAAATTTTATTGGAATAAGTCATTAAAAGCTTCATGAGTTATGATTTTTTATTTTGATAGCATTATTTTATTATAAAAAGAATTTATATTTTTAAATTAAAAAAGTGAGATTCCTATTACTGTAATATCATCTCTTTGATCTTGATTTTGTTGATGTTCTTCTAAAAGTTTAAGAAGTTCTATTTTTTGGTTTGCCATGGGCAAATTTGCAATTTCAGTTAGTATTTCAGAAAAAAGTTGAGTTCCCAAGCGTTGTCTTTGACTATTATTTTGGTCAATATATCCATCTGTTGCACAATATATTACATCGTTTGAATTAATTTTTAAAATTAAGTTTTCAAAATTCACTCTAATAGCTTTGTGTGAATTTTTAAGACCAATTGAGCGTCTTGAGCCTCTATAACGAGTAATTTTATTTAATTCTTTATTGTATATAAAAATATTAGTTTTGGCCGCAGCATAAACGACTTTAGTAAAATTATTTTTTTCAAATCTCATTATGCCAATTTCCATACCGTCTCTACTTTCTTTTAATCCGTTCACTAAAAAATTATTAAACAGCTCATCAAGAACAGTTAAAATTGCTTTGGGATCTTCAATTTGTTTTTCGATAACAACTGTATTAAGAATATACATTCCACTAAGGCTTAAAAAAGCACCCGGCACACCATGTCCGGTACAATCACCAACTCCCAAAAACAGATATTTTTCATGTGTATCATTGAACCAGTAAAAGTCGCCACTTACAATATTTTTAGGTATGTATAAGAAAAAGCTGTCAAAATATTTTTTGATATTATCATTAGACGGCAAAACAGCTTTTTGGATAGTTGAAGCATATCTTATACTATCAGTAATAAACATATTATTATCTTCAATCAAATCTTTTTGGCGAACAATTTCGTCTTTCTGAACTTGTAATTCTTCTTTTTGAACCATCAACTCTTCATTTTTCTGCAAAATATCTTGCTTTTGCATTTCTATTTTTTCGGTTCTAATTTCAACAAGTTCTTGCAAATTTTGGTTATGATAATCAAGTTTGGTTGTTAGTTCTTCTGTTTTAATAAATTCTTTATTAAAAATTCTGGCTAATGTTAAGGATTGCCCTAGAATAAGGATAAATTGACCTAAATGAGTTAAAGTAGTTGTTTTGATTATTTCATTTATGTATAAAACATCATTTACTCCTGTTAAAAAGAATAAAAACATAGTAATAAATAAAGTAACCGCACCGGTTCTTTTATCTTTAATGTATTTTATCATTAAAAATAAAATAAAAATAACGATAATAATAGCTGAAAGTTGATAATACAAAAGTAACTTAGTGTAAAAATACGAAGATGTAGCTAAAGTTAAGATGAATAAACCAGAAATACCAAAGGCAAAATAATAAAAAAATTTGTATTTTTTTTCTTTAAAAACAGCTTTAAAATATAAAACTAAAGCAATTATTATTGCATAAAAAGTAAAATAATTTATTCTGTATTTTACATTCCAGCTTAAAATATCAGTAAATAATAAGGAAAAAATATGATTTCCTGTAAAAAGAATTCTAATAGCAAAAATAAAACACAAGCCAAAAAATGCAAGAGCAGCAGAATTTTTTCGGCGAAATAAAAATACCCCTAAATGATAAAAAGCCATAATTAGAACAGCTCCAAAGATAATTATATCAAAAAACATACTTAACAAAAAAGATTTTGTCATTTGTTTTTCGGTGCCAACAACAGGAATATCGTAAAATGAATTAACATTATGATCAAAATTTGAAATTTGAACAATAACTTCTATTTCATTGCTGTTAAAATCAACGGCAGTTAGAATTGGAATAACGCCAGGCTGAGAAGAATTTTTAGTTTTTCCAACAATACCAACAGAAGAAATTTCGTTACCATTCCACCAAATTTTATATGCAGAAACAATTTCTTTAATTCTGATCATAAAATTTTGATTATTAAGCTGAGGGTCGTTTTTAATTATTAACCTGTATGTAGCAAAACCTGTATCCGGGATAGAAATGCCGTTAATTATAATTCCTGTCCATTGTCCGGGAACTGTTAAAAATGTATCCGGTTTTAAAATTTGGTTTTCAAAATCTGCGGGAGTGTAAAGTTTATTCCAATAAAATTCCCACTCACCTTTAAGTTCAACTCTGGGATTAATAGAAAAATCATAAGCAGATAAATCTAAAATTCCATTATTTGCTATTGGTTTGTTTGTTTGAGAAATAGCAGATAGTGTAATAAAAATAAATAGTATTATTAATTTTAAGATTTTATTTTTCATTACTTATTTAAGGTGTTAATTTTAGGAGCAAGTCCAATAATAGTAACATCGTCACGTTGTTCTTCATTTTGGCGGTGTTCTTCAAATCGTCTGATAATAGATAATTTTTGTTGCTGCATTGGTAGTTCAGAAACCTGATTTAGCATTTTTGTGAAAGCAGGAGTACCAAAACGCTTTCTTTCAAAATTATTTTGATCAACAAAACCATCAGTAGCACAATAAATAATATTAGATGATTTAATATCAAAATTTATATTTTCAAATTGAACATTTGATGATTTTTGAGAATTTTTTAGACCAATTGATCTGCGTGCACCTCTATAACGAATTATTTCTTTATTGCCTTTGTCATATATAAATATGTTGGTTTTTGCAGCCGAATAAACAAGTTTAGATAAATCGTCTTTTTCAAATCTAAAAACACCTATTTCCATTCCATCTCTATTTTCTTCTAATCCTTTGTGAAGGAATAAATTAAATAGTTCATCTAGTTTAGAAAGAATAAGTTTAGGATCATTTATTTGTTTTTCAATAACCACTGTATTAAGAATATACATACCAATAAGGCTTAAAAAAGCACCCGGCACACCATGTCCGGTACAGTCGCCAACAGCAATAAACAAATACTTGTCAGATGTGTCGGTAAACCAATAAAAATCACCGCTTACAATATCTCTGGGCAAGAAAATAAAAAAGCTGTTAAAATATTTTTTTATATTTTCGTTTTCAGGCAAAATGGCGTTTTGTATAGTAGAAGCATATCTTATGCTATCGGTAATAAACTGATTTTTATCTAAGAGCAAATCTTTTTGTCGGATAATTTCATCTTTTTGAACTTGCAACTCTTCTTTTTGCACCATCAGTTCTTCATTCTTCTGCAAAATATCTTGTTTTTGCATTTCAATTTCTTTGGTTCTTTCGTCAACAAGCTCTTGCAAATGTTGGTTATGAAAATCTAATTCGGCTGTAAGTTCTTCGTTTCTAACAAAAGCTTTAGTAAAAATGCGAGCTAAAGTTAATGATTGCCCTAAAACCAGAACAAATAAACCCAAATGAGTTAATGTAGTAGTTTTTATAATATCGTTGAAATATAATATATCATTTATTCCGGCGGCAAAAAATAAAAATGTTGTGATAGCCAATGTAACCGCTCCTGTTTTTTTATCAATAATAAATTTGACGAGCAAAAACAAACTAAAAAATATCATTAGAATAACAGAAAGTTGATACCAAATTAACAATTTAGAATAAACTAAAGTGGGTAGTAATAAAGTAAACAGGAATAGCAAACTGATTGAGTAACTTGAGATGAAAAATAGTTTGTATTTTTTTTCATTAAAAGTACTTTGAAAAAAGAAGATAAATGATGCAACTAAACCGTAAAATGTAAAATAATTAATTCGGTAAACAATTTCCCAAGAAATATCAGGAAAGATATAAGGGAAGGCGTAATTACTTGAAAATAAAATTCTTAGTCCAACATCTAAACTTAAAAGAGCAAATGCCAAAGCGGCTTTGTTTTTTCTTCTGTAAAAAAATAAACCTAAATGGTAAAGCCCCATAATAAAAACGGCACCAAAAATAATAATATCAAAGAACATATTTAAGGTAAACTGTTTAATAACACCTTGTTCACTACCAATAATCGGAATTTGAAAAAAGCTGTTTGCACGGTGGCTATAATTTGAAATTTGAATAATAAGTTCAATTTTTTCTTGGTCGAAGTTAACTTTGCTAATTAAAGGTTGAACTGAAGGAATAGCTAAAATAGAGCTGTTATTAACAGTTCCAACTTCGGTAATCATTTGATTATTCCACCAGGCTTTGTAGGCTGTTAATATTTCTCCAAATTTTATCATATAATTTTGAGAAGCATTAGGTGTAATAAAAATTACTAAGCGGTAGGTTGCATATCCGGTATCGGGTAAAGGTTGGTCGTTAACTAATGTGCCAGACCACGAACCGGGAACAGCTATATAGGCATCAGGGGTATGCACCTGATTTTCAAAGTCTTCGGGTGTATATAACTTATTCCAAAAAAACTCCCATTCTCCTTTGAGTTCAACATTGCTTTTAGTAAAATCCCAGTTTCGCAAATCAAGCACACCTTTTTCGGCAATTGGTTCGGGATTTTGAGAAAAAAGTTTTAAAGAAATAACTAATAAAACAAAAAATGCGGTTAATGTTTTTTTAAACATGTATTATTCTATTTTTAGAATTATCGCCAAAAAGTCATCGTTATCGGCTTTAAATTTTTGTATAGAAGGCTTAACTTCAATTATTTTCATTTCTTTATCTGCAATAAAAACTCCATCAACAATTTTATCGTTTTCAATTACATTAAACAAATAGTTTTCAGATTTTTTAATTTCATCATTTGCAGGGAATAAATATTTTAATTTTTTACCAATGATTATATCTTTTTTGTATCCCCATAAATTTTCGGCACTGGAGTTAAAAACAACAATTGAGTTATTTTTCAATAGCACAACAGCTTCGGTCATATTTTCAAACAAGTGTTTGTATAAATTTAAAGCCTCAACTTTTTCGTCATATTTTTGAGCAGTATCAGATTTTACTTTATTAATCTGTTTTTGGGCTGCAGATGATAATTCTTCTAATTTTTTGGAATTATTTTCAAATTCAGATTTTAAATTTTTCAGGTCTTTTTTAATATTCTGATTTTCAGTAACATCAATAGCAATAAAATCAACTTTTACGATCTGATTATTTATATCGAAGATAGGAGTAAAAAGGAATTCGAGTTCAATTTCGGTATTATTTTTACCGATAATTTTTTTAGATGATTTATATTTTCTTCCTTTAGTAATATTAGCCCAAATAACAGAAAATTGTTCTTTTTCACTTTCATGGTATAAGTCTAAGATGTTAAAGTTTTCAATTTCCTCATCAATATTTAATATTTCTTTAAAATTATCAGAAATTGAAATAAATCCTCCCTTTAAATTAAAATCGGCTTTGTATAAAAAGTTTACTAATGCGGAAAGTCGTTGACGGTCGTCGTTTATAATTTCTTGTTTGTCGGAGAAATCTACAGCTAACATAGATATTTTTTCAACTGTTTTTTCATCAGACATAACCGGAAAGAAGCTGCAAACTACCCAAACAGTTTTATTTTTGGAATCAATCAATTTAAGTTCCATTATTTGGCGTTTGTGTTGTTCAATCATTTCTTTCCAAATTTTTTCAAACCATTCTTTGTCGGTTTGAGGCATAAGAACGCAAAATTCGCTACCAATTAAATTTTCGCGTTGATAGTCAAAAATTTGTAAAACGTTATCATTAACAAAAGAAATTTCGCCATCAGTATTTATGTCTATGTGCAGAATAGAATGATCAACAGCTTCGGAAAAAATTTGAAGGGCTCTAAATTTATCGTCAGCATCTTGTCTTTCTCTTTCAATCTCTTCAATGTTTCTACGCATTGTTTCTTCTTGCTGAGCAAGCATTTCGGCTTGTTTTTGAGATTCTTTAAGAAGTTCTTGGGTTCGTAAACTTGTTTTAATTGTTGCCATTGTAAGTCCAATACTTTCGGCAACTTGTTCAACAAAATTTATTTCAAATTTTTCAAATACCTTGAATGAAGCCAATTCCAAAACTCCATGAACTGTACCTTCATTGTCTTTAATAGGAACAATTAGAATTGAACGGGGATTTGCTTTTCCGAGCCCCGATGTAATATCAACAAAAGAATTGCTTGTATCTTTAATAAATATCGTTTTTTGTTCAATGGCACTTGCTCCAATTAAACCTTCGCCCCAATTAAGTTTTTTGTCTGGAAATTTTTTCCTTTCAAAAGCGAACAACGAGAGCATTTCAAATGTTTTTTCTCCGTTGTTATCGTTAATTATAAAAAAACCTGCTTGTTGAGAGTTTAGGTATTTGGTTAGATTACTGGTTATTTCAGATGAAAGTTTATTAAGATTATCAACGTTTTCACGCAAAATAGCACCAAAATTTGCTAAACCTTCGTTAGTCCAGTGTCGTTGTTGTTCTTCCTTTTTTCTAAATTCTTCTTCGCTACGTGCTTTATCAAGTTCATCTCTAAGGTTTAATAAAGATCGTATTAGCTTGTCTTGCTGTAAGGAATCACTAAATTGAAGTTTAGCTGTTTGACCTTCACGAAGTTGTTCTACAAATTCATAAACTTGTTCAATTTTTTCATTGTTTTCTGTTAATATTTTTTTCAGAGAATCAACATAATGCTTGCTTTCACGAGAATTAAGATAGAAAACTAAAATAAAGATAAAGGGATGAAGCAAAATTAAAATAAGTGCGGGGTAATTCATTGCTGAATCAAGAACGGAGTTTAAAGTTAGTTCATTGCCTAAGTTGAGCAAATAAAAAACAAAAAAAACTACTACGTAAAATAAATCTAATCCGAATATGAATGTTAAAAAGTTATTGTTTAAGAATTTTTCTTTTACTTCCATGTTTGATGAGTTGAAAAAGTTACATTAATTCAGACAAATTTATAAATTTTATTCAAATTAAAAATTTTTTTTAACTAATAATAGAACAGAAGTTAGTATTTACTAATTATTGATAATGCAATAAAAAAAGTAATTTATAAAAATAGAAACCTAAATTTTAGTTGAAAGATTTTTTTTCAAGTGTATTCTTAAAGTTTTTACCAATTTTTCGGGGATAAAAGGTTTAACAATCCAACCGGAGACGCCCATTTTTTTTGCTTTTTTTTTATCTGCTATATCTGTATTTTCTGATAAAAAAAATATCTCAGTGTTTTTATTCTTCTCCGATTTTTTTATTTTATCAATTAAATTATAACCATTTAGGTCTATATCAATAATTATCAAGTCAAAATTTGTATTTGAGATTTTAGAATTTACTTGAGCGTAAGTATTTGCAAAATGAGCGTTAAAATCATCTTCTTCAAAAGCAAATTCCATAACTTCATTAATCATAAGAGAATCGTCGGCAAACAGAACATTGTATGGCATAAAATTTTAATTTATATTAAAAAATCCTTGTCGTTTTCAAGCAAATGATATTTTTTAGATAATAGTGATAAAAATGCACTTATTTTTAGTGATGCTTCAAGAGTTTGTTCACTAATTTTAACATTTTTCAGTTTAAGCATTAGTATTCCGTATAAAGTTTCAATAAATATTTCGATTGTACTTTTTTCTTTTGAATTTACTTTTTCAAATAAGTCTCTTAAAAAAGGCAATAGTTCTTGAAATTCTTTTTGATATTCCTTATTATGTTCTGATTCTAAAAGTCTTAAATGTAATTTTGATAAATCATCAACAATACTCACGAGCATTTGTATATGACCAATTTCTTCAACTTTTTCCGAAAGCATAAGTTGAATTAAATCATCGTACCATTGCACCATTTCTTGAATGCTGTTTTGATCTAAATCAAATTGAGAAATAATTTCTTTTTCAATAGACACCAAATCAAAATTATAAGCTCTAATAAGGTCTTCTATTTGCCACATGTACAAAATATATTCCACAATATTTTCATGTTTTTTTTGTCTTGAAATTATCATAAACAGATTTTTTTTTTTGACTACAAAAATAACTTTTAAAATCTAAAATATTTCAAGTTTTGTTAATAAATTGTTTTATAAAAAATAAGTTGTTGAAATTTAGATACGTAAAATAAAATGGAATAAAATTTGTTTGCTCTTTTTTTATGCCGTATAGAAGATTACCAAATACAGATAAAGCAAGAATTAGAGCCTTGCAAAAAGCAATAGATGGCTACGAAAATGCCAAAAACGGGAGAAATGTTTTATCTCCAAAAACAATTTATGAGATAAAATTAAAATTAACCGAGTTTAATGCTGAGGTCGAAGCATATAATCAAGCATTTTTAATTCAAACTGAAAATCAAAAAAAACACAAAGAAATTTATCAAAGCTGCAAATTGTATGTGTCTCATTTTATACAAGTTATGAATTTTGCCATTATTAGAGGTGAATTTAACAAAAAAATACGGAAATTTTATCAGCTTAAAATAAACAGCTCAAATTTACCAACTTTTAATACCGAAAAGCAACTTATTTTATGGACAGAAAAAATTATTGAAGGAGAGGAAAAAAGAATTTCGGAAGGAGGCAAATCAATTGAAAATCCATCATTATATAAGCTAAGAATTAATTTTGAAGCATTTAAAGATTCGATAAATTATCAGAAAAATTTGCAGAATAAAACTAATTATGCTCAATCAAGATTAGTAAATATGAGACCCGGAGTTGATTTAATTATTAAAGAATTATGGGACGAAATTGAAACTTTTTTTGAAAAATACCCTCCACTAATCAGAAGAGAAAAAGCCAAAGTTTTTGGAATTATTTATATTTATCGTAAAAATGAAGAAAAAATTGAGTTAGAAGACTTATTTAAACTATAAATCCTTTATTATCAAATCTTTAGTAATTGATTGTATAGTCTCACAATTTGAGTTATTTGTTTGATAAAGATACGCGTTAACAGTAGAAAGAATTGTATTACCTTCTTGTGGTATAAAAGCCCAACCTTTTATTTCATTATCTGAAAACATAAAATTATTGTTTACAAAAATAGCATGAGAATATAATCGGCCTAATTTTCCGTATTTTCTGCCGAGCTCAAAAACAATATTTGAATCAAATTTTTGTGTTGTTGAAACATATTTATTTTGTTTGATTTTTTCAAGAATTTGATTTTCGGCAATTTGATGTTTTAGTTTAATATTAAACCTAACTGCGTGCATTAATTGGCTTGGAGTTGTAATGTCAGAAGAAGCAATATCAGGCTGTAATCCAATAGTTTTAAACAAATCAATAAGGTCAACGGAATGATGAGTTCCAACTATCGAGCTTATATGGCGAGCTACAACATTTGCCGAAACTAAGCGAGCATGATTACCTATATCTTCGGACCGACGAACAATAACAAAATCGGCAGAAATCAAATTTTGCAAATTATTATTACAAAAAGTTGTAAGAATTGAAGCAAGAGAATGAGTATTACATGAAACAATATGAACAAATTTTTGATTTTTTATTATTTCATTGTTTATGTCAATCATGTGCGAGACACCAAAATTTTTTTCGCTTCCTTGAGCAGATGCTCCAATTAACTCAGGAAGAGTATTATACCACATTTTGTTTTTTGTTCCAAAGCCATTTGAAGTACAGTCAAAAACATAATTGATTTTATGTTTAACTTTGTCTATGTTTTCAAAATTTTCATCAAAAGAATATATTTTAATTCCTTTATTCTGTAAAAGTTGTATTTCAGGTAAATTCCAGTTGTTAAATCTGTTTTTTAAAGCAAAAATATTATCTATTTTTAATTTTTTTTTATAATCTGCCAGTAAACTTAGCAAAGTTGTTCCTATATTTCCAATTCCATTAACTAAAACATTCATTATTTTATAATTTTTATTTTTTTTCCAAACACAGGAATTATTATAGATTTAAACAAAATTTTTAAATCAAGACAAAAAGATTTGTTATTTACGTAGTATTTATCGTAAAACCATGAAATTTTTTTGTTGCAAATATTAGTTAATTGAGCCAATCCTGTAATTCCTGGTTTAACAGTCCATCTTTGGTTGTAATAGTTTGAAGTCCAATTTAATCTAATGATATCATCACCGGTTAACGGACGAGGTCCAACAAAGTTCATTTGGCCTTTAATAATATTCCAAAGTTGAGGTAATTCATCAATACCAAGTTTTCGTATAATTTTACCGATTAGCGTAATTTCATTGTTTTTCATCGACCGGAATTTGTGAATTGTAAAATCTTTTTTATTCAAACCAATTCTCTTTTGATTATAAAAAACAGGAAAACCTGACCCCAAAACAATAAATATGCTTATTAAAAATTGAAAAGGCAAACTAATAATCAGAATAATGAAGGCCAAAAAACGATTCATAGTTATAAATTAGATTTATTTTTTTGGCGTGTTTTCTTTATTTGTAAAAAGTTTAAATGACCAAAAAGCCAAATTAAGAAATGTGCCTAATAAAATTGTAACTCCCCACGTGCGAGGATAATTTAAAGGATTAACAAATCTGTTGGCAACGTCAAAAAACAAATTAAACGGTTCTTGAATAATATCCCAACTATTCCATCTTAAAAAACGCCCGATGTAAATTCCAAAACTTGCAATGTACAAAATAAGGGTTATAAATATAAAAACGGTTCTTTTTTTAAAATATTTAAGCATAATTTGCTCAAAGTCAATTAAACTGATAAAAGCAAACATTACTCCGGTCCAGGCGAATGATAATATTAAAATTAAATCAAACCAAATTGGCATTGACAAATTTAGCCGCAAATGGAATAAATCGGTTAAAATGTAAGTAGAATTAGGAAAAAATAATAACCAAATTGATAAAAACAGAATTAATAGCAGCTTTTTATCTTTAATTTTTGGAAAAATAATTAAAAAAGTTGTAATTCCCCAAGGTATAGCCGCAAGAAATAAATTCCAAATTAAAAAAATAAAAGTAAAATGTTTTGAAAAATAGAGCCTTATTATAATTAAAGCAATACTAAAAACACTTAATAATAATAGGAATAGAGTTTCGTTTAATTTATTGTATTTTTTTAATCGAGCTAACATAAATAAAATTTATGAACAAAATAAATAACTTTAGTGTGTAAAGAGATTATTTAAAAAAATTAACAATTTATAAAAAAAAGACGCATTAAATCTTAAGCCCAACCATTACAATATCGTCAGTTTGTTTAGCATCAACTTGCCAATCAGATAATTCGGTTAGCAATATTTGCTTTTGTTCCTCCATTTTTTTTGGAGAGATTTTTTGTAAAATTGATAATAGATTTTTTTTGCCAAATTTAGTTCTTTGGTTATTGAGTTGATCAGGTAATCCGTCAGAAAAACAGTATAAATAATCATCTTTTTGCAAACTAAACGTATGGTTGGTAAATTCTTTTTCTCTTAAATGAATTGCTATAGGCTGTTTATCGGCATTAAATTTTATTATTTGATTATTTCTAATCAAATAAAGAGAATTATAAGCACCCGAAAATTGTAGTTCCATTGAATTTGTATCAATAACAACAAGAGCTATATCCATACCGTCTTTATTTTCATCATTTTGTCCACTTTGTTTAAGTGATTTTTTCAGCTCAAACCTAAGTTTATTTAAAATATCCGAAGCACAAATATTTTTTTCTAAGGTAGTTATTTTATTAAGCAGTGCAATTCCGAGCATACTAACCATAGCTCCCGGCACTCCGTGTCCTGTGCAATCTGCAACAGCATGAATAATTTTTCCGTTAATTTCTTCGGCCCAATAAAAATCACCGCTTACAATATCTCGGGGTTTAAAAAGAATAAAAAAATCAGAAAAATATTTTTTAAAAATTTCGTGAGTAGGCATCATTGCATACTGAATGCGTTTTGCATAATTTATACTATTTGTGATGCTTTTATGGCTTTTTTCTATCTTGTTTTTTTGAAATTCAACGTGTTCGTTAAGAGTTAATAATTCTTCATTATTTTGACGAAGCTCTTCTTCGGAAGCGATTAATTCGTCGTTTTTTTCTTTTATTTGAGAATTTGTTTCTTTTAATAGCTTATTTTTTTTACTAAGTTCGTTTTGATAATAAAAAAAAGTACCACCAATCATTATAAAAGCAACCGAAACAGCAATTATTCTAAATACAGCAGTATCAAAATTCTGAGAAACTATTTGTATATCAACAATACTGTTAATGTAACCAAAACTAAATATCAAAAATAATTGCAAAATAATAACTAATAAAGAATAAATCCATTCTTTAGAAATAAAAATAACAAACGGTAATATAATAGAACCAAAAATTAAAAATTTTGCCCCCATACCATCAGTTAAATTATCATTATACAATAAAATTGCTATAATATAAGTTGCTATCGAAGAAGTAGAACTAAAAAGCAATCTTCCTACAGTATGTTTTTTAAATTTTATAAGAAAAAAAGAAAAAAAATGAATAACTATTGGAACAAAAGAAATTGCAGCAGCAATAGGAGAACTAAGAAAAAATAAGACAAATGGAATTGTAAGAAAAACATATAAAAATACAAAATAATTAGTTAAACTAATTACTCTATTTAGTTCTTCAGAAAAAAGAGGATTGGTTCCGCTAACTTTTATTTTTTCTAATAATTTTTGCATTTTCATTATTTATTAATTCATCTGCTTTTTCAAAAACATCAAAGATATGCTATTTTATATAAAAAACAAAGTCGCTAAATATATTAGCGACTTTGTTTAAAAAAACATCATAAAAACTGATTCTAATATTTCATTTCAGCAATTCGTTTATATTGATTAAATCTCCATTTAGAAGCTTGTTCAGCCTCAGCAAACAATTTTTCAGCAGCTTCGGGGAAGCTAATTGTAAGTGAACTAAAACGAGTTTCAGATTTTAAGAAGTCTTGGAATAACGACCAATCAGGTTCTTTAGAATCTAATTGGAATGGATTTTTTCCTTCAGCTTCCAATCTTGGATCAAAACGATAAAGATGCCAGAAACCGGCTTTAACAGCTTCTTTTTGATGAACTTGTGATTTTGTCATTCCACCTTTAATTCCGTGAGCAATACAAGGAGAATAAGCAATAATCATTGATGGTCCGGGATAGGCTTCGGCTTCTTTAACTGCTTTAAAGAATTGAGCAGGATTTGCACCCATTGCAACTTGAGCAACGTAAACATATCCATAAGTAGTAGCCATTAAACCAAGTTCTTTTTTTCTGTTTGGTTTTCCGGCAGCAGCAAATTTTGCAACTGATGCAGTTGGTGATGCTTTAGAAGATTGTCCGCCTGTGTTAGAGTAAACTTCTGTATCCATTACAAGAACGTTAACATTTTCGCCGGAGGCAAGAACGTGATCTAATCCGCCATAACCAATATCATAAGCCCAACCGTCGCCTCCAAAAATCCAGTTTGATTGTTTTACAAAGTAATCTTTTAATCCCAGAAGTTCTTTGCTCATTTCATCGCCTGTTTTTTCAAGTAACGGAAGAAGTTTGTCGGTTGCAGTTTTTGATGCTTGATAGCTTTCCATTCCTGCTAACCATTCTTTAGCAACAGTTTTAAGTTCGTCGCTGTATCCGTTAGCGATAATTTTTTCCATTCTGTCAGCTATTCTGTATCTAATTCTGTTGGTTCCAACAGCCATACCTAAGCCATATTCAGCATTATCTTCAAATAATGAGTTTGCCCATGCAGGACCTTCACCTTGAGGATTTTTAGTATAAGGAGTAGAAGGAGCAGAGCCACCATAAATTGAAGAACAACCTGTAGCATTTGCTATAGTCATGTGATTACCAAACAGTTGAGTGATAAGCTTTACATAAGGAGTTTCACCACAACCGGCACAAGCACCAGAAAATTCAAATAAAGGTTGTGCAAATTGACTAAAAGCAATGTTTTTCATTGGGTCAACCGGAGTTTTGTAACCAACTTCTTTGTGCATATACTCCCAACGTTGTTTTTCAGCTGCTTGAGAAGCAATAGATTGCATTTCAAGAGTTTTAGGAGTAGTAGGACAAACATCTGCACAAACGCCACAACCTGTACAATCGTCGATACTAACTTGAATTTTAAATTGATAACCTTCTAAGCCTTTTCCTTTTGCAGGAATAACCATTGTTCCTTCGGGAGCATTTGCAACTTCTTCGTCAGACAATAAGAACGGACGAATAGCTGCGTGAGGACAAGAATAAGCACATGCTTTACATTGAATACAAGTTTCTGAATTCCATTCAGGAACATCTACAGCAATTCCTCTTTTTTCAAATTCGGTTGAACCGGCAGGTAAAGTACCATCTTCTCTTCCAACAAATGCACTAACAGGAATGCTGTCTCCTTCAAGTCGATTAACAACATCGGCAATTTTGCGTACAAATTCAGGACGAGTTTCATCTTCAACTTTAGTTTTAACCTCAAGATTTGCCCATTCTGGTTTTATTGTAATACTAATAACTTCACCACCTTTGTCAACAGCAGCATAGTTCATGTTTACAATTTTGTCTCCTTTTTTGCCATAAGATTTTTTAATTGCATATTTCATTTCTTTAACAGCTAATTCATAAGGAATTACTTCAGAAATTTTGAAGAATGCAGATTGTAAAATAGTATTTGTTCTGTTTCCTAAACCAATTTCTTTTGCAATTTCAGTAGCATTAATCATATATGCTTTAATATCATTTTGAGCAAGATATTTTTTTACATTATTTGGCAAATTGGCTTCAAGTTCTTCAGGGTTCCAAATGCTATTTAATAAAAATGTTCCGCCTTTTTTTAATCCTTTTAACACATCGTAAAGTTCAAGATAAGCTGGAACATGACAAGCTACAAAATCAGGAGTATTAACCAAATAAGTTGAACGAATTGGGCTATCGCCAAAACGAAGGTGAGAAATAGTTACTCCACCCGATTTTTTAGAATCATAAGCAAAATAAGCCTGAGCGTATTTATCGGTGTTATCTCCAATAATTTTAATTGAATTTTTATTAGCACCAACAGTTCCGTCAGAACCTAAACCAAAGAATTTACCTTGAAAAGTTCCGGCAGGTGCTAAATCAATTTCTTCTAATAAAGGTAATGAAGTATAAGTTACATCATCAATAATACCAAGAGTGAATTGATTTTTAGGCTCATTATTTGCAAGATTTTCAAAAACAGAAATGATGTGAGCAGGAGTAACGTCTTTTGAAGAAAGTCCATAACGACCACCAATAATAAGAGGTCTGTTTTCTTTTGTGTAGAAAGCTTCAACAACATCAAGAAATAGAGGTTCGCCATTTGCTCCGGGTTCTTTTGTTCTATCAAGAACAGAAATTCTTTTAACCGATTTGGGCATTACATCGAACATATATTTAACTGAAAATGGACGATATAAATGAACATTTAAGAAACCAACTTTTTGTCCTTTAGCATTAAGATAATCAACAGTTTCTCTAATAGTTTCAGCCACAGAGCCCATTGCAATAATAATATTTTCGGCATCGGGTGCACCATAGTAAGTAAATGGTTTGTATTCGCGACCAAGTAAGCTACTAAGTTCTTTCATGTAATCGTTAACTACGTCAGCAACAGGTTCGTAAAATTTATTTACAGATTCTTTTGCTTGAAAATAAATATCAGGATTTTGAGCAGTTCCGCGAGTTACAGGGTGTGCCGGATTAAGAGCATTGTTTCTGAATTGTTGTAATGCAGCATAATCAATAAGTTTTGCGTAATCAGCTTCTTCTATTACTTCAATTTTTTGAATTTCATGAGAAGTACGGAATCCGTCAAAAAAATGAACAAAAGGGATTCTTGTTTTAATAGCAGCTAAGTGAGCAACGCCGGCAAGGTCAGATGCTTCTTGTACGCTACCACTTGCTAATAAAGCAAAACCGGTTTGACGAGTGGCGTATATATCGCTATGATCTCCAAAAATTGAAAGAGCATGAGATGCAATACTACGTGCACTAACATGGAATACAGCAGGAAGTAATTCTCCGGCCATTTTATACATGTTAGGTATCATTAATAATAATCCTTGTGATGCAGTAAACGTAGATGTTAAGGCTCCGGCTTGAAGTGAACCGTGAACAGCTCCCGAAGCACCACCTTCTGATTGCATTTCAACAACTCTTACTTCTTCGCCAAAAATGTTTTTGCGACCGTTAGCAGCCCATTCATCAACGTGTTCTGCCATGTTTGACGATGGTGTTATTGGGTAAATTGCCGAAACTTCGCTAAACATATAGGCTATGTTTGCGGTAGCTTGGTTACCATCGCATGTAATAAATTTTTTTGCCATAATTATTTGATTTTTAATTGTTTACTAATCAATAACTTGTATAGTTGGAACAACAAAGTTAAAAAGATTTTTACAGAAAAAAATTGTTTTACAATATTTTAACTGAAAACGTTTGCTTATCTTGGGTTATCGAGTTATCGAGTTATCGAGTTATCGAGTTATCGAGTTATCGAGTTATCGAGTTATCGAGTTATCGAGTTATCGAGTTATCG
>JAFGXO010000067.1 GCA_016936595.1 Bacteroidales bacterium | reverse complement strand
TTCGGCAACGCATTGGATTGGCGGAATTGGCATTATTATATTTGTTTTACTTATTCTTCCTCAATCAAAAGGTCAAAGAGTAACAATCTATAACACAGAAATTTCAAGTTTGTCTAAAATGAACTTCCGCTTTAAGGCACGTAAAATAGTGCATATCCTTGCATTGGTTTATATTAGTCTTACATTGCTTGAAACTATTGCATTAATGCTTTTCGGAATGAGTTTTTTCGATGCTATCAACCATTCATTTGCAACAATTGCTACAGGTGGATTTTCGACCAAAAATTTAAGTGTTGCTGCTTTTAATAATATTGGAATAGAAATAGTTATAATGATTTTTATGATTTTAAGCGGTATCCACTTCGGTTTGATTTACGGTACAATTATGCTGAAAAAAGAAAATATTTTTCGGTCGTCGCTTGCAAAAACATTTGTATTGGTAATGGTTATTGGAATTTTGCTTGTTAGTTTAAAATTATTTTTATCAGGAAACTATGATTTATGGACTTCTTTACGATATGCTTCATTTCAGGTAATTTCGTTAGGCACAACAACAGGTTTTGCCACAGAAGATACTGCACATTGGCCAATTTTTACGCAAGTAATTTTGATATATTTTACAATTCAGTGTGCAATGACAGGTTCAACATCGGGTGGACTAAAATTTGACCGTGTATTTATCTTCTTCAAGCTTATAGGAAAAGAAATAAAATTATTAAAACACCCACAAGGTATATTTGTGTCAAAATTTGACGGTAAACGAATTGACGAGAAATTAGAACAACAAACATTGGTTTTTATTGTACTGTATATTACCGTTTTTTTTATAACAACCATAATATTAACCGCTATGGATATTGACGGAATGACAGCATTTTCGGCATCCATAGCAACAATTGGAAATGTGGGACCCGGATTTGAAAAAGTAAGTTCCTTAGGTAACTTCGCCTCAATACCCGATTTTGGAAAATTCGTATTATCAATAAATATGTTGTTTGGACGACTTGAAATATTTAATATACTCGCTTTGATAATGATAAAAAAATAAAAAAATGTGTGTGTGTGCGTAACATTGTACTGGTAATTAGTGGTTTGGGTAGCGGTCTGGCTATTGCAAAATGTTTCGTGGGCTTCGCTTACTACACTACACAAGCCACCGCCGCCAACACATTTCGGATACTTACACACTCTGTTGAACATAACCTTGCAACCTGCAAACTTAAAACTGCACCCTCTGAATCTAAAAATCAATTTTAACTCCTATTACCAAAACATCATCAACCTGATGCAAATCACCTTTCCATTTAATAAAATTTTGATCTAAAATGCGATGTTGTTCTTTCATATCTTTTTCCTGAATACTTAAAAGTAATTTTTTAAATCTTTTGGAGTTGAATTTTTCGCCGGTATCTCCACCAAACTGATCTTGATAACCATCTGAAAAAGAATATAAACAATCATGTTCATAAAGCTGAAAAGAAGTGTTTTCAAAAGGTAATTCTCTAACATGTATACCAATAGGCTGTCTGTTGGCTTTTAATTCAATTAAAGTATAATTAAAATCAGCTTGGTCATCTTCAAAAATTCTATATCGTTTAGTATTTTCGTTTAAAGCTCTAACCTCCGGTGTAACATCTTTTGTTTTTCTTACAACATACAATGGATTATAAGCACCGGCATATTGCAAATTAAGTGTCTCTTTATCAATAAAATACATAGAAATATCCATGCCATCTTTTTGTTCGTTCATTTTACCTTCCTGATGCAATGATGTTTTAACTTTTTGACGTAAACGTTCAAGAACTTCGGCAGCACTATCAAGGCTTCGGCGAGTAACAATTTCATTTAAGAACGAAGTTCCAAGCATACTCATAAAAGCTCCCGGAACACCATGTCCGGTGCAATCGGCAGCAACTATAGCTACAAAATTTTTGAGTTCTTTCATCCAAAAAAAATCACCACTAACAACTTCGTATGGTCTAAAAAAAATAAAATAATTGTTATTTAAAGCATTTGTTAATATTTTTTGATCAGGCAAAACAGCTTGCTGAATACGTCGAGCATAATGAATACTTGCCATAATTTCTTTACGTTGGGAATATTCTATGTCTCTTTGGGCTTCAATTTCGGCTTTACTTTTTTCAATTTCTTCGGTTCTTTCTTTAATAATTTCTTCAAGCTGTACTTTTTCTTTTTCAGCAATTTTAATACGCCAATCAACAAATAATTTTACAATAATAGCAGCAATTAAAATATAAATTACAATCATCCACCATCTGCGAGCAATAGGTACAAGTACTTTAAATTCAAACGAAACGGCTTTAGCGTTATTCCCAAATTGATCTTTTGCTTGAACATAAAATTTATAATTTCCCGAAGGTAAATTTGTGTATTCTTTAAAATTTTGCAAAGTCCATTCCGAAGTATCTTCTTCAAAACCGGCAAGATAATATCTGTAGTAAACAGTACCTTTTGCTGAATAATAAGGAGCTGTGTATTTAAACAGCAAAGAATTATCTGTGAATTTAAATTTCTGAACGTCAACAGATTGCAATGAAATTAAACTATCTGTTTTTACAGTTGAAATACTTGTAAAAAACACTCCAAAATCATGATTATGCAAATATTCGGTTTTATAATCGTACATTACAATTCCATCATTGCCTCCTAACAACAAATTATTTTGGTCTTTCATTAAATACCAAGTACGTACTACAAAATCGGAAATAGGTAAAAGTTCGTTTTGTCGAATATTATAACCATCGGGTAAAATATTTAAAAATGAAACGTTTTTTCTGCTTCCGTCTGTAAAAACATATAAATTATCGTTAATTTCAAAGAGTTCATAAAGCCATATTTTAGAACTTTTGTTGTTTCCTGCAATAAAATTAAATGGTACAATTGTATCTACTCCATTTTTTTCGGTAAAAGAACCTTTTTCGGAAGAGAAAAAAATGTTATTTTTAAAAGTATTCAAATGAACAGAAATAAACCCACTTCCGGTTTTTAATTCACTTTGCAAAGTTGAAGTTAAGCCTATTTTATAAATTTTTCCGGCAGGCACTTCGGCGTAAACAAAATCATTGGTGGAAATTAAGGCTATAACGTTACCGTCCAACCCTTTTATCGTGTCAGAAATTTTAAATGTATTTGGCTGTTTATCAATAACTAATACTTTTAAATTTTGTCCAACAAAAAAATTTTTATCATTTTCGGAAATGCAGAATGAAAACTCTATAATATCGGTTGATTTAATTGTGCCGTTTTGATAAATAAAAACACCTTGAGGAGTTGCTAAAAGTAATCTGTTATTATCATCTGCTATCATATCCCAACAAGCTATTTCAAAATTACTAATTTTAATAAAACTATTATTTTGGTATTTATATAAACCGTAATCTGTAGCCAAAAACAATGTAGAATTAAATTCTATTATTTTATTAATTTTGCCGTCAACACCGGAGTTATCGTTATAAATTCCGGATAAAGCATTATTTATTTCAATTAAAGAAACTCCATTATTTGTAGCAACCCAAAGATTTTTAGAATGATCTAAAAAAACAGCGTTAACAGCCTCATCTTTTAGCGAGCTTTGTTTATTAACAATTTGAACAATATCACCCATCGAATTAACAAACAATACCCCCTGAGTAAGCGTTCCGATAGCGTATAAATCGTTGTTGATTTTTACTCCGCAAGTTAATGTATTCTTTTTAACAAGATCATTTACAGGAACATTAAAATCATTGATAGTATCATTAGTTTGAACAAAAAAACCTTGATTTTCGGTTCCTATCACATACGAATTGTTCGACAAATAAAAAGAAGTTACAACTCCTGCAAGTTTTTCGGTAGTATTATCAGCAATTTTAACAAATGTATTGTTTTTGTATTTAGTTAATCCATTATACAAAAAACTCTGATTACCAAGATCTAAGGTAAAAAACACATATAACTCTTCATTACTTTCGTAAGCACTTACTGCCTGGACATCAAATTCTTCAATTCTAACTTGATTGTTTTCGTAAACAAACATTCTGTTTTTAGAGATAAAATAAACCGCATCGCCAATTGCCTCCACATCAAAAATTTCGCCAACATAGTCTGCTCCAAAAGTTGTATCAACCAAAGATATGTATGAATATTCACCATAAATATTTTTTTCGAGAAGCCCAAAATCGTACAAACCACCAACAAAAACAGTTCCGTTGTAACAAACATCAAGAGCCAATACACGCATTCCGCTTTTGGTTGGAATTTTTGACCAATGTGAACCATCAAAAACTAAAACTGCCTCAAAATTAGCAAAATACATTACTCCCATGGTATCCTGAACAATATCAAAATTTTGTTCGTGTGCATTGTAATCCGATTGCGAATAATTTTTAATAAAAGGAACTCCTCTTTTTAAGGAAAATATTTGTCCGTAACCCAAAAAAGGGAAAATAAATAATATTATAAAAATATATCGTTTCATCGTATTGTGTTTTTTTTCATAAAACAAGTTTAAGAATTTGAAGAATTTTGTTTTTTATGAAGTTTATATTTGAGCTAAAACATTAGAAAAAACATGTTCTGTAAAATTTTTATTTTGTGAAAATAATGTATTAAAAACATGCACCGGAACAACAAAAAGCATAGTTGTTTCTTCGGCTAAAAAATCGGTTTTTTTATAATTAATAAATAAGTTTGAAATAACCGAACCGGCTTCTAATACTAAGTTATTGCCAAATTTTAACATTCCTGAAATTAAAATAATAACGTTAGTTTTAACAATCAATTCAGAATTTATAAATTTATCTTGCACTATAATAATTTCTTTCGATTTTTTTGCAAGCAAATATAATTCGGAACTTGTTAAATTATTAAACCCATTTAAACTACTTAAAAGCTGTTTTTTTTCAAAAATTAACAATTTAGTGCTTGAATTTTCTTGTTTTATTTTATTATATAATTTTAATACATTTTTATTTTTATTTTTAAGAACGCTTAATCTATTTTCAAATTCCTGTTCGTTTAATAAAAATAAAGTAAAAGCAGCAGTTTCTGAAATAATATCAATAGGACTAACTATTGAAGCTTTAAGAGTAGATACAGTTTTATCTGTATTATAATCAGTTAGTTTTTTTATTGCCTCAACTTTAACAAAAATTCCGGTTGTTTGTATTTCTGCATCAATTAAATCAATAATTCTGTTATAAACATCTAAATTTTCTTGTGGATAATAATGTTTATAACGACGTAATATTTCAAGGTTAGAAAGTCCTTCTAAAACAGGAAGTAATATTTCTTTATGAAGTTCAGAAAAAACAGTGTCAGCTATTTCAATTGCAAATCCTTTTGTTTCTTCATTACCGTTGGCTAAATTATTTCTTATTAAATCAATTGCTTTTTTATTGTATAATACAGATAAAATATCAAAAATGTGTTCATTTTTTTTATCAACAATTTTTTGTAAATTTAGAATTAACTCATCGTTATCGGGTAAATTTTTCAAATCAACCAAAGAAGCAATAATGTAAACAAACCTGTTTATTTCGTGCTCTAAAACCTCCGATATAGTAATTTTTTCGGTTTTTGTCATTTCATAGCCTAAATGAGCAAGCCCCGAAATACTCTTATCCATTATTGGTTTTATAGGATAATTAATTAGTTTTCGCAAAAACTCAACCGATTTATTAGACTGAATATTAGAAATAACATCAATAATTTCTAACTGCAAATCCATATTATTCTCATTTGAATAAAAAGTTTTCATCAATTTAGGAATAATAGTTGGACCGATATTAATTATTGCATTTGTAGCAGATTTTCTGTAATTTAATATCTTGAAATTATCAATTATTTTATCATACAAATCTTTTTCTTTTGTTTTTCCTGCCGAAATGATAGCTTGATTTCGCACCTCAAAACATTCATCTCTTAATAATTTTAAATACAATTTTTCAACTCTATAAATGCTATAATTCGATAAGTTTTCGGCAGCAATTATCCGTTCTTTTTTGTTAAACGAATTTGCTTTTTGTGCTATTTCTGAAAGTTTTAATATTGTGTTTTCGGTTTTATTTTGTTCAATATCGTAAGGGAAAAATATTTTTTTGATGTTAGCAGAAATTATACCATAACCTTTTGAAAACACGAGCTTAAAATACTCTTTTGTATCTGGCAATTTTTTGTCTGTTTGTGTACTATTTGAGCCTAAAAAATCTTGAATTCTATTTTTATATTCATAATAAACATCTATAGATAATTTTATCCAAAAAACAATAACGGCAAAAAGCATTATAGAGAAAACGACAAGCGAAATATTGGGAATTTGACTAAAAAGCAGCAAAAATATTCCGGCAACAATACTGGCATAAGCTTTGGGACCACTTTCTATTTTATTTTGAATTAATATACGCTGTTCAATGGGTATTGGCTGATACAAAATTTGAGTTGACGGGTCGTTAAAAGATGTTCTAACTGCACGAGTGAAAAGACGCCCCATAGCAACAAGCGAAAAAAACATTCCTATTGTTCCAAAAATTAAACCAAAAATTGATGCCAGCAAAAAACTAATTCCCAGAACAACTGGGAATGCTAACAAGCCCAATTTAATGCCGTATTTACTTAACAATCTGCCTGAGATAAAGGTCTTTAACGAAAATTCGATAATTGCACTCACTCCCAAAAAAATACCTAGAAAAGCCGAAAGTTCTTCTCTGTCTGGAAATTCTACTTTTGCTTGTGCCTGAAAAATAAAATCAACAAAAAATTGAGCAAATATCGGAACAAAGGCTATCCAAAAAATTAGTTTAAAATATTTTGAACTAAATAACTTTATTTCAGCTGACTTTTGATTATCTTTTGTTTTTCCTTTAGTTAATAATTTACTGTTGAATTTTTTGACAATAATTAGCATGAAAAAAAAACCAAGAGTTAAAAAAACTCCCGAAATTAATAGTAAATCGGAGGTTTGAAAAATTGTGAGCAAAAAAGGAATTGAAAAAAAGCTCAAAATACTTGCAAAAACCTCACCTCCGGTTATTAAACTAAATACTCTTTTAGCCTGACGGAGCATAAACAACCTACCGGCTAAACTCCAAAAAATTACGGCGTGCATATATGCAAACACTCTTATCCATGCGTACAAAAGAAATATAACAAACAACCATGTATTAATTTTGTATAAAAGCAAAAATACTAAAAGGCTTAAAAGCAAAAATACTAAACCTACAGGTATGCTTTTGGATAGATTTATTTTGTTGAACAACATACTCATAAGCTTGCCTGTTATCCAAACAATTACACCTGCGGCGATAAACGAAATAGGTAAAAAATCTCGCTCAAAAGCACTCAAAAATAAAGATGTAGTAGTTGTTACATAAAAAGCCAATGCTACACCAATAAAAAAAGAGTAAATCAATAAATAAATTACTGCCTTTTCTTCTCCTTTTTGAAGATTTAATATTTTACCAAATTTTGACATCTAATTTTTAAATATTTTTTACAATATTGTTCAAATCTCATTTATAACAATCTTAAATTTAATTTATTGAAAAATTAACTGTTATGCTTTAAACTATTATCATATTAAACCTTAAATTTATAACCCAAACGAACAAAAAGCATGTTTTGATACGAACCAAAAACGTTTCGGGTTAAAGCAACATGAAAACTGATATTTAATGGGAATTTATAAAAAAACGAAGGACCGATAAACCATTCTCCCTCATTAAAACCTTCGTCGGTATTGGTTTTTCCGTAGCTCAAAATTCCAAGATGAATTTTATCGGTTGTTACATATCTAATGTATTGAACCTGATAATAATGATCGCTTGATTTTTTATTTAAGCCAAAAAAATATCGCCCTTGCAAATTCACTAATAGTTTTTTATTGAAAAAATCAAGGTTTAAATCAATGCGTGCACCCGTCCAATATCTATTAAATTCATCTAACTTTGTGTAATTAAAAATTTTAAATTTCCACACGTTTACACCTATCATAATATCGGTTCTAATCAGACTATGTTTTCCAAAATAATAATCCGGCATTATCATTTGATCAATAGGACGCCATCTAAACTCAAAAGGAGTATCTTTTATATTCATGCGAATTTCGGGCGAATTTTTAATCCATAATTCTTGTGCTTTATTTTGAGCATTTAAACCCAAAATTGGCAATAAAAATATTATAAATAATTTTTGTTTCACTACCTTGTTTTTATTTGATTAATTCCAAAAATAATTCGTAAAGAACTATTAATAAGAAATATAAATTTTGTTTTGTTCAAAAGCATGTATCATTTTTCTCCAAATTCTTCAAATAAACTAATAATTTCATTTTCGGGAACAATTGCTCTGTTAAAAGAATAAGCCCGCTGTTTTACAATTGTTAATATTTTAAGAATATTTTCTTCCGAAAAAGTATAACCTAATCTTTTACCTACCTCTATAATTACCCTTCGGTTTGCAAGTTGAGTAACAAAAATATACTTTTCGATGCCCAAAATTTCTTTAGGATTAAAAGGCTGAAAACTTTCAGTATCAACAAAAGGAGTTCCGGTTGAAATTGAATTTACACCCGTGCCCACAATAGGGTCTGTAACCTGTAAATGCACACCGGTATATTTGCTAACAAGCTGAGAAATAACAGGTAACATTTTTAAATTTGGAGGAGTAATGAAAAAATTTGAACCATCAAAACCTAATCGTTGTTTTAATAATTCGGGTTCATGAGTTAATAAAAAAGTTAAAAGTTCGGTTCTGGCAAGACCGTTTCGTTCAGCCAATCCGAGCCACGAAGAACAAGCAAAATTAATTCCCTGTTTTACTCCTTCAAAAGTATTTTCAATTGCAAAACCTAAATCGTTATGAAGATGAGGAGCATAGGGAATAAAGCCGGAAGATTTTTCAAGTAACTTTTTATAAAACTCCCTAATTTCGAGAGGATATTTTTGTCCACGAGTATCCCCCAAACCAATAGTTGCAACGCCAAGTTCGCTCATAGCCTCTGCTAAATCTGCAATTAAAGAAGTATCTCCATCATAAGCCGCAGCAAGCTGTAAATCAACAGGTATTCCATTGGCTTGATCAAGAGCATATTTGGCAATATCTAACCCATAATCAAAAACCTCACGAGGCGTTTTATGTAACATTAAATTACAAAGCCGCTCCGAAGCCGGCAGCACAAAAGCAACGCGTGGAAATAAAGCATCTTTTACAGCCTCAATACTATCTTTTATTTCATTTTTTTGACTCCTGCAATTAACTGCAACATAACAATTATCAACATTTTCGGCTACTTGTTTAATAATATCTTTTTCTTGCGGAGCAATAGAAACAAATCCGGCAGCAAAAACTAAATGATCCGGGGCATTTTCGCCAAAAATACTTGCATGCATACGAGCAATTTTAATTCGTTCTTCGGCGGATAAAATTGTTTTAGCTTGAGCTCCGTCTCTTGCAATTTCTTCCCAAAAAACAAATCGACCTTTTTCTAATGATTTTTTTATTCTGTCCATTAAAAATTATAATATATGCTTAAATAAAAATTAAATCTGTTTTGTGCTAACATTGGAGACAAAGCTCCGGTTGCGGCATCTAAGCCTGGTTCAAAATATTCAGTGTTTAAAATATTAAATCCTGTAAACTGTATAGTTATCCCCGAATTATTTGGAGTATATCCAACGGTTGAATTTAAAATAACATATGGTGAAAATTTAGATGTATTTGTTGGAACAGTTGTATGTGTGCCGGTAATTCTTTGTCCTACAAAATTTGTTCTAAAGTTAAAATTAAGCGTGTTATTCAAATTGTAATTAAATCCAAAATTAGCTCTATGATTTGCAATATCGCTTATTCTGAGTTTTTCTATTGGATTACCCAAGCTATCTGCTTGAGGAGTTCCATCGCTGTTTTCGGGATCTATTATAAAAGGCTGAGTGTAAGTGTAATTTCCATAGAATGAAAAATTAGCTATATCGAATTGACTAAAAGCGTTTATACCGTAAATTTCGGCCTTTCCGGTTGCCTGATTTTGATTTGTGTAGGAGCCATCAGCTTGTAGAACCTGAACTTCTTGAATAATATTACTATACATTGAATAATAAAAACTAAAATTAATTATTTTGGTAATATTATTGGGATTATCTTTATTAAAATGTTTTGCAACAGAAAACTCTATATTTTTAACTTTTTCAGGCTCAAGAAAAGGATTAGTTAAATCTCTTTTACCCGGAGCAGTAGAATACTTTTCTCTATTTGTTGCATCTTTAAATGCTGTAGCAAATATTCCTTTTAAAATTAGCGTACCGGGCGAATAAACTAAGGCTACCCTTTCATTAAAAACACTACCATACCCTTCGGTTGTTCTAACTCTGTTAAAATCGTATCTGCCTCCGAGTAAAACATTCAGTTGAGGCAAAATATTAACAGTTCCTTGAACATAAGCTCCAATATCTGTGCTAAAAAATTGGTTTCCTCCGGCAACATCAACCGAAATAGTTCCTAACTGCTGTGCATTATTTTCAAACGCCACAAAATAATCGCCCTGATTTGAACTAAAACGAGTTTCAACACCTGCCACTAAGTCAAATCTATTACCGGGGTGATAAAATATTTTTGTTTCGTTTCGGAGTTGATTTGCCTTATAAAATAAAAAGATTCTTGTTGCCGAAGGGACAACTCCATCAACTAAATTGAAAAGATTAAAATCGCCCCCCAAATAACTATCACCATATAATGCAATACTATTATTACGACTCATTGTATGGGTTTTAAACCTCAAAAAGTTCACAAAATTCAACTTGTTATTAATGTCTTTTTCGTATTTTACGTACAAAAAATAATGAATTGGACTCCATGACATTCCTTCGTTATAAGTTAAATATGCAATATCGTTGTATTGACTACCAGGACCTTCGGATTTTTGCCAATAATAAAAACCAAGGGTAAAATCGTAAATTTTAAGCTTTGCATTAACTGAAAATGTTTTTGTTTTATCTGCAAATGTTACTTTATTTAAAAGTTCATTATCATAATTAAACGCTGTTTTAACACCTGTATTAGTAAGCACAACGTTGCCGGCAGAATCTGTTTCAAACAAATCAGATGAAGAATAAGTACTCAAAAACTCCTGAATAGTTGCACTATCTGTAATATTTAAAGCATTTCTGTACGATTGATACATATCGTCTGTTAATTGAGCCGGCTGATAATCATGATCATAATAATTTGATAAATTTTGTTCGTTAGATAAAAAAGTTCTGCCCGAAAGCATAAATCCAACATTACGATCTTTTGTTTGCAATGCTATAGTTCCGTCAATAAATTTTGTATTGTATGAACCATACCCTACCCTAAAATCGCTTCCGAACACATTGTTCCCCGTGATAATATCACTGGGATCTTTTGTTACAATGTTTAAAACACCGAGAAAAGCATTTGACCCATAAATAGTTGAAGCAGGACCATACACAACATCTAAACTTTTAACATTGCTCATTATAAACTGACGAGATAAATAAACATTACTTGACCACAAATCGTTATCCTCAACACCATCAATTAAAAAAAGTGTTCTGTTTGTATTAATTGACCTGTAGCCTCGTTGATAAACATGGGTATATAAATTGCCGTTTGAACGTGAAATATCAAAACCGGGCAAATCGTGCAAAACCGCTTCAAAGTCTAAATAACCTCTTTTTTTCAAATCCGTGGATTTAAACATTATTGCAGTTGCAGGAGCTTTGTTGATATTTTCAATTTTTTTAGATATTGTTTCTGTAGTATTTTGTTGCAAAACTTGCTTTAAATTATTAATTATCTTAATAAATTTAGGCGGGTCGGTTAAATATCGTGGTTCAATTTTAGGGTTTAATTCTATAATTTTTATAGCTGCTGAAATGGCTGCACTATCCTCATCTAAAGCCAAATAAGTTTGAGAAATAACTCTAAGAGCTTCTACTTGAACCAAAGGATCTACTCTTGCACCAATGCAAGTGTTAGCAATTGACAATGCTTCATTAAAATTACCTTCTTCGTATTTTATTATAGCTTGATTAACTGTTGACATATTTTGACCAAAAATTAAAGAAGAGCTTAAAAAAGTAATAATAAAAATTATATTTTTTTTCATTTTTATTAATTTAAAAAATTACAAATCAGCCGGCAAATCAGGACTATAATCTATATCTTGCCCAACATAAATATCCCAATTTTGCTCGCTCATGTTTTCAGTAACAGTGCTTTTTACTAATTTCATAAGATAATCTATATCTATTAAAGTGATTTTTACAACACCACTTGCATCGGCAGATATAATATATTTATTATCTTTAGACAAAGCTAAAGAATAAATCCATGAATTATGAATATTGAGCTTTATAGGCTGAGATTTTGTGTCGAAATAATTCCATATTTTAATAACCTTATCGTATCCAGCTGTAATAATACTTCCAGTTAAATTATTTACAACAATTTTTGTTACCGCAGAATTATGAGCAAACCATTTATCTATTTCGTTTCCGTTAAAATCAACAACTTCTATTAAACCATTAGTAAAACCAACCAAAAGAAGGTCATTTTGGGCTTTAGCAATGGTCTGAATGCTTCCATTAGGTAAATCAAATGATTTTTCTATCACTAAATCGGCTCTTAAAATATATATTCTTCCTTGATTTGTTGCTGCAATTATTTTACTGCCAACAACTTCAAGAGCGTTAATTTTGCCTTGTAGTTGAATTTCGTTTCCTTTTACAAAAGTAATATCATTTATATTATAAAAAACTATTTTTCCTGAATTATCCGAAGCAACAAATGCTTCATTTGATAAAAATTTAACATCAGAAATAATATCATTTCCTTGTTTTTTAGAGATGGGCTTTGAATCGAACTCTTCGCCCTTCCACATAAAAATTTGACCATCAACTAAGCCTGCAATAGTATAATTACCATTATCGGAGGTTTGAATAGTTCTAAATTCGTTATTGTTATTAAAACCAACATCTACTTGTTTTTCTATAGAATTATTGAAATAATTTAGTAGAAAAATTTTACCGTCTGCACCGGCAGAAATAAAATTATCATTATTTGATACAGCAATATCTCTAACAGCGTCGGTATGTACATTTTGAATTTCAAAAGTTTGTTCCGAAACGAATAGTAAAGCGCTAAACACATCTGGATCCAAAGGATTTCCATTGTTTTGTTTATTAAAATAGTATGCTTGAAGAGCTAAAATAGCAGGCAGTTTTTTATCCTCATCGGTTAAATTATCAGCTTTCTGATTATCAAAATATAATTGATATGCCTTAATTGCCATTGTTTTAGAAACAGCAAGCCGTCTAAGTGTATCTATTTGAGCCTTAGAATGTTCAACTATTACTTTTTGTTGTTGTATTGCAAATTTTTGCGAAATTGCAGAATCTCTTAAAATTTCGGCTTCAAGTTGCAATTGACGAGCAAAATCACGAGCCTGTATTGCGTCATTCCGGGCAATGATTGCTTGTTGTTGCTGATAAAGAGCCTCTCGTTGTTGAAGAACAGCATACCTTTTTTGTTGTTCAGCTATAAGCCTGTTTTGTTCTGCTATTTCCTGCTGTTGATTTGCAACAAGCCCTAATGCCACAGCATTTTTTCGTCGTTCTTCGGCAATTATTGTTTGTTTTTCGGCATATCTTTTTTTCTCTAACGCATCTTTTTCACTTTGAACAGCCTTAAACCTCAAATTTAGAGAAACTATCATTAATAAGATTGAAATAAGTGACGCTGTTCCAAGTATAAAAGCAATTATGCGTGTTCGTTTAAAACTACGTTCTTTTTTTGCTTGTTGTGCAGCAACAGATTTTTGGTGTTCTTTTTTGCTATAAAAAATATAATTAACAACCCTGTCAAATGAAGGATCGTAACGAATAGCCCACGCTGCATTTGGACGATCATTTTCGAGCCAGTTTATTGATATTTGCAAATCAGGGTTAACCAATATTCCGGTTTTACCGGACTGAAATAATTCTGCCGATTTTGATAACCGAATGTATAAATGAGCGGATTTTGTTTCTTTTTCTACCCATTCAATAAGTCGCTCCCAAACTCTCATTATGCTCTCGTGAGCAATATCTATAACAGTGTTTCTATCAAGCTGAACATTATCCGCAGGCATTAAAAAACTATTGCCTTCAGACCTGAATTTTTCAACAACACCTATAACTTCCATTTCTTTTGCAGATGTTATGTCGCATAAATCGCCCAATTTTTGAGGGCTTCGAATTCCTCTTTCGTCGTCGCCAAAAAAAGTTAAGGCTCTAAATATTTTTTCGGTTAATTTTTTCTGCTCGTCATTAAGAGAATTATAAATATCCTCAGCATGAAACGAAAGAGCTTTGTTTACTGTTCCAATAGCTTTATAATGTTCAATTTCAATAGGAGTTTCGGGGGGAGCATTAAGCAGCCAGTTTTCCCAAGTTCTCATTAGTGCATGTTGAATTACCGGTAAACTAACTTTCTGATTTTTAATATCTTTACGTAACTCAACAAGAAGGTTGTCGCTAAATTTTGCTCCTGCTTTTTTTGCAGGCATTGTTATTGCTGCTTCTTTTTGTTCATCGGTCATTTTAGGCAAAAGATAATGACCTCTGTTTATCAATTCGGGCAAGCCCTGGAAAACCGAACATTCACTTAAAAAATCTGAACGCAATGAAAAGGTTACATATATTTTTACCTGATTACTTTCTACGGCATTTATTATATTTTGAATAAAAATTTCAGATAATTCCTCTGCTTTTGACAATTGTTCATTAGATCGGTATCTGAAAATTTCTTCAAATTGATCTATATATAATAAAATAGTTTTGTTTTTACCTATTTCTTTAAATATATTTTCAAGAGCGTTTTCGTCTTTATTTAAATTAGTTAATATTTTTTTAAGCTCTTTTCTGTCATAACCATCTTTAATAAAAAGAAGAGATAAAGCTTCGGATAAATTTTTTATAGGATTATTTCCCGGACGAAATACTATATAATCCGAATTTTCGAACTCATTTAAAAACCAAGGAATAATTCCAGCTTTAACAATAGATGATTTCCCGCTTCCTGATGCTCCGGATATTGCAGTAAAATGACTTTTTTTCAATAAATTAGATAAATCTATTATTTGTTTTTCTCTTCCGTAAAAAAGTTCGCTTTCGTTAATATTAAAACTTCTTATTCCGGGATAAGGGTTTTTCACATATTTCTTTGGGCTGCCTGGCATACTTGTATTATTGTACTGTTTATCTTGTGAAAATTTTACAAAAAATTAAACCTCATTAAAAATACTCAATTTATTGAATTTAAATTAAATATATCAAAAAAAGTACCGAAATTTAAAAAAAAAGTTCGGCACTAAAAACATTTTTTTTTCAAACAGCAAACTATTCAACTATAATTACTCTTTTTACTCCCGAATAATTAATTTTTTTCTGTTTTTTAATATAAGCCATAGTACAACCAGCATCTATAATTCCTGTATCTGTACCATTTTTTAAAAATGATAAAGAGTAAGACAGTGCCATATAATTGTTAACAGCTACCGAAAAAGTACCTTCGGTTATTTCTGTTCCATTATAATTTTCTATTTTTATTTTTTTTAATTTTCCATTGGGTTTTAGAAACAGTTTTATATTAACCCCACTAACTTGTAACTCATTACTATTGTGAAACTTATAAGTATATTCTATGAGTTTTTTAATCTGAGAAACAGTTAAATCCATAACAAAAAAAGTGTTGCCAAAAGGCGATAATTCGAGTATTTGTTTAATCGTAATATCTCCTTGGGGTATAGTATGTATTCTTATTCCACCAATGTTTTGAAAAGCAATATCAACACTAAGAGTATCTCGCATTGCATCAGTCATTAAAGCTCCTAATTGATCATCTCCTAAAATTTCAAAATCTGCGTAGCCTATTACAGTTTCAAAATACGGATTTATATTATAGTTGTCAATTTTTGTCTGTACATCTGGATTTATTTCTGTTGAATTTTCGATGTCAATTATAGAATCAGTAACAGAAACCACTTTACCATCAACATACAAAATTGTTAATACTCCTAACATTTCATTATATGAACCTGCTTGAACAACAAGCGTTTGTTTTATTTTATGACCTTCGGGCAATAAAGTGTGAGAATGTCCTCCAATTATTACGTCAAAAAAAGTGAGCTTTTTTGCTAATTTCACATCTGCTTTGTAGCCAAGATGACTTAACGCTATTAAAACATCAGCCGAATCAGAATATTTTTTATATTCATTTGCTGTTTTAACTGCATCTGTAAATTTTAAATTATCTAAATGTAGCGGATTTGAAGCAGGATAGCCATTATCGTCTATTTGAATAAATCCAACAATGCCAATTGTTAAATTATCAACCGTAAATTTAACAAAAGGTTTTGGTTGATTAAATTCTGCTGTTGAGGCATCAATATTTGCACAAATAAAAGGGAAATTAGCTTGACTAATACGCTGATTTAATATACCTTGACCATAATCAAATTCATGATTGCCTAAGCACGAAACATCATACTGTAAATCGTTCATTAAATCAATCATTGGATAACCATGATCCTTAAACTTGTCAACTATGGGATTACCTGTAAAAATATCGCCCGCCGAAAAGACAAAAACATTGCTATACTGCTGCTTGATTTTTTCAATCTGAAACGCAATTTTTGCCATGTTATCAATTTTTGCATGAGTATCATTTGTATGCAAGATAATTATTCTTGTTGTATCCGAAGCATATACAAAAAACACAAAAAAAATTATTTGAAATGTAACTATTATTTTTTTCATTTATTCTATATTTAAAAATTAGTAATTTTCTTTTATAATTATTTTACCTCCTATGCTACAATCTAAACATCTCCCTTTTTTACAATATTCATTGTATAGTTCAATCATCGATTGAGTTTCAAAAGCACTGATAGGTTTTGAAAAAGAAGTATCCCATTTTTCAATAATACTATTGTTTTCGGGAGGAATAGTTTCAAGTAAATCTAATGCTTTTTCTTTATATTTTTCCAACTTATTTTCAATTCCATACGCAAATAAAAAAACAGCCACTGTATTAATTAGTAATCCATTTATAGATAATTCGCCTAAATGTTTATCTTTTTTGGGGCTTTTTTTGCCAAAAGTATAATGATTTAGCCAATATTCCGACACATTTACTCTAAATATTTGTTTTATCTGTTCAACTTCATCACAACTAATAATTTTAGAAAACATATTAACATTAGAGTGTAAAATTTGGGATAACTGAGCTATTCTGATAGTTGGAAAATTAACAGGTCGTAAGCGTAAAAATTTCCATAAATGTTTTTCGATTGGCTTTAATAAATATTTTTTTTGCAGGTATTCGTACTCTCTTTTTAGCAAATTAAAATACTCACTATCAATATCTTCATTTAAAAAACCAGACTGACCATACATCAAAGCCTCTATTTGTAAAAGGTTATCTTTTTGTTTAGAAATGATTTTGTAAGGTAACGATTTTGAAAGTAATTCAAAAGGCAAAGAATTAACTTTAAAACCAAAATTTATTAATAAAAATTGATAAAAAGTTTCTTCCCAAGATTTATTATTTGCATAGTAAAAACGTAAAATATTATCTGTTTTTCGTTCCAAACGCTCTATTAATATTCTATTTTGCCATGTTTTAATGTAAAAAACGTCAATATTAGGCAAAAAATCTGAACAAGGAATAGGACCTTTGTTTAAAATTAAGTGCATGTATTTTTCGTACAGTTTTGAGCTATATTTAAGCTGAACAGTGGGAATTTTTACACCTAAAGAATTTTCAACATCAAAGTCTGCCTCAGTAACAACATGTAAAATAACATTATCGTAAGCCCTGTCGATTCCATGATTATGTTTAATCCAATCGGAAGCTTTCACATGAATTTCTACAGTTCCTGCCCAAATTTGCTCCCCTACCCTAATTTTAGCGTCATAAAAATCAGGTCCGGCATCAGAATTTTTATATCCAACCGAAATTATTTCAATTTTTTCGCCCTCAGTAGTACTCAAATCATCTTTAATAAATAACTGCTGTTGCCATATAAATTGCAAAAATTGCTCTTTCATTATGTTATTGTTTTTCAGACACTTAAATAAAACAGATAAAAAAATAGCTTATTTTTTTATAAGCGTGCAAAAGTAATAAAAATTATCGAAAATTTGTTTATTTTTGTAAAAAATAAGATGTAGGCAATTTTATATAACACAAAAATACATTCATATAAAACTTTAAATATCAATCATTTAAACAATTGTAAACTAAATAATACAGCATAAAATACAGGTAAAACATTTGTTTATTTTAGTAAACTAAAATTTAAATTTTTAAATGCTTGTTTTACAAATAGTAAAGTGGCAATATAGAGCACAAAACACAAATATTATAAAAATGAATTACATAGAAATAAAAGGCATGAAATTTCACTCTTTCATTGGACATTTTGATGAAGAGAAACAAATTGGAAATAAATTTAATATTGATTTAAAAATAAATACAAATATTTCAAAAGCCGGAAAAACAGATAATTTAGCTGATGCACTTGATTATGTTAGTGTATATTCAATTGTAAAAAAAGAAATGCAAAAAAAATGTAATCTCGTTGAGAATGTAACAGAACGTATAGTTGCCAAACTTTTTCAGAATTTTTCAAAAATAAAGGCACTTGAAATAAAAGTTACAAAACTATCGCCAAAAATTGGCGGTATGGTTGACGAAGTAAGTATTATTAAAAACATTAAAAGAGGTGATTTTTAAAAATATTTTTTTGAAAAAATAAAATTTATTATCTTTGCAATCCAAAAATACGGTGACTTGGCCGAGCGGTTAGGCACTGGTCTGCAAAACCAGCTACGGCGGTTCGAATCCGCCAGTCACCTCAAAAAAAACCTGCTAATAGCAGGTTTTTTTATTTCATGTTCTTTTTTGATGATTTAATTATGAAAAACACAACTTAAACTATAATATTAAAAATATAGTGAAGTTCATGAGTAAAAGTTGGTGTCAATAATAGTTATTCTAAATTGTTACAAAATTCCTCATTTAAATAATTAAATTAAAATTATTTTGATTAATGAACCAAATAAAACCATTTTTATCGTTTATTAAAATTATATTTTTTTTGAAACAGCAACCGAAGCAACACTAATTTGTACGCCCGGAACTTTTTCGATAGTATTTGCTAAAGCCTCAATTGTTGCACCTGTTGTTATCACATCATCTACTATTAAAATATGCTTATTTTTAAGGTTGTCAGGATATTTTACCTCAAAAATATCTTTAACGTTTTCCCAACGCTCAACTTTATCTTTTTTTGTTTGAGTACTTGTAAAAACTTTTCTTATAACTGATTTTGTATCAATAGGTTTTGTTAATAAAATTCGTATTCCTTCGGCAATTTTTTCGCTTTGATTATATCCTCTTATTTTCATTTTTTTTGCATGCAAAGGAACAGGAATAATAACATCAAAATCATTTAACTTTGCATTTTCAAGCTCGTGGGCTAAATAAATACCTAACTCCATTCCAACTTCGGGTTTGTTATTGTATTTTAAATTATGCAACAAACTTTGCAATTGCGAACTTTTTGTGAAATAACACATTGAATAAGCCTTTTTTAAACTATTAATGCGTCCCCACAAAAGCTCGCTTACAATATTTTTTCTGGAGTCGTTAAAATAAGTATAAGGAAGGTCAGTTAAGCAATCTACACAAATATAATGTTCTCCCGTTAAAAGAGGTTTTCCGCAACCTTGACAATAATCGGGGTAAAAAAGCCCTAAGATTGACGAAAAAACTGTTTTTATATTTTCAGTTATATTATTCATTCATAGAGCAAAATTATATTTTATTTTCAAAAAATAAAAATTAATTTTGAGG
>JAFGXO010000066.1 GCA_016936595.1 Bacteroidales bacterium | reverse complement strand
GATTTTATCCTCGCAAAATTAAGAAAAATTTTAATAACAATAATACGAAATAATAAGCAAAAATACGCAAAAAATAAGATAAATTTTAAAAAATAGATTGCAGATGTTATATAATTAGTAGTTTTTACTTTATAGAAAAAAAAAATTCGATATATTTTTTTGTATTTCACAAAATTAGTGAAATGAATTTTTAAATAAGAATTTTTTACATTTGATTAAGAGAATCAAAAAGCCCACGTAAAGAATCTTCGTCGTAGTAAAATACTTCTCGTGGTTTGCTTCCTTGTGCCGGTCCAACAATTCCTGCTGCTTCCAACTGATCCATAATTCTTCCCGCACGGTTGTATCCTATGGCCAACTTTCTTTGTATAAGCGAAGTAGAGCCTTGTTGGTTCATTACAATTATTCTTGCAGAATCTTCAAAAAGTGCGTCGCGTTTTTTTAGGTCTATATCTCCAAGCCCTGAATCTTCGTCGTCATTTACGGGTTCAGGAAGTTCAAAAGCAAACGGATATCCTTGAGAATTAGCAATATAATCAACAATATGATTTAGTTCATCGGTATCAATAAAAGCACATTGGATTCTTTCAAGTTCGCTGCCGCGAGAAATAAGCATATCTCCGCGTCCTATGAGTTGGTTTGCTCCCGGACTATCCAGAATGGTGCGTGAGTCCATCATTGAAGCTACTCTAAAAGCAATACGTGCCGGAAAGTTTGCTTTAATAACTCCGGTTATGATATTTGTTGATGGTCGTTGTGTTGCCACAATTAAATGAATACCTACTGCTCGTGCTAATTGTGCCAACCGGGCTATTGGTAGTTCAACGTCTTTTCCGGCTGTCATTATTAAATCTGCAAATTCGTCAATAACTAACACAATATAAGGCATATAGTTATGACCTTTATTAGGGTTTAATTTCCGTTGAATAAATTTTTCGTTATATTCTTTAATGTTTCGTACTCTGGCGTCTTTTAAAAGTTGATAACGGTTATCCATTTCAACGTTGAGTGAATTTAAAACGCTTACAACTTTTTTATTGTCTGTTACAATTGGTTCTTCGGCATCTGGCAGAGTAGCCAAAAAATGTTTTTCAATTTTTTCGTATAAAACAAGTTCTACTTTTTTAGGGTCAATTAATACAAATTTAACAAATGCAGGGTGTTTTTTATATAAAATTGAAGCTAAAACTGCATTTAAACCAACTGATTTACCTTGTCCGGTTGCTCCAGCAATTAACAAGTGAGGCATTTTTGTTAAATCAAATACATAAGTTTCATTTGAAATATTTTTTCCTATTGCAATAGGCAGTTCATATTTGCTTTTTTGAAATTTTACCGATGAAAGTACTGATTTCATTGATACTATTGCCGGTTTTTTGTTTGGCACTTCAATTCCTACTGTTCCACGTCCGGGCATTGGTGCAATGATACGGATACCTAAAGCAGCAAGGCTAAGAGCAATGTCGTCTTCTAAATTTTTAATTTTTGAAATTCTAACTCCTGCGGCAGGCACAATTTCGTAAAGTGTTATTGTGGGACCAACTGTTGCTTTAATTTTTGTAATTTCAATTTTGTAGTTTTTTAATGTATCTACAATTTTATTTCTATTTTCAAGTAATTCGGCCTCAGAAACTTCTGTGTCAGGCAATGAGTGATCTTCTAAAAGAGATAATGGAGGTATTTTGTAGTTTGAAAGTGTTTTTGTTGGATCAAAATCTTCCATATCTTCAAAGCCTTGTTGTTCTGTTGTTAAATCCTCGCTTGTTACTACTTCAAGGCTGTTTTGAGGGTGTAAGTATTCTTCAAGTTCTTCGGCTTGTTCTATAACTTCTTCTATATTGTTTGATGCTTTATCAACTTCAAATCCTATTGTTTCTTCTTTATTGATAGGTACTTTTGAACCATCGGCTCTTAAAATGTATTGTTGTTTATCAACAGCTTTTTCGGGATTTTCTGAATTTGTTTTTTTATTATTCCTTTCGAAAATAAAATCTAAGTCAGCGTTTTGATGTTTTATTATTTCTTCGTCATCATTGTTGTTGTTTATTGCATCAGAATTATTTGAAGCATTTTCTGTGTTTTTTTTATTAAATAGTTGAACAGACTTTTTAGTTTTATTGAATGCTTCTTTGATGTTTTTTGCGTCAAATAAATTTTTTGTGAATTGTTTTGTCCACTCAAATGAGTTTTCTATTGTTAAAAATACAAATGTTAGTAAAGAAATGAAAAGGATAAATCCTGTTCCAAATTTGCCAATAATGCTACTAATCCATTGGGTAACAGTAAATCCAAAAGCACCGCCAAGATTAAAATGTTTGTCTCCAAAAATAAAGGCAAAAAATAATGATAGCCAAATTATTCCAAAAATGGTTTTCCCCAAAAATGATTTAAACCACAAAATTTTAATTTTAAATAATTTCAATGCCCATAAAGGCAGAATAAAAATTATTCCAAATGCAGAAATTCCAAACCAATTATATATAAAAACTTTGGATAAATATGCCCCTAATTTGCCCATTGAATTTGCGGGCTTATCGGCTTGTGTTAAAGTTTTGAATAATCCAAATTCAAATATACTTTGATCTATTTGCCATGTAAATAAAAACGACACAAAAGCTATTGTTAAATATATGGTAAAAAATATGAGAAAAATACCAAAAAGAAATTTGAATTTTTCATCTGTAAAGAATGCTTTTATTGCTTTTATTTGATTTATTTCTGTTTTTTCTTTAGGAGGTCTTCCCCTTTTTTTCTTTGTTTCTACGTCTGTCATGTGTGTGTGTTTGTAAAAAATACTTTACAAAAATATTGTTTTAAATTTTAAAGTGCAAAAAAAAGTAACTAAAAATACCTTTATTTAAGTTATATTCTTGATTTAAAGGTTTTTAAATGAAAATATTGTTAATAAAAAACGCAATATATCTTAATTTTAATCAAAATACATTGCGTTTTAAGTGTGTTTTTTAGAATAACTATAGGCCAACTACATTAACTCCTTGTTTCCAAACAACGTCAACAGGAATGTTTGCATCTGCTAAGCGTTGTAAATCGGCTTCGAGTTCGGGAGTTATAACCATATATTTATCCATAAGTTCGCCGGCTCTGTCGTAGTCTCCGTCTCCTTGAATAGTTAGAATAATATTTGCCAAATTATCAGATGAAAGTTTCATTTGATCTTCGTTGATAGTATAAATTCCGTTGGCATCGCGAGTAATTGCTCCTTGTTCCATAAAAAAGTTGTAGCGAATTAGGTTTGCTTTACCGTGTGAGCTTGAAGCTCCAAATCTGATAGAACGAAAAATACTTGTTACAAATGTTACTTGATTTTCGGAAAAGTTTCCGTCATATTCGTTCATTTGAACTAATTGGTTTATTAACCATAATCCTAAAATATCAGCTTTACCTTCTTCTAAAGTGCTGTATCTGTCTTTAATTGCATCTCTGCAAGTAACACCTGAGCCGTTAATTAAGTTTTTTGCTCCTAATCCGTGAGCAACCTCATGAAACATAGTATTAGCAAAAAAAGCGTCAAAAGTTACTAGATTTTTTTGATCAGGGTTTATTAAAACTCCTGCAATTGGCACAACAATATTCTCAAATTTTGCTTTCATTGAATTTTTTAGTTGCAAACGTCTGCTGCCTTTTGCTAATTGAACATTTTCGTCGTTAGGTAAATTTATTGCAATTGTTTTGCTTCCGGCGTTACAATCACCGGCATAATATATTGCATCGTAAGCGTTTAATTGAGAGTTTGAGCCGGGTTCTTCTTGTTTATATTCATCAGGCACCGGAAGTAGTTTTTGTAATTGGGGTAATAATGCGGCATATTTAGCTAATTTTGCACTCCAATCCATATCTTTTATTAAAATGAATGCTTCAAAAGCAGCTTTATACTCAAATAAACCGTCTTCGTAGTTTTCAATTGGGCCTACAACAAATTCAATCATATTGTCGCTCATATCCATCCAAGCCATATCGCTTTTGAAGTAATCGTCGGTAACAAGGGCATCGGCTCGAAGTGATAAATATTTTTTGAAGCCTGCATCATCAGCTAAATCAGAAGCCGTGCGTAAAAGTTCGGCGGCTTGTTCAAGTTCAGTTTTAAAAGCTTCGTGATAAGGTACAGAAATTAAGTTGCCGTTGGTCTCTCTTCTAATAACTGTGTATAAATCGTCTTTTGTGTCGTCGTTTAAATTCTCAAATTCTTGTTGGGTCATATCTTCGGGATAGAAAAAAGCTCCAAGAGGTTTATCTCCTACGCCATCAATAAATGGTTTGTTTCCGTCTAAGCGATTCCAAGGACCATAATTTATTATAAAAAGTTGTTTTGCATAAGGGTCTGTTAATGTGTCATAAATAGCTCTGTATGTACCTGCCGCAACTTGCCATTGTAGTTCGTTCATAATATCTGCAACTTCAAACAAAATTTTAAGCATTTCTTTTTGATTATCAGATAAATAACTTAAATCTGTATTGAGTTCAAATTCAAAGTATTTTTCAACTTCTACTTGATAAAGGTTAACGTTCATAACAGTTGAGTCTGAATTGTTTGTATCTCCATCATTTTTTGGTTCGCATGCTGAAAAGAAAAAAATCAGTAAAACCGTGATTAACAAAGAAAAGCGTTTCATAATTAAGATTGTTTTTTTTTACAAGTCTAATAATTTTTTTGAAAGCAGCAAAATTAAGTATAAATTTGTTAAGTTAAATTTACTTTTTGATTTCGGTTGAAAAATTGAATTAAATATCTTATAATTAGATATTTAGTGTAGTGATAATGTAATCTGTAATTTCCAAAAATAAAGTACTATTTTTACATGGAATAGAATTTGCAAAATTAGTGTAAATGATGACTAAAACATTGCATTAAACAATGAATAATGAAATTAAAAGATTTAAAATATTTATTACTGATAATTTTTTCAACAATTGTTGTATCCTGCGACGAAGGGATTAATAATAATAATAACAATTTTACAAATTCTATAGGATATAATATTTATAAAAAAGATGAGAATTTGCAAAAGATAAATGATTATCGGCAGGCAAAAGATGTTGATATTATTTTACAATATTCTTCATCTAATAATTCGGCAGTGAAACGAGAAGTTATACTTTCTTTGTCGGTTGTGGCAGATTCTAATGAAATTATTTCGGTTGTTCCTTTTTTGCGAGACAACGATCCGCATGTACGTGTAGCTGCTGCTTTTGCTCTTGGTCAATCTTATAGTGCTATGCATGAAACTCGTTTAATCGAAGCTTACAAAACCGAAACTGATGACTACGTTAAACAAAGTATATTGATAGCAATTGGTAAATGTGGAACTTCTTCCGGTTTAGATTTTATTACTGCATTGAATTTGCCCGAAGATAATGAAATTTTATTGCAAGGGCAGGGTAGAGCGTTTTATTATTTATCTAAAAAAGGGTTATTTACTTCTCAAATGACCGATAAAGCTATGCAGATTATTAGTAATCCTAATATTAGCCAAAATGCAAAATTAGCTTTTTCTTATTACATTGCCTCAAATCAGAATATTGATTTAGGTTCATACTTTGAAGTAATTGAAAATGAGCTTAAAACAAATTCAAACGTTTATTTGCTCGCTAATTTAGCTGCTTCAATTAAGCACATGAATTCTCAACGTTCAATAGATTTATTAAAAAGTATTGTTAGAGCCGAAGCTGATTACAGAATTAAAATTTCGGCTTTAGAGGCTTTGTCTGTTTACAATTATTCGCAAGTAAAAGATGTTATGCTTGAAGCTGTACAGTTTGAAAATGGATTTATTGCAAATACTGCTGCTAATTTCTTTTTAACCAAAGGTAATCGAAATGATGCAAACGAATATTTTTCAACTTCAAAACATATTATCCCTTGGAAAGCTCGTACAACAATGATTACTTCGGCTTTACAATATTCTTCTAATAAAACATCAATTGTTAATTCAATAATTTCCGGATATAATGCCGTTGAAAATAAATACGAAAAGGCTGCTCTTTTATATGCTCTTTCTGCCGATCCGGCTCAATATAAATTTGTGAAAGATGAGGCTTTTTCAAGCACCGATAAAATTATTAGCACCGCCGGTATAAAATCTCTTTATTCTATGAGATTAAATCCTAATTTTGACGCAATTGCCAGAACGGTTCAACAAAATACCGGTACAAATCTTTATGCAGAGTTTACTCTTATTTTTCAGGAAGCTATGACAAGTGGAAATAAAATGATGATTTATTATGCTTCTAAAATTTTTGCAAGAAGAGACTTAAATATCATTGATGAATATGAAAATACATATTACATGACGCAGGCTTCTAATTTGCTCGATTATCCTGCCGATATTATTATCCTGAAAGAAGTTTGTAAAACTTTATTATTGTATGGAAATCAACCTTGTACAAAAAAAGATGTTGAAGTTTTTAAAATTGATTGGGATTTTGTTAATTCTATTAAATCGGAACAACGAGTGCTTGTAAAAACTTCAAGAGGTGATTTTGAAATGACCCTTGATGTAAATTCTGCTCCCGTTACCGTTGGTGTGTTTTTGGATTTGGTTAAAAGTGGATATTACAATAATACTTATTTTTTTAAAAATATTCCCGGAAAGGCTATTGTTAATGGAGGGAAACGTGGCGATGGTGAAATGAATTTTAATATGTCGCTTGTGAATGAAATTAACCTTAAAAATTTTCAAGATGGTAGTGTTGCAATGAGAATTCTTGATGACGATTACCAATCTGTTAATTGGTTTATTACTACTGCACCTAATATCGATTACGATAATAATTTTACTATCTTTGCCGAAGTTTCTAAAGGATTAGACATTGTTCATAATTTAGAAGAAGGCGACAAAATTATTGAAGTTATTATATTGTAAATCAGGATATTATGAAAAATATTGCTTTAATCTTAGCTATTTTGCTATTTGGTGTTTTTATCGGTTTTTCTCAACAAAGTAAATTTGATTATTTTTTAAAAGGAAATGTTGGAACTAAATCTGTTTTAGGTGTTTACACCGGCTCCGGTTCAAAACTGGGTAAACAAACTTTTGAAATTACCGAAGTTTCTGATGTTAATGATACGGCTTTTGTTAAAATAAAATCTCACCTTTCAGGTATGGGGACATTAATTACCAATTATTATGTAAAATATTATGACAGCGTTTCTTATCTTGACTTGATTAATTTTATAGATGTTGCTAATTTTTACAATAATAAAGTAATAACTTTAAACCCAATTTGGCTTCCTTATCCTGCCAATATGAAAGTTGGCGATTCTTTACAAGGGTATTCAATGGTTAGAGATTATGGCAATTCGGTTATTACTACCGATATGGTTGATCGTGTGGTTGCTGCCAAAGATACAATCACTGTTACTGCAGGCGATTTTGAATGTCTAAAAATAACTTATAGAATTGTTGCAAAAACTCCCGGTGGAACATTTATTACCGGATATACCGATTGGATAAACAAAGATGTTGGCTTAGTGCGTCAGGAATCTACAACAGGTAGTGGACGTCTTGAAAACTATTTTGAACTTGAAACTGTTCAGGTTCAATAAATTTTTGGTCTTCTCTTTCTTAATTTTTTTCGCATTTAAATTAATTCTTGTGTAATTAATTAGATTCCATATTTTTGCAAACAGAATAATTACCTTCAAAGTTTTGAATACTAACTTAACCCTTTTATAGATTAAATGGTAGTTAATTTGATTGTAATCAAACAATTATATTAATTGATAAAAAAGATGTTTTCTTTTTTAACTATTAAAAAAACATTGTTTATAAAAAAGCATAATAAAAAAATCATTATATAATGGGAAAAAAATTTCATTTTGTTTGCCAAACTTGCGGCGAAAAAATAGAAGGATTTCAAGAATGGTTTGCTAACCAACAAAAATGCCCAAAATGTGGCGATAGTAAAATAAAAGCCGTTTATTCAACTGATAAAGAGCGTCTTAGAGAATTAGTGGAAGATTGTAAAAAACCTGACAGCCTTTGGCATTATTTCGATTTTTTGCCTCTTAACGAACGCAAAAATATTGTTTCTGATGGCGAAGGTGTTTCTCCTATTCGCAGATGGGATTTTCTTGAACGTTTTGCAAAAGATAAATACGGTTTAAATCTTGAAGTGCACGTAAATAGAAATGATTACAGCCCGGCAACCGGAACTTTTAAAGACAAGGGTGGTACTTTGGCTGCAAGCGTTTTGAAAGAACAAGGAATTAAGGAATATGTTGTTGTAAGTACCGGAAACACTGCCAACGCTTTTGCTCAATATTTAGCTAAAGCCGGAATTTCAGCAACTGTATTTATGCCTCAAGATGCCGTTCGCGAAAATTTTGTTCATATTGGTTCAATAGGACAAAGAGTTTATATAGTTAAAGGCGATTATGCTTATGCCAAAAAAGTTGCCGCCGAATATGCAAAATCCAATAATATTCTTATCACTCTTGGTAATTTAGACCCCTTACGTTTGGAAGCAAAAAAAACAACAACTTTTGAAATCATTCGTCAGCTTAAAAAAATGCCTGATGTTTATATTCAAGCTGTAAGTGGCGGAACTGCTCCTTTGGCTGTTGAAAAAGCTTTTGCTGATTTTGAAGGAACCGGAATTTTGGGTAAAATGCCTCGAATGTTATTCGCTCAAGGCAGTTACTGCGACCCTCAAGTAGTAGCATGGAAAAAAGCTCAAGCTAATAATTTTCCCGATGGCTGGGAATATGATTATCCTATTTTTGAAAACCCTAAAACTCTTGTACCCACAATTGCTACCGGAAATCCCGGATTATTCCCGCTTTTAGGTCGGCTTGTTAAACGTACAGGTGGCGATTATTTTTCAATAAAAGAAGAATTAGCTGTTGATATGGGACGACTTATTGCTTATGAAAAAGCTGTTAAAGTTGGACCTGCTTCTGCAATCGGAATTTTAGGTTTTTTTGAAGCTTTGAAACACAACGCAATTAAAGAAGGTGAAAGTGTGTTTATTAACATGGGCGAAGGTGTTCGCAGATCATTATCTTTCGTAGAAGAACTTTCATACACTATCGAAGAAATAACATCTGCTCAAGAAGCAACTCGCTTTGACAGAGAAAAATATAGAGATTTTGTTTGGAAGTCTTTTATGTAAGATATGCGATTTAAAATACAAAAACGGAACTTAATTTAAGCTCTTTTTTTGTGTAATTTGTCTTTTGTAAAGCCTTGTAAATAATATTATTGGTTTTTATGATAAATGTTCATCATGATCAATACTTGATGCAAATATTGTTATGTACATTAATTATTTTTATATTCGCATTCTTAAAATTTAATTAAATTATGGCAAAGTTTATTATAGAAGGAAAAAGAGAATTACATGGCGATTTGTATCCTCAAGGTGCTAAAAATGAGGCTCTTCAAATTGTTAGTGCAGTTCTTTTAACCCCCGAAAAAGTTACTATTGATAATATTCCTGAAATTTCAGATGTGTTAAATTTAATAGATTTACTCAGAAATTTAGGCGTAAAAGTTGAAAAATTAAATAAAGGACATTATGCTTTTGAAGCAAAAAATATTCATGTTGATTTTTTGAAAACCCCTGAATTTAAAAACATCAGCAGTCGTTTGCGTGGTTCTGTGATGATTCTTGGCCCTTTGCTTGCTCGTTTTGGAAAGGCATGCTTACCAAAGCCCGGAGGTGATAAAATAGGTCGCAGAAGATTAGATACACATTTTTTGGGCTTTCAAAAATTAGGTGCTACTTTTAACTTTGATACTGACCAAGCATTTTATGAAGTAAACGCACAAAAACTCAAAGGTGCATACATGTTGCTTGATGAGGCTTCGGTTACCGGAACTGCAAATATCCTGATGGCTGCTACAATGGCTAAAGGTATTACAACTATCTATAATGCTGCTTGTGAGCCTTATATTCAACAATTGTCTAAAATGCTTAACCAAATGGGGGCAAAAATTAGCGGAATTGGTTCAAATTTATTAACCATCGAAGGGGTTGAATATTTAACAGGTACCGAACATAATATTTTACCGGATATGATTGAAGTAGGCAGCTTTATGGGGCTTGCGGCAATGACAAATTCTAATATTGTTATTAAAAATGCCGGTGTTGATCATTTAGGTATTATTCCAAAAACTTTTTCGAGGCTTGGTGTTAAATACAATATTAATAATGATGATATTGAGATACTTAAGCAAGATAATTATGAAATTGAAACTTTTATTGATGGCTCAATAATGAATATTGCTGATGCTACTTGGCCTGGATTAAGTCCTGATTTACTAAGCATTATGCTTGTTGTTGCTACTCAAGCAAAAGGTAGTGTTTTGATTCATCAAAAAATGTTCGAAAGCAGATTATTTTTTGTTGATAAACTTATTGATATGGGGGCACAAATTATTCTTTGTGATCCGCACAGAGCTACTGTTATCGGTTTAAATCGACAAAATAACCTGCGTGCTTCTAAAATGGTTTCGCCGGATATTAGAGCCGGAATGGCATTGCTTATTGCTGCTCTTTCTGCCGAAGGTACAAGCGTTATTGATAATATTCAGCAAATTGATAGAGGTTACCAAAATTTAGATGAGCGTTTAAATAGTATTGGAGCTAACATAATTAGGTTGGAGTAATTTTTTTATTGTTGAAATTTTTTTGAGAAAAATTTAAGATAAAATTATTGTTTAAATAATGTAGTTTAACTTTTTATTTGTATGAATATATTATATTTGCATGGATTAGATGGGGCTTTATCTGATGAAAAAAGAAAAATTTTAGAAAAATTTGGAAATGTAATTGCACCTCAACTTTGTTATAGAAATGATAATCGAATAGTTGATTTTTTGAAAAATGAATATAAAAAATCGGCAGTAGATGTAATTATTGGCAGTAGTATGGGGGGATATTCGGGATATTTTTTATCTTTAATTATGGATTTACCGGGCTTATTTTTTAATCCGGCATTGCCTTATAAAAATACTGTTCAATTTATCTCTAAAATAAATACTGAGCGAAAAAAATTCGCAAAAATTATTATCGGAAAAAAAGATGATACCATCAAAGCTTCTGATAATATTAGTTTTTTATTGAACACTATTAGTGATAATGATAACATTAAAATATCAATAATAAATCAACTCGAACATAGAATTCCTGTTTATGTTTTTGATATTGAGTTGAATTTGTTTTTTTCTGAACTAAAATTAAATTAATATATGAAAGATTTTATTAAACCTATTTCAAAATTTATTCACAGAGAAGTAAATTCAGGTATTGTGCTCATTTTTGCTACGATAGCAGCCTTAATTGTAGCAAATTCGCCTCTGGCTGAAAGATATTTTGAGTTTTTTGAACACACAACAATTGATTTTAAATTTGAATTTTGGAGTTTATCTAAACCTTTGCATTATT
>JAFGXO010000008.1 GCA_016936595.1 Bacteroidales bacterium | reverse complement strand
ACTATATTTTGCCTTCAGTCATTTTGATTGAAGGTATTTTTTTGTTTTTTTTAGAAAAGTATTTGATTTTTAAGCAAAAAAAATCCCTGAAAATTCAGAGATTGATAAATTATTAGTTTTAAGCAGGTAGTAATTAATCTTGAATTTCCATTTTTACTAAACGAGCATCAACTCCTTTTACTAAGTTGAGTTTTCGTTCAAGTTCTTCGTGTTTTTCTTCTTCACCAACAAGTTCAATAAAAACTAAACCGGTATCTGTGCAATTTTCTAATACTCCATCGTGAATTCCTAAACGAGTTTTAATAAAACACCCCCACGCTGTTAATATTTTTTGAGCCATTTCTGCTGTTTCTTTTCTGGTACTCATAAAAATGAGCAAAACATTTCGTTTCATTTTTTTAGTTTTAAGTTTATATTTGCTCAAATCAATACTAAAAATTGATTAAAAACAATGACTTAAATCACATTTGCTTTTTGAATTGATTTTTTATTGACAAATGATGAAGTTGTGCAAGAAAACCTAATAAATTGATTTGTGCTTAGGAGCATTTTTCAAAATGAATATTAATGCCGTTATTAACACATTGAAAGAGCTTCATCAATTTTAATGCAAATTTCATCAATTTGTTGTTCGGTTATTATTAAAGGTGGTCCAATCCTGAACATATTAGGAGCAAATAAAAACGCATCGGTTATCAGTCCTATTTTTGCTGCATTTTCAATGAATTTATTTGTTTCTATTTCGTTTTCTAACTCAACCGAGTAAAGAAGCCCTGTTCCTCTAATATTTTTTATTTTTTGATGTTTTAGTTTTTCCACAAAAAGTTTTCCCTTTGTGTTAACATCTTCAATGATTTTTTCATTAAGTAGGGTTTGTAAATTGGCAATTGCTGCAACTGCCGAAACCGGATGACCTCCAAAAGTTGTTATATGTCCTAATATTGGATTTGATTTTAGCGAGTCCATAATTTCGCGTGATGATACAAATGCTCCTATGGGCATCCCGCCTCCCATAGCTTTTGCAATAGTCATAATATCGGGTAAAACATTGTATTTTTGGTGTGCAAATAGTTTTCCTGTTCTGCCAAATCCGGTTTGAACTTCGTCAAAAATAAGAAGGGTTTTTGTTTGATTACATTTGTCTCTTAATTTTTTCAGAAAATTATTTTGTGGCAATACAACACCTGCTTCTGCTTGTATTGGTTCAACTATAACGCAAGCTGTTTTTTCGGTTATTTCGTTTAACATTTGTTCATTGTTAAATTCAAGAAATTTAACGCCTGGCATTAATGGTCTGAAAGAGCGTTTAAAATATTCGCTGCCTAAAACGCTTAATGCACCGCAAGTGCTTCCGTGGTATGCATTTTTGAATGAAATAACTTCATATCTGCCGGTATATCGTTTGGAAAGTTTTATTGCTCCTTCGTTTGCTTCGCTTCCTGAATTTACTAAATATGTAACACTTAAGTTTTCGTGTAAATTATCTGCCAAAAGTTTGGCAAATTCTACTTGTGGAGTTTGTAATAATTCACCGTAAACATGAACGTGCATATATTTGTCTAACTGATTTTTAACTGCATTTATTACTGTTTGATGATTATGCCCTAAATTGCTTACAGAAACGCCTGCACACAGGTCTATTATTTTATTTCCTTTATCGTCAAAAAGATAAATATTATCGGCTTTAGTTATGTGTAAGGCTGTTGGGTTTGCTGCGGGTAAGCCTAAGTGTTTAAAAAATAGTTCTCGTTGGTTCATGATTGATTGATATTAAAAAAGCGAACAGTTAATAATTGTTCGCTTTTATTATGATTAGTGAATTTTTTTATTCTTCGTTTAAGGCTTCAAGAATTTCGTCGGTTAGTTCCATGTTATGATAAACATTTTGCACATCGTCGTCTTCTTCAAAAACATCAATAATATTCATGATTTTTCGAGCAGTGTCAACATCTACTTTTTTTGTGTTGTTCGCAACTCTTGGAGTTTCTTGGTTTTCGGCTTCGAGTTTTAATTCCTCAAGTTTTTTTTGCATTGATCCAAAATCTTCAAACGAAGTAGTAACAATGTATTTGTCATCAGTTTTTTCAATGTCTTCGGCTCCGGCATCTATTAAATCTAATTCAACTTCGTCTAAATCAGGTATTTGTTCTGCAGGAATTGTAAAAACGCCTTTTCTGTCAAAAATAAAACTTAAAGATCCATTAGTGCCAAGTGTTCCATTCCTTTTGTTAAAAATTGCACGAATATTACTAACCGTTCGGTTGTTATTATCAGATAAACAATCTACAAAAAGTGCCACACCTCCAGGTCCGTAACCTTCAAAAGTAACTTCTTCGTAATTTTCGTTTCCGCTTTCGGCTTTTGAAATTGCTTTTTCTATAGTTGCTTTGGGCATATTTACACCTTTAGCATTTAAAAGAACGGCTCTAAGTGAAGGGTTAAGTTCCGGATCTCCACTTCCGCCGGTTTTTACTGCAACGTTTATTTCTTTAACTATTTTTGAAAAAATTTTGGAGCGTTTTGCGTCGGTAGCTCCTTTTTTTCTCTTGATTGTTGACCATTTATTGTGACCTGACATGTTAAAAATTTTTGTTGTGAAAAGTGGCACGAAAATAATATATTTTCAAAAAATAAAAAAATTGATTTTTATTTTGTCCTATAATCGGTTAAAATTATTATTGTTTCAAATACAATTCCATTTCGTGATAATTTTAATTTTATTTTTTTCCCTTCTTTATTATGAAGTATTAGTAAAATATCATTCAGCTCTAAATTGGCTGTTGATCTTCCGTTAATTTTTAAAATTTGATCTCCAACTAATATTCCTGCTTTATCTGCGGGCGAATTTTCGTGAACATTAAAAATAGTGTAAATTTTTAGTCCAAAATATGGTGCTTCAACTTCTATTCCACTCATTTCAAAATAAAATTCGTCGTTGAAATTTGAGTTTCTTTTTAGTAACATTCTATTGTGTGGATAATCAAAAATAATATTAAATCTGCGTAAAATTTCTGACCCTACAGTGCCATTTCTATTAGGAATATCATAATCATTCCCTACTCTTATGCTTGATGTGTCAGGAAAACAGGTGGTTACTTGTTCTAAAATGTTTTTGTCATCAAAAAATAAATTTGAAATTCTCCCTTGATTGCCGAAAATATCCCCGTTTAATCCTTGTCCAAGATATAAATTTTTATTTTTATTATTTTTTGGAATGCTGTCATTTGAAATTGTTATCAGCCATAAAGCATCGCTTGCACCTAAATCTACCAGTAAATTTGCCGTTATTATTGTGTCGGCATTTATTCCAATTTTAAATTTTGCATAAGGTTTTCCATTATAAATTGTTAGTGGAATGTTTAGCCATCTGCGATATTTTCGTTTTTGTTTAAATTTTTTTGGATTGTAAAATGTTATTTCTTTTGAAATAAAATTAATTTCAACAATAAAATGTTCAAAAATGGAATATCCAATAATACCGTTTATCTGCATTCCCATTCTTTTTGAAAGCTCAAATCGGTCATTTTCAAGCACAAAAACGTTTTGAAGCGTTAATAAAAGATCATTGCCAATAGTTATTTTATTCCCAAAAGTATGATAAACAATTAAATCGTCGCCAACTCCAAGGCCTCTAATTGTTAATTCTTTTCCGACGTTAAATTCGATGTCGCCTGATATTCGTGTTAGCAGGGTTGGTTTTATTCCGGTATCGAGAATGAAATAAAGTGTATCGGAATCATTTATATGTAAAGGTATAACCATCAAGTTGTTAATTATATTAAATTTTATGGTTGATGAGGTTTTTGTGGTGTCGGAAAATCCAATAAAATAGTTTTGATTTTGCGAAAAAATTGTTAAACATGTTGAAATTATCAGGAGTATAATTAGTGCGAAATTTTTCATTTTAGCTAAATTTTATTACAAAGTTAATTTATTAAAGATAAAAAAAACATGATAATTGCCAAAATAAAGATGTTTACAATTGCAAAGTTTAAACATTATTATAAATGAATATTATTTCAAAAAATAGCCTTATTACTATATTTTTTCTGCTCTAATAAAAATTGTTTTGTATTTATTTTTTTAAAATTTTTTTATCAAATACTCAGAAATTTATTTGGAGGGTGTTTTTTGTATTTAAGTTTCAATGTGCTAAAATTTTTTCAATAGCAGATAAATCTTTTGTTAAATAGTTGGATTTTATTTAATCCCAAGAGGATTTTTTAAATTTTCATAATCAATTAAAACGGCTTTAACAGAGCCAATTGGAGCGTCCATTTTTATTTTAACAGGGATATAATTTCCATCGTCGGAGAACCAAATTTCCAGGTCATCTTCTTTTTTAAAGGGATTGTTTATTTCTAAAACCGGAACAAATTTTAAGCACATCACTTTTCCGAAGTTCGTGCGAACATATTCTTTTTTTTGATATTTAATTTTAATTGGAAGAATCTGGTTGTCGAAAAAAGTGGTTAAATCAATTATGTCGCCGGGGGCAAAACTTCTGTCAAATAAATTGCGGCGAGCAAAATAAAATGCAGATAAAATATCGTGAGCATTTTTTGGAATCCATTTTTTCCCTTTATTTAAAGAATATACATAGTTAGAATCTCTGTAAAAAAGAAGTTCGTTGTAGCGTGTATAATTGTTTTCGGTAATGTTTCGCACAGCTTTAAAAGGGTAACCTGTTGAAATTCCCATGTAACTTTCATAAACATCATATATTCGGGCAACATTTCCTGCTATTCCAACAGTTGTTGCAACAGCTTTTGCATAGTAGTAATAAGTGTCTCCGGAAGGAATAATATCAATAGAAATTGAGGCTTCACCTCCTTTAATTACGCCATATTTAACCGAGTAAATTAATTTTTCGCCTGGTTTATAGGCATTGTTCTGAGTAATAGAATCAATATTAATTTGTGAAGCCCCAATAACAGGACAAAAAAATAAGATAATTAAAATAAATCTAAAAAGCATTATTATTATTATTGTTCTTCGCTGGAAATAGCAGCTTCGATGTCAAAATAATCGCCTAAAAGACCTTCAAATTTACCTAATAATTCTGATTTTTGATGAGTAGTTAACTTTGTTCTTAATGTTTCTTCATCATCTAAAGTTAAGTACGATACGCTAACACCTAAAGCTTTAGAAAGTTTAATAAGTGTTTTAACGTTGTAACTGTTTGGATTATCGCGGCTCAACATAGCTCTTAAACTAACTGTAGGAATTCCGCAAACGCGTGCTAACTTAGCAACTGACCACCCTTTTTCTTTTCTAAGAACGTGGATTTTGTCTGTAATGTTCATAATCGAGTTTTTTAGTTTTTTGTTTACAAATCTAAACAAATATTCACAAAAAAATAGAACTTATCAAATTTTTTTTTCACTTTTTTTTTTCGACCTTTGTAAATATAAGAATATCAGCAAATTAAGTCATAAAAAAAATTTATCAAATATTGAATTTATTTTTATACTTTTGTGAAAAATTATTTTATGTTATCAAATTTCGTCTCAAAAAACAAAAATACGATCATTAGATACACTATTTTTGTACTTGCATTTACTTTAATATTCTTTTCTTTTCCAAAAGAGCAGAAATTTAGGTATGAATTTAAAAAAGGTTCTCCATGGCAACATGAAGATTTATTTGCTTCGTATGATTTTTCAATTAATAAATTGCCAAATGAAATTCAATCTGAAATTGATAGTATTAAAAATAATGCTAAATTGTATTTTATTTATGATGAAACTATCCAAGTAAATCAAATTAAAAAATTGCAAAATGATTTTGAAACCGAATGGAATAAATTATTGCGGCAAGATTCTATAATCAGAGCAAACGATCCAACTTATAGGCGCACGCCAATGCCTAAAAAAAGTGATTACCAATTGATTTTAAATAAAATTGTTGGATATTTTGATTATGTTTATGAGCGTGGTGTTTATGATCCCTCCGAAATTTTGAGTTATTCTTCTTCTGCTGATTATAAACTTGTTTTTAATAAGGATAACTTAATTAAAACATACATGAGAGATCAGGTATTTACTTTAAAAACTGCTTACGAATATTTAAAACAAAATTATTCTAACGAATTAAATAGTATAGATAATGAATTAGTTGTAAAATTTTTTACTGATTTAAGTTTTGAAAAATACATTACTCAGGATTTGTTTTTTGACAATGCAAAAACAGAGGAAATTAAGCAGTTAGCAATTGGAAATATGTCTAAAACCAGAGGAGTAATTCAAGCCGGAGAGCTAATAATTTCAAGAGGTGAAATAATTACTTTGGATAAGTTTAGAATACTTGAATCGTTAAAAAGTGATTATGAACATTCTGCAAGTAAAAATAGTTTGTTGCTTATTCAATTTGGAATAGCTCTTGTAATTTTTGTTCTTTTATTAATTTTATTGCTCTTTTTAATAAATAATAAAAGAAAAATATATAATGACTTGTCTTCGTTGCTGATGATTTTTATTTTGTTAGTTCTTTTTATTGGAATGTTTAGTATTGTAGTTAGGTTTAATTTGTTTAATGTTTATATTTTGCCTTTAGCATTACTACCCTTAACAATAAAAATATTCTTTGATGAAAGAGTTGCAATATTAGTTCTTTTAATAACTGTAACTTTGTTAGGTTTTATTGTTCCAAACGGATTTGAATTTGTAGTTATTCAATTTGTTGGAGGTTTTTCTGCAATATTTGGCTTAACTCATTTAAGCCGTCGGGGGCAACTTTATTTTTCTGCAGCCAGTTCTTTTGTTGCCATGAGTGTAATATTTTTTGCAATTGCAATTATACAAGAGGGTATGATTTCTAAAATAAACAGTGTATATTTCCTTTATTTTGCTTTGTACAGCTTGCTTTTAATGCTTGCTTATCCATTAATTTATGCCTTAGAACGAATTTTTGGTTTTATTTCGGATCTTACTTTATTAGAATTATCTAACACAAATCATCACTTACTTCAAAAACTCGCATCAACTGCTCCGGGTACTTTTCAACATTCTATTCAAGTTTCTAGTTTGGCCGAAGCAGCTGCTAATAAAATTGATGCTAATTCGTTGTTAGTTAAAGTAGGAGCAATGTATCACGATATAGGAAAAATTGCTTCACCGGCTTTTTTTATCGAAAATCAGGTTACCGGTTTTAATCCTCACGATCAAATTGAGTTTGACCAGAGTGCAAAAATTATTTTAAATCATGTTGCTCAGGGTATTACGATGGCTACTAAAAATAGATTGCCTCAACAAATAATTGATTTTATAAGAACGCATCATGGAACAACAACAGTTCAGTATTTTTATAAAAATTACATAAAAAAATACCCCGAAAAAGCCGTTGAAATTGAAAATTTTACTTACCCCGGACCTCGCCCTTTTTCTAAAGAAACTGTAATTTTAATGATGGCTGATTCTATAGAAGCAGCTTCAAGAAGCTTAAAAGAATTAAATTCTGAAACAATTTCAAATCTTGTTGACGGAATAATTACATATCAAATGAAAGTTAAACAATACGAAGAAGCAGATATTACTTTTAAAGATATTTCTGAATTACGAGAACTTTTTAAAGAAAGGCTTATTAATATTTATCACTCTCGAATAGAGTATCCAAAATAAATTAGTTGACTGTTCATCATAATAGGCGGT
>JAFGXO010000065.1 GCA_016936595.1 Bacteroidales bacterium | reverse complement strand
TAGTGTCATCTAAATTAGGATAACCCGCTGTAAAATATATTGATAAAAGCTTTTTGTCTTCGTTAATTTTTTTGTTTATTCTGTTCATTTTTCGTCACCCTGAACTTGTTTCAGGGTCGTATTTTTAAATTATTAAAGTTTTTAAAGTTGGGTTAGATTTTTTAATTAGATCTATTTTCCAGTCTTTATGCCAATTTTTTAATTGTTTTTCTCTTGAAATAGCTTGGTTGATGTCAGTAAATTTCTCAAAATATATTAAATCTTTAAGATTGTATTTTCTTGTGAATTCTGAACCTATTCCATTTTGATGTTCAACTATTCTTTTTTGTAAATCATTAGTAACACCAATATAAAATGTTGTTCTGTATTTATTGGTCATGATATATGTGTAACTTAATTTCATAATTTGTGAGATGTTGAAACAAGTTCAGCATGACGTTATAATTTAAAATGTTTGATATAAGTTTCTAAATCTTTATCACCACGACCAGATAAACTAACCACAACAATATCATCAGGCTTAAATGTTTTTTGCTCAAAGACTCCTAATGCGTGAGAGGTTTCTATTGCAGGAATAATACCTTCTAATTGGCATAATTCTAAACCAGCTTTCATAGCTTGATCGTCAGTAATTGAAATAAACTCGGCACGACCTGTTTTGTATAAATGCGCATGCATTGGTCCAACACCAGGATAATCTAAACCTGCCGAAATTGAATATGGTTCAGTAATTTGACCGTCTTTTGTTTGCATTAATAAGGTTTTACTACCATGAATGATGCCTTCTTTACCTAGTACCGAAGTTGCTGCACTTTCACCAGAATCTACACCTAAACCAGCCGCTTCTACAGCAATGAGTTTTACGTTTTTATCATTTAAATAATGATAATATGCACCTGCTGCATTGCTGCCTCCACCAACACAAGCAATAACATAATCAGGGTTTTCTGTGTCTTCTTTTTCTTTAAGTTGAAATTTAATTTCTTCAGAAACGATAGCTTGAAACTTCGCTACCATATCAGGATAAGGATGAGGTCCAACAACGCTACCAATAATATAATATGTGTCTACAGGGTTATTTATCCAATCTCTAATAGCTTCGTTTGTGGCATCTTTTAAAGTTTTACTTCCTGATGTTGCCGGTATTACTGTTGCGCCAAGCATTTTCATACGTGCTACGTTTGGTGCTTGACGTTCGATATCAATTTCGCCCATATATACAATACATTCTATTCCCATAAGCGCACAAACAGTTGCTGTAGCAACACCGTGTTGTCCGGCGCCAGTTTCGGCAATAATACGGTTTTTGCCCAAGCGTTTTGCCATTAAAATTTGACCTATAGTATTGTTTATTTTATGTGCACCAGTATGGTTTAAATCTTCGCGTTTTAAATAGATTTTAGTATTATATTTTTCTGAAAGACGTTTGGCAAAATAGAGTGGAGAAGGACGACCAACATAATCTTTTAATAATTGGTCAAATTCTGCTTTAAAAGAAGGTTCAGTCATTATTTTTAGATAGTTTTGACGTAACTCTTCTACGTTTGGATAGAGCATTTCTGGGATAAATGCACCTCCAAATTCTCCATAGTAGCCTTTTTCGTTAATGTTGTAGTTCATAGTAATAATTTTTTTGCTCTGTAATCAGTTAAACTGAGTAGTTTTTTCTTTAAGTTTTTCTAATGCCTCAATATTTTTTAAACCAGGTTGTATTTCAAATTTACTGTTGATGTCTATTGCGTAACAATGTTTTGATTCTGGTTGTTTCAAAAATAATTTTATACGTTTTACTTCATTTAACCCAATGCCACCACTTAAAAAATAAGGTTTTGTTGATGGATAATTTTTTAAAATTTCCCAATTGAATGTATACCCATTTCCGCCAGGTAACTCTCCTTTAGTATCGAATAAAAAATAGTCGCAGACGTTTTCATAAGGTTGTAAAGCTGAAAAATCAAAATGGTCTTTTGTTGAAAATACTTTGATAATTTCTATAGATTCTTCGTTAAGCTCTGAATGACAAAGTATTCTTAATTCTTTACAAAACTCAGGTGTTTCTTGTCCATGTAATTGAATAATATCTAATTGATGTGTTTCAATTTTATCCAAAATGAATTTTAAAGAAGCATCTACAAATACGCCTACTTTTTTTATTGATTTAGGCAACTCAGGAATAATCCCATCAAAAAAACGACTTGATTTTTTGTAGAATATAAAACCCAAATAATCAGGTTGCAAAGCAGCAACTTGAGTTATGTTGTCTTGGTATTTCATTCCGCAGATTTTTAGTTTCATTTTTCTAAGTTTTGAATAAACTGAGTAGCACTTTCTCCTGGATTTTCAGTTTTCATAAAATTTTCACCTATTAAAAAACCTTTATAACCAAATTGTTTTAACTCCTTAATGGCATCAACCGAGCTTATTCCACTTTCTGATACTTTTACAAAGTCATTAGGAATAATTTTGCTTAACGTTTTACTAGTTTCAAGAGAGACTTCAAAAGTTTTTAAATTTCGGTTATTGACGCCTAACATATCAATGCTAGGTATGATGGATTTATGTA
>JAFGXO010000064.1 GCA_016936595.1 Bacteroidales bacterium | reverse complement strand
TTCCTAAAATAGTTGTTAATCAGGTTTTTGTATCTGATTAAGCCCGTATTTTTCATCTTCATATTTGTTTTTAAAAATTTTCATTTTTTCAAATTATAAAATTTTATCAACATGAAATTATTAACAAAAAAAACAGTATCAGATTCATTAACAGAATTAGGTTTAAAAAATGAACCACCAAGCTTTGAAAATGATATGATAAATATTCCCAATTCAAATTTCCAGATAATTGGTGAAAGCACCCACGAATTTATTAAACGGTTTTTCCCGGAAGTTACCGCAAAAAAATGGAACGATTGGCATTGGCAAATCAGAAACAGTTTCACATCAATTCAAAGTCTTTCAACTTTTTTAGAATTATCAAAAGATGAATTAAAAGTTGTAGAAGATAGAGCCAATTTACCTATTAGAATAACACCATATTTTGCATCACTTTTACATCAAACAGATTCATCACAAGGCATACGAAGAACTGTAGTTCCAACTTTTGAAGAAATGATTTTATCAAAAGGTGAGCAAGATGATCCTTTAGATGAACATAACGATACAACTGTAAATTGTATAGTTCATCGCTACCCCGACAGAGTACTTTTTTTAGTAACTGATTTTTGCAGTACCTACTGTAGATATTGTACCCGTTCACATACAGTAGCAAAAAAACAAAGTCGTCATTCATTAAAATCTGAATGGGATAGCGCAATAGAATATATATCGGCACATGAAGAAATTAGAGACGTGCTTATTTCCGGCGGAGATCCATTAACTCTTGCCGATGTACAATTAGATTATTTATTATCAAGAATTCGACAAATAAAACATATTGAAATAATCCGTATAGGAACAAAAGTGCCGGTTGTATTGCCTCAGCGTATTACTCCGTCGTTGGTTAAGATATTAAAAAAGTATCACCCTTTGTTTTTGAGCGTGCATTTTACTCACCCCAACGAACTAACTGAAGAAACAAAATTTGCGTGCATTCGCCTTGCTGACGCCGGAATACCTTTAGGTAGTCAAACTGTTTTATTAAAAGGAATAAATGACAATCCTTTAATATACAAAAAATTAGCACACGAATTGTTAAAAATACGAGTGCGTCCATATTATTTATATCAATGTGATCCAATTCCGGGTTCTGCTCATTTCAGAACTTCGGTTGAAACAGGATTAAACATAATAAAAAATTTAAGAGGCTTTACTTCGGGCTATGCTGTTCCTCAGTATGTTATTGACGCTCCCGGTGGCGGAGGAAAAATTCCTTTACTGCCTGAATATTACCAAGGTAAAGATGCCGAAGGTAATGTTCTTTTAAAAAATTACAATAATGAACTTTTTAAATATCCCGATTATATTTAAATTATAAAATATAAAACATGTTAGTAGGTTTAACGTATGATTTAAAATCAGAATATCTAAAAATGGGTTTTAGTTCCGAAGAAGCCGCCGAGTTTGATAAGGAGGAAACCATTGATGGAATAGAAAATGCTTTAAATAATCTTGGTTATTCAACCGAAAGAATTGGGCACATAAAAAATTTATCCCCAAAATTAATTCAAGGTCAAAAATGGGATATAGTTTTTAATATTTGCGAGGGAATGTACGGAATAGGTCGCGAAGCTCAGGTTCCTGCTTTGTTAGATGCATATAATATTCCTTACGTTTTTTCAAATCCTTTGGTGCTGTCGTTAACTTTGCATAAAGCATTAACAAAAAGAATAGTACGAGATGCGGGTATTTTAACAGCCGATTTTTTTGTTGTTTATAATATCCAAGATGTTGAAAGCATTAATCTCTCGTTTCCTCTTTTTGTTAAACCTTTTGCTGAGGGTACCGGCAAAGGAATAAATCAACTTTCTTTTATAAACGATAAAAAACAGCTTTTAGATTCATGTTCTTTATTGCTAAAAAAGTATAATCAACCTGTTTTAGTTGAAAAATATTTAAACGGCAGAGAATTTACTGCCGGCATTGTTGGATCGGGTAAAAATGCTGAATGTGTGGGGGTTATGGAAGTTTTATTTACAAAAAACACAAAAAATAAATTTTATTCTTTCGAAAATAAAGATGAATACGAGACAAAAATAAATTATTCTGTTCCCGAAGAAGATATATATAATAAATGTGCACAATTAGCTTTAAAAACATGGCAAGTATTGGAATGTGAAGATGGAGGAAGGGTTGATATTAGATGTGATGAAAATGGGGCTCCTAATTTTATAGAAATTAATCCTTTAGCAGGTTTAAACCCTATTCATTCTGATTTGCCAATTTTGTGTAAACTAAATAATATTTCTTATAATACGTTGATTTCTAAAATAATGACCTCTGCAATTAAAAAAATTAAATAAGTATTAAGGGGTATGTTTTTGCTTAATTTTTAGTTTTTGTATAAATAAATTTTTTAAAAATGAATGTAATAATTTTAATAAATGCTTTGTCAGAAAATGCCTTACCCGATGAATTAGACGTTTTGGAACAGGTAGAAGTAGTTGAAAAGTCATTAAATGAATTAGGACACACGCATCAAAGAGTTTTTATGGATTTGAATCTGCAAAAAACTAAAGAACAATTATTGTTGTTAAAACCGGACGTTGTGTTTAATTTGTTTGAAG
>JAFGXO010000063.1 GCA_016936595.1 Bacteroidales bacterium | reverse complement strand
AGTTGTTGTAAATTCTTCTGTTTCAAGTTCTCAAGAGGTAAAATATCAGAACAATAAAACCATTATCGAGATTAATGAGTTTACAAAAATAAACAAAAACCATAATATTGAAGTAAAAGTTATAGAAGCATTAAATTTACCCGAAAAATCCGCCGGACCCGGCTTAGCCCGAAAAATTGGTATGGATTTAGCCCTAAAATATTTTAATTCTATTAATTTATCTTCGGGGATTATAGTAAGTTTAGATGCAGATACAACAACACAAAATAATTATTTTCAGGCTATTAACGATTTTTTCAAACAAAATTATAAAATAGAAGCGGCAAATATCAGATTTGAACATCCTACACAAGGAGCAAAATTTTCGGCAGAAACTTATAGAGCAATAATAATATACGAATTATATTTAAGGTATTATATTCAGGCGTTACGGCACATAAAATTCCCTCATGCTTATCACACAATAGGTTCTGCATTTGCGGTAAAAGCCGATGTTTATGCTAAACAGGGTGGAATGGTTTTAAATAAATCCGGCGAAGATTTTTATTTTTTACACAAAATAATTCCAAACGGAAACTTTGGAATTATTAACAATACTTGCGTTTTTCCTTCTCCAAGAATTACAAATCGTGTTATTTTTGGAACAGGAATCGCAGTTGAACAAATTATAAATAAATATAATTTTATATATCCTGCTTATTCTCTTAAATCATTTCTAATTCTAAAAGATTTTTTTGACACTATCGATATTCTTTATGAATATAATTTTAAAAATGTTGCTAAAAATTTAGACGAAATTTTGAGTGATTTTTTATTTAACAATGACATTGAAAATGTTCTAACAGAGATAAAACAAAACACAAAAAACAAAGAAAATTTCATTAAAAGATTTTTTAACTGGTTTAATGGGTTTCGAGTAATAAAATTTTTGAACCACTATCATTTATATCACAAAAAAGAAAATGTATATTTGGAAGCCAACAAACTTATTAAAATATTAAATTACACAGAATTTAACAACGAAAAAGAATTACTTATGATTTATAGAAAAATCCAATCAGAATAATTATTTTTTTATAAAAACCTGAAATTTAGCAATATCACCAATTTTTAAAAAACCATTGTCATAAGTTGTATATACTTGAACTTCCCACCAACCTTGTTGTAAACCTTTTTGACATGAAGTTATTTCAGCAGTATTATTTCCCGAAAAAAGGGCATCTTTATATTTCACTTTATCAACAAACATCAAACTTCTGCGGGTGCTCAAGTAATAATACCATCTAAATTCAAAAACAATGTTATCCGCATCTCCTATTCTGTCAAAAATTGATTTATAAAATGTTACATTTAAAGTTAAACTGTCATTAAATACTAAGCCATATTTGGCATCATTTAATGATATTTTTTGATTATTGTTTTTCCATACAACAAGTGTAGGGGTTAAGGTTGAAATTTTTTGTCCGTGTATAAAATTTGCACCAAACAATATGATAAGTATTATGGATAATTTTTTCATAATTTAACCTTGTTATTTATTGATAATCAAGTTAAAATTTTTTTTAAAATAAAATATATTGGGTGAAATTCAAATTCTGTTCCAATTAATTCTTTTTCTTATTAAAGTTACTTATTTTTTTTAGAGCCTGTTAAAATATATTGATTTTTTACTATTTGAAAATGAAATTATGTTTAATTTTTTTTAGTACAATAAACTTTGAAATTTGCAAAAAATATTCTTAATTTGCGAGACAAATGAAAAATTAACTAAATGAACACATCGGAACAATATGATGAGATAATAAAATTATGTAGAGATATTTTTGAAAAAAAACTTAAGGATTATGGTGCAGCTTGGAGAATTCTTAGACCCGAATCTCTTACTGATCAGATATATATTAAAGCAAACAGAATACGAAGCATTGAAATTAATGGAGAATCAAAAATTGACGAAGGAATTACAAGTGAATTTATTGGAATAATTAATTATGCTATTGTAGCTTTAATACAACACATTTTAAGTTTTGCCGACCAAATTGATATGACTCCTGAAAAAGCCATTGAACTTTACGACGACTATTTTAACAAAGCTAAAGAACTTATGATGAAAAAGAATCATGACTATGGCGAAGCATGGAGATTGATGCGTGTTAGTTCGTTTACCGATTTAATTCTAATGAAAATTTTTAGAACAAAACAAATTGAAGACAACAAAGGTAAAACTTTAATTTCGGAAGGAATTGATGCTAATTATTACGATATGATTAATTACTCAGTTTTTGGTTTAATAAAATTATCTGAAATTTGATGCTAACTTTACTGTTTTTTTTATTCTAACTTATTAATTATTTCAATTTAACTATAAACTTTCCACTTTTGTGGATAAATTAATAATAAATTTAAACTATTTTTTAAAAAACTAAGCTTAAATATTTCATTATTATGCAAAAATCATTATATCATTTTAGTAGAATTTTAGTAGGACTTGTATTTTTATTTTCGGGATTTGTAAAAGCAGTTGATCCAATGGGAACAGCCATAAAGTTTGACGATTATTTTAATTATGCTTTTAATCTACCCGGATTAACCCCTTTGTCGCTTCCGTTTTCTCTGATAATGTGTGCTTTAGAATTTTCAATCGGAATTTTATTACTGATTAACGTTTTACCCAGAATTTCGGCGTGGTTGGGCGTTTTGCTTATGTTGGTTTTTACTCCCCTAACTTTTTATCTTGCGGTTGCAAATCCCGTGTCGGATTGTGGTTGCTTTGGTGACGCCATAAAACTTACTAACTGGCAAACATTTTGGAAAAATATTGTTATCGACTTTTTCCTTGTATTTGTTTTTATTTGGAAAAATAAATTCCCCCCCAAAATGCCTCTTAAAACTCGACAAATTATTGCAACTATTGTATTTCTTTTTGTTTTTGGATTTGAACTTTACAATTACAGCTTTTTACCTATCATAGATTTTAGACCTTACAAAGTTGGTGCAAATATTCCCGAAATGATGACTATTCCTGATGATGCTCCTCAAGATGAATTTGTTACAACTTTTTTCTATAAAAATAAAAATACTGGTGATATTGAAGAGTTTACCGAAGACAACTATCCTTGGGATGATACTTTAAATTACGAATGGGCAGACACTAAATCTGTATTGGTTAAAAAAGGTTATACTCCTCCTATTCACGATTTTGATTTAGTTGATTTAAACGACAATAATCTAACAAATTACATTTTAAATATTCAAGATACTGTTTTACTTGTTGTTACATACACCTTAGAAGAACTTAATTTTAAAAACTTAAGAAAAACAAAATTATTTATCGACACCTTTGTAAGTATAAGACCTAATACTCAGGTTTTTTGCGTAACCTCTTCCGATGCATCTGTTATAAACTCTACTCTCGAGCAACTTGATTACCCAAATTGGACTTTTTGCAAGATTGACGAAGTAACCTCTAAAACTATTATTAGATCAAATCCGGGTTTGGTTATTCTTAAACAAGGTGTGATTCTCGAAAAACTACATCATCACAGTTTAAATAACCATAAATTATTGCAACTAACAAGTAAAGAGTAAGTTTTTAAGTTGAAAGTTGTTATTATTAAAAGCTTATAAAGTTTAAAATTTGTAATGTTGGAAGTTATTTAGGTTGAAGGGTGAAAATTTGGTTTTTGATAATAAAATTAAGTTGAAGATTTATATAATTGGTATCAGAACAAAAAACGCTAAAAAAACACTACTAAATATTTTCAGTAGTGTTTTTTTTGTATTACTTCACTCTGCGAACATGTTTTTTTCCGTCATCGGTTTCAATAATGTGTTCAGTAAAATTATCTTTTTCAGTTTGGGTATGATTTGTTACCTTAGTTTGATTCTTAGATAAAAATAATTCCAGATCTTGTTGATCAACAATAGTTTCAGCAATAAATTCGTTGTTATCGAACACTAATTCGGTAAAACGTTTTGTGATAAATTCTTTTCCTATATGAGCAATTAAACTTCCGGCTTTGGGTCCTTGATCTCTGTTTAAAAGCACGCGATAAATAGCAGCAAAGGCAAATTTAGGGTTCATAGGAGTTAATCGGGCGGCATCAAAAACGGCTGTTTGAAGAGCAGTTTCGTTCCATTCAACATTTGGAATATGCTCGGCATAAATACGCAAAAACCCTTTTTGTATTACTGATAAATCATTAGCTTCGGCAGGTAATTTTTCCTGAAGCTGAAATTTATCCTCATCGGGAGCAAGATAATTTAACCAATATTTTGCCGCAATAATTCTTCTGTCTAATTTTTGACGTTCTATTTCGGTTAATGCACGACCTATTCTTTCTTGGGCTGCTTTATAAACGTCTATTTGAGGTAATTGAACAAGTGTTACAATGAGAGAAAAATCTATTACATCAAAATCTTTATCGGCAAAAACATTTGACAGATTATAAATTTGTTCTTCGTAGTCAGCTAATTCTTCGTTATTTAATTTTTTATCATGTAATTTATCAAAATCGTTAAATAATTTAGTAATATAAGTTTGCGACGGCTCAAAATTAATAGCTTTTTTGGGCTGAGTTGCAAGCATTAAGTAACGTAAAATTTCAGGTGGTAAAAAGTTAGTCATATCGCGTGCTGTTGCTCCAATTCCTTTAGATGAGGACATTTTAGCTCCGCCAAGCAAGAAAAAGCCATAAGGTATATTTACCGGTGGATTGTAATTAAAAATTTTGCGACTAACAGCATTAGCAACGTCTCTGGAACCTCCGCGAGTATTATGGTCGGTTCCGGCTCCTTCGATTGTTATGTTTAGATATTTCCACTTTGAAGCCCATTCCACTTTATATGGCAATTTTCCATTTCCATTAAATGGCGACATTTTTCCTTTGTACCCACAACCTTTTGCCCAACTAACCATATTTTCGTGGCAAACGTAAGTAACTTCTTTTCCATCAAAACCGGTAACCTGAGTAGTTCCAAGTCTGCCGCATTTTTCGCACACAACCTGAACCGGATACCAATCCTGAGGGCGATCGGAATTACTAACTTGTTTGTAAATTGCACGAACTTCGTCGGCTCTATGTAAAAGAGTATCGATAGCCTCATTAAAAGTACCATTTTGATAATAATCGCGCATGTAATAAAGCTCGGCTTCGGCACCAATCTCATCAAAAATATTAAAAAAATCGGAAATAAAGTGCATTGCCAAATCTTTTTTATCAGAATCCGGTGGTGCGGGAACATTTGATAATGGCACTCCGAGATATTTTTGAAATAATTCAGGTTCATATCCTCCAGGAAGTTCGTCCATAGGGTCATAATCATCTGAACCGTAAATATTCTTAACCTTTATTCCTCTGTTTTTTAAAAACTTATATACTGCATCGTGAATTAAAACACCACGTAAGGCACCTACGTGAGGTTTTCCCGAAGGCGATTTTGCATCGTTAATTACCTGTACATCAACGTCTTGCAATCGTCTTTCTAAATCGTCTAACCAACTCATTATTATTTGGCTTAAAAAGTTAATATTAATATATAATAAATATTTTGAACAATTTTTAGATTATTCAAAACGCAAAAATAATTATTATAGTTCTTTTAGAAAATTTTTTAAATAAAAAATTGCTAATATTTTGCACAAACAAAAAATTATGTGAAATATTCTGACCTATTTATTAAAATCACGAGTTTGTTGTAAATATTTTTTAATAAGCTCTTTAGCGGCATAAATGGGTGAAATCTGCTGATTAACAATTTGTTGAGTAATTTTTGTTATTGATTTTTTAATCGTTTCATTTTGATAAAAATCCTTTTTCAAGTTGTCAATTATCTGATCATTAAGCCATTGTAAAGACTGATTTTTACGATTTTGTACGATAAAACCATTTTTAGTAATATGATTAAAATATTGTTCAATAATTACATTAAGTTCGTTAAAACCAGATTTCTCAAAAGCCGAAACGCAGCAAACCTTTGGCAACCAATTAGATTCTTTTGTTGAAAAAAATTTTAAAGCAGTTTCAAATTGAATTTTAGCAACTTTTGTACGATCAATATTAGCACCATCATTTTTTGTAAATACCAGAATATCAGTCATTTCCATAATTCCTCGTTTGATTCCTTGCAATTCGTCGCCCGTTCCTGCAACAAAAAGCATCAAGAATAAATCAACCATTGATGAAACAGCAATTTCGGACTGCCCTACTCCAACAGTTTCGATAATAATTGTATCAAAACCTGCAGCCTCGCATAAAACAATAGTTTCACGCGTTTTAGAAGCTACCCCTCCCAAAGTGCCTGAGGTAGGCGAAGGTCTGACAAAAGCTTCAATTTTACCGCTAATACTCTCCATTCGGGTTTTATCGCCTAAAATACTTCCACCTGACAGGCTGCTACTCGGATCTATTGCAAGAACTGCTATTTTATGGTTATTTTCAATTAATTTCAATCCAAAATAGTCAATAAAAGTACTCTTACCAACTCCGGGAACTCCGGTTATTCCAATTCTGCGAGATTTTCCGGAAAATGGTAAACACATTTTTATTATTTGGTCAGCCTTTTTTAAATCGTCATTTAAATTACTCTCTAACAACGTAATAGCTTTACTAAGCATATTTCTGTTACCGTTAACTATACCATTCACATATTCGTCAGCCGAAAATATTTCATTCTTTTTGCTGATTAGTAATTTTTTTATATTTGGATTAATATTTTTATTCACAACTATAATTTTCATTTAGTTTTTAATTAAAAAATAAAAGCTATCTAAATATCATTAGTGTTTTTTTAAATGTTCTAATAATTAAATCTTTAAAAAACACGTAAAAATGTTCTATAATTCCATCAGACCAGCGTTTTGGGTGAATAACAACAGCTATTTTTTTATCTTTATTATTTTTAATAAAATCAATTAAATCATCTGTAGTTTTAATATCAGCAATACGATTTGAAACAACTTTATCGTTAATGTTATTTCCAACCGAACTCCAAGTTCGTCCGGTATCAGCAAAATAATAAATATCAGAATAATCCACTTCAATATACGCTCTTACTTTTAGATCAAAATCGGATAAAATAAAATTTTCCCACATTTTTCGAGCATCAAATTTTCGGTTTGGTATGCCATACATTGCAACTGAAAATACCTGAGTTATTTTGCGGAATTTGTTCAAATTTTCACTAAATGATTTTTTTGTTAATTCAATATCTCCTTTATTCTGTGTATAATCATTATAATGGTAACCTATTTCGTGCCCCAATTTAGATACATTAGATAAAATTTCGGACTTAAAACATTTTTTAGAACTTCGGTAAAAATAAGTTGAACTAATTCCAAATTTATGTTCAATTTTAGCAATTTTTAATGAATTTTCGGGTCGTTTATCAACATGATGTTCAAGCAGAACTCCAAAATCAGGTTGTTTTTGATGCCATTGCAACAAACCATAAACAGGTATATTAAAATCTTTCAAAAATTGGACAAATTGTTTATATTTATTTATTGAAAAGTCCATAGTAACAAAAATTTCATATAAAAATCATCTATATTGTGTTTATTAAAACAAAATAAATGTTAATCGCTTTCGGTAATCATAATAGTTTTTTCTGATTTTGAAATATTAAAAAATAATATTTTTGAATATAAAATATCAGAAGGCAATATAATATTATATAAATCTCTATATTTTGCTAAATCATTAAATGTGCCAGACGAAACAACCCCTGTGTTAAACCAAAAATAAAAATGGTTACCGTTTTGTTCAATTGCACAATCAATTAGTGTATTTGCATCATTCCCCTCAGGATAAGTTACATTATAAAACTTATAACCAAAATCAAAAACTGTGCCTACCGAAACTTTATTATCTGCATAATAAACATAAACCGAATCCTTATCTGTGTCAATAGCCAAATTACTAATATCCATAGTTGAATATCCGGGCGAGGGAATAAATTTTTCGGAAATAATATTTATTGTATCATTTTCTAAATTAACTACATTTAATGTACTATCTAAATACCACATATATATTTTATTATTTTTATCATCAATTTTTAGAGCAATTAAGCTATCTGAAATAAACGGATAAACAAAATTATAATCATCAATTTTTAAAAAATAAGGCTGAGAAGTTGATCCCAAAGTAGTGGTAATTGGTTCAAGAGAATTATCAAAGTTTTGTTTTTCATTCAAAATTTTACAAAAAATACACTGTGTATTAAAATCAATAATTTCGTAATCGTATTTTTTGTATAAATCATCAACGTAAATGGTATTACAAATTAACACATGTTTTCCAATTAAATCGTCGGAAAAATTATCTTGCACTGAAAAATTAGTATTATCTTCAATATTATATTTTTTTATATAAAATTTTACTTGATCTAAATTAGGGTCTTTAGGTCCTGAATAATAGGGCGATAGAACAACAATATCATTAATTTCGGGATACAATAAATGATATTTTTTAAGATAATGACCATCGGCTTCGTACTTATATACACTATTTTTTGGCATGTTTTTCAAATGAGTTGAACGTCCATTATTTATAGTAACCCACGAAAAAGGTACAATTAGTAAAAAAATAATAAAATATTTAAGATATTTATTAGATGTTTTTTTATATGTAATATTTACAAGTTCAACTAATGATGTTCCAATAATTAAAGATAGAAAGGGATAAACAGGAGCAATATACCATTCATTTTTAGCAACGGAAGAAGAATAGCCTATGACAAAGATTAATGCGGCAAAAATATTGAAAATAATAAAATTTCGTCGTAGAGTATTTTTTGTTAAAATTAAAGCAGGAATTGATAACAGTAAGAAGTAAACAAATTGGTAAAACCCGTTTTTGAACAAATATTTGAAATAAAAAATAAATTCAGGATGTTTAGGCTTGCCAACAAAATAGTCAAAAAACATTCCAGTAACTTCTTGTTTAATAACAATTTGAGTATAACCTGGGTCAAATTTTTCACGTATAATGAAATACAAAATTACTAAACCAAAAATACTAAGAATTGACAAATAAGTTCGATAATCTTTGATTAATTTACATAAAATTTTATATCTAACAAGAGTATATAAAACAATTCCGGACAGAGGAGCTAAACCGGCAATATTTTTTGTAAAAGTAGCAAAAAAAACATTTACGGCAAAAGCAAAAAACAAAAGAGTTGAGCGTTTAGGATATTTTTCTAAAAGTAAAAACCAACTAAGTGAATATAATAAAGTAAAAAAAACTAAGATAGTATCCGGTTCTCCATTTCTTGCAACGTGATACCCCATATACCCAATGGTATTCATCATAACAAGAACCGCTATGGCACCGGTATAAATTTCATTAAATATTTTTTTAGAAAAAATTAGCAGAACTAACGATGTGAGCATAGCAAACAATGCACTTGGAAATCTAACTGCAAATTCAGTAATTCCGAATATTTTAAAACTTATTACCTTAAACCAAATAAAAAAAGGCGATTTTGTATTCCATCTATCAGGTTGCCCATCAAATTTTACAACTAAATAATCGTGATTTTGCATCATTTCAATTGCGTTGTTAGCACCGCGTGCTTCATCCCAAATTTTTATATGCTCTGTTCCAAGCTGATAAAACGATTGGAAACTGGTAATTGCTAAAACCAAAAATACAATAAATAACAATAATATTTTTTGAGTTTTCATATAAATTATATTATTTTTCGTGTTTTAATATTATTAATCCGAATCCGGCTAAAACAGCTGTTAAAAGAATTGCAAATATATTAGAAAAAAGGCCAATTGGAACAGAAATGTCCTTTCCTATTTCAATTAAATAAAATCCTATTGCCCAAGCCCCTTCAAAAGGACCAATATTTCCAACAGAACTTGGTAACATAAATGTGAAATTTGAAATTGATGCAGCAAAAGTTGTTT
>JAFGXO010000007.1 GCA_016936595.1 Bacteroidales bacterium | reverse complement strand
GTTCGAGAATTTAAAAAATTCTTTTCCTGAAAAATCGAGTGATGAAATATTTGTCATTGCTAAAAAATATTATAAACATTTATCTGATTTGATTTTAGAAAGTTTAAAGGGTTACACACTAAGTGTGAAAAAATTATTAAATAGATTTTCGATAATTAATGCAGAAATAGAAAAAAAATTATTTGAACAAGGCAAAAATATTGTTTTTGTAGGAGGGCATTTAGGAAATTGGGAGTGGGGAACAAGGGCTACTCCTTATTTGTTATTACATGATGTAGTTATTTTATATAAACCATTGAAAAACAAATATATAGATGCTTATTTAAACAAGCTAAGGCAAAAAGATAACACCAAAATGCAGTCAATAAACACTACCGCACGTGCATTTTCAAATCATCAAAAACCTTACACTGTAATAATGTTGTCGGATCAAAATCCTTCAAATAAGAAAAAAGCAATATGGATAGATTTTTTAAATCAACCAACTCCTTGTTTGCATGGAGTAGAATTATATTCTAAAAAATATAAAATGCCTGTAGTTTTTTTTAATATCACAAAAAGAAAAAGAGGGGTTTATGAAATTGATTTTGAGTTAATTACAGAAAATCCTCAAGAGGAAAGCAAAGGATTGATTATTAAAAAATATATGATTGCACTTGAAAAAAGAATACAAAAACAACCTGAAAATTGGCTGTGGTCTCATCGTCGTTGGAAAACAAAAAAAGTTCCCGAAGGAGCAATTTATTTGAAATAAAAATTGATACAGTTAACTATAAATATATTTTTGAACATATTTTTGAATATTTAATGCCGAAAAATACATATTTCTGAAAAAAAATCTTTTTTTTTGTACAAATTAAATTTAAAACAGTAATTACAATGGAAGTAGATATTACAACAAAATTTGCCGGATTAGAACTCAAAAGCCCTATTATTGTTGGAAGTTCAGGTTTAACCGGATCAACAAAATACTTTAAAGAAATGGAAGAAAATGGAGCAGGTGCTATTGTTTTAAAATCCATTTTTGAAGAAGAAATAGTATTTGAGTATGATAGTGTTGTTAAAGATGCTCAAAAATTTGGTTATGATGATGAAAATTTAGATTATTTTGACCTTAAAATCAAGCAAGATAACGTTAATAAATATGTTAAATTAATTAAAGATGCAAAAGCTGCTGTTAATATTCCTATTATTGCAAGCATAAATTGTGTTTCAAGTTACGAATGGACATATTTTACTAAAAAAATTGAAGAAGCCGGAGCAGATGCTCTTGAACTTAACATTTTTTTAATGCCAAGTGATGTAAAAAAATCAGCTCAAGAAATTGAAGATACGTATTTTAAAATAATTGAAGAAGTTAAAAAAGCTGTTAAAATTCCTATCATTATTAAAATGAGCTCTTTTTTCACTAATCTTGCTAAAATGATTCAAAGAGTTTCAGGCTCCGGCATTGCAGGTTTGGTTTTATTTAATAGATATTACAACCCCGACATTGATATTAAAACTAAAAGTATTACAGTATCAAATGTATTCAGTGTCCCTTCTGATATCAGCTTACCATTACGTTGGGCTGCTATTTCTTCAGGAAAACTTGGTTGTTCATTAGCTGCTTCTACCGGAGTACATTGTGGCGAAAGTTTAATTAAAATGATTTTAGCCGGTGTTGATGCCGTTCAGGTTGTTTCTACATTGTATAAAAATGGAATGTCGCAAATTAAAAAAATGAATGACGAATTAGTTAAATATTTAAATGATAACGAATACGAATCAATCAAACAAATTAAAGGTTTAGCCAGCCAAATAAAAGTTGACAATCCTGCTATGTTTGAAAGAGTTCAATTCATGCGTTATTTCTCAGATCGTGATGACATTGTTTAATCTCTAAATTAACATAAATCCTTAACTTACATCTTACACTAAGGGCTGACTATTTTTGTCAGTCCTTTTTTTATGCAATCGTTTCCAAATATCTGAGGTAATATTTTTTTTAATTTCATTTTTAATTCATAAATTTGCGTGTTTTTGTTTAAAATAAAATAATCATATCTATATTTATAAACTTGAACAAAAAAAAATGTTTTTTAAGTTCAAATTTTTTGGAAATTAGTTTTTAAAAAATATTGTTTTATCAAAAAAATATCATTAACTTTTAATAAAAAAATTATGAAAATTACAAAAATTAACGCTTACGAAGTTTTAGACTCTCGCGGAAATCCAACTGTTGAATGTGAAATAACTCTTGAAAATGGCATTCGTGCTAATGCAATTGTTCCTTCCGGAGCTTCTACCGGCGAAAAAGAAGCTGTTGAACTTAGAGACGGAGACAAAAAACGTTATTTAGGAAAAGGCGTTTTAAAAGCTGTTGAAAATGTAAATAAAATTATTGCTCCCAAAATCGAAGGTATGTGTGTTTTCCATCAACGCGAAATAGATTACACAATGATCGAACTTGATGGAACTCCTAATAAAGCCAAACTGGGTGCTAATGCAATACTTGCTGTTTCTCTTGCTGTTGCTCATGCTGCTGCTAAATCAGGTAATTCTCCTCTTTACAGATATTTAGGCGGTGCTAATGCTGCTACTATTCCTGTGCCTTCTTTGAATGTAATAAATGGTGGAGCTCACGCCGATAGTAACGTTGATTTTCAGGAATTTATGATCGTGCCTCACAATGCTCCTACGTTTAAAGAAGCTATCAGAATGGGGGCCGAAACTTTTCATGCTCTTAAAAAAGTTTTAAAAGAAAGAGGTTACAATACAGGTGTTGGTGACGAAGGTGGATACGCTCCTGCTCTAAAATCAAACGAAGAAGCTATGGAGGTTATCGTGGAAGCTATCAAAAATGCCGGTTACAAACCCGGACAAGATATTTCTATTGCTCTTGATCCTGCAACAAGCGAAATGTGGCAAGACGGTAAATATGTTTTTAGCAAATCTGACGGCTCTTCTAAAACTTCTGAGCAAATGATAGCTCTTTGGGAAGATTGGGTTAACAGATATCCTATTATCTCTATTGAAGACGGTTTAGCTGAAAATGATTGGGACGGTTGGAAACTTATGACCGAAAAATTAGGAAATAAAATTGAGCTTGTTGGCGACGATTTACTTTGCACAAATAAAGCTATTCTTCAAGAAGCTATCGATAAAGGCGTTGCAAATTCAATTCTTATTAAACTTAATCAAATAGGTACTTTAACAGAAACTATAGAAACAATTGAACTTGCAAAAAAACATAAATATTATTGTTTTATTTCGCACCGTTCAGGCGAAACCGAAGATACTACTATTGCTGATCTCGCAGTAGCTGTTGGTGCCGGACATATCAAAACCGGTTCGGCTTCTCGCTCTGAAAGAATTGCTAAATTTAATCAACTTATACGAATTGAAAATCAACTTGGTAAAGCTGCTGTTTATGCTGGTCTAAAAGCTTTTCAAAATCAATAAATTTTTTCAAAAAGGCCTCTTTTGAGGTCTTTTTTTTTTAAAAATACTGAATATACTTATTTCTCAAATTTAAATGGCAAATAAAAAATTAAATCAAGTTTAACAAAATGCGCGAAATTAGTTTGAATTGGTAAATATTCGTATCCTAAACTGAATTTAATAAAATCTTTTTTTGACCACATTCCAAGCCCAAATGAAGGAACAAATGGTTTTTGATAATCTATTAAAATTCCGTCGTAGCTTCCAAAAGAGAAATTTCCTCCTGCCTTTATATAAATTCCACTAATGTTATCATCAGAATAAACAAGGTTAAAATTTTTGTTTACTTCAAAAAAAAGCATTGTTCGTTTTTCCCATAATTGCAAATAATTATTTGGACTTTCTTCTAATAAAATTCTTTTTTTAAATAAGCGTGGTAAAACTCCAATATTAGTTTCTATGTTGTATCTTGCTTCTTTAAAACCAATTTTTCCGCCCATATATAAATCATTGTATGTAAACAACATAGAAGGAGCTATTGTAATGTTTGAAATAACAGGATTTAAATATTTTTTGCCGGTTATTTGTCTTATTTTTTTTGCTCCAATTAAATAATCTTGAGATAATGCGATGCTGTGATATTTTTTTGCATCATCTTTATAATAAGGCAAAAGTAATTCGGTTATTTCTGTAAGATGATATTTGTAAGCATAATCAAGAGCATTATATTTTTCTGAAGTGTAATCTCTAATTTCTGTATTTGCATTCTTTTGAAGTAGAATTTTAGTAACATTTATATTATTATATAAAACTGCCTCAATTAACGGGGTAAAGCCGTTTATGTTTTGTGCATTTATATTTGCGTTATTTTCAATAATAAGATTAACTATCGAAGTGTCTGCATTATATTCAATTGCATAAAAAAGAGGAATAATGTTATTTGAATTTTGGTTTGCGTTGGCTCCATACCAAAATAGTAAATCAACAAGAACAAAGTTATTTCTTTCTATTGCATACAAAAGCGGGTATTTTCTTTCAGTATTTTCTATAATAGTCGGATCGGCACCATATTCTAAAAGCAAAAAAACCAGTGCAGTATCGTTGTTAATTATTGCGTTAATTAAAGCAGGTGGCGAGTTTTTTGATTGATAATTAGGATCTGCTCCGGTATCAAGTAACTTTTTGGTAATCAGGTAATTGCCGTTTTGAACTGAATACATTATTGGAGAGGTTCCTTTTATTGAGATTGTATTAACGTTTACATTTTTTCGCATCAACTCAAAAATTTTTAATTCGTCATTTTCATAAACTGCAACTAAAAATTCTTCGTTTATGGTTTGCGAAAAAATTGGTGATGAAGCAAAAAAAAGCATCAATAAAAAAAGAAGTTTGAATTTCATTTTATTTTTTTACAAATGTACAAAAAAAAAAAATGCGATAATTGTTTAGTTTTAAAAAAATTGCATTTACTTTTTAACATTAGTTTTTGTTCATTTAAAAAAAATTGATATTTTGGCAAAAAAATATACTATGAGTAACGAAAAATATCAACCAAAAAATCATATCAGAATAGTTACAGCAGCATCGCTTTTTGACGGACACGATGCTGCTATTAATATTATGCGGCGAATAATGCAGAGTACCGGTGCCGAAGTTATACATCTTGGACATAATCGTTCTGTAAAAGAAATTGTAATTTGTGCCGTGCAAGAAGACGTACAGGCTATTGCTATTACTTCTTACCAAGGAGGACATACCGAATTTTTAAAATATATGTATGATCTTTTAATAGAAAATGGTGCACCTCATATAAAAATATTTGCCGGTGGTGGCGGAACTATACTTCCCGAAGAGGTTAAAGAACTGGAAAATTACGGAATTTCTAAAATTTACACTCCTGATGATGGTCGTAAAATGGGCTTGCAAGGAATGATAAATCATTTGTTAAAAACTTCTGATTTTGCAACCGGTAATTTATCTAAATTAAATTTTGACGGAATTAAAAACAAAGAGGTTAATGCAATAGCTCAAGCAATTTCTTCATGTGAAAATAACCGTCAAAATATCGAAAATGAGATTGTTGAGCTTAAAAAAATTGCAAATAAATCAAATATCCCTGTGGTGGGAATTACAGGAACCGGTGGAGCCGGAAAATCGTCTTTAATAGATGAACTTGTTCGCAGATATTTAAATTCTAATCCTAATAAAAGTATTGGTATTGTGTCGGTTGATCCTTCTCGACGAAAAACCGGTGGTGCTTTGCTGGGCGACCGTATTCGTATGAATGCAATAAACCACGATAACGTTTACATGCGTTCGCTTGCTACTCGAGGTGCAAATATTTCTGTTTCTCCTTATGTGCAAGATGCTCTTAATATCCTGAAAGTTGCAAATTTTGATTTAATAATTCTTGAAACTTCCGGAATTGGACAATCCCAAACAGAAATTACCGAACACAGTGACTTATCTGTTTATGTTATGACGCCCGAATTTGGTGCTCCTTCGCAACTCGAAAAGATTGATATGCTGGATTTTGCCGATATTGTGGTGATTAATAAATTTGACAAATTTGGAGCCGACGATGCTTTGAGAGATGTTAGCAAACAAGTTTTGCGTAATCGTGAGGTTTTTGACAAAATGCCTGATCAGATGCCTGTTTATGGTACAGTTGCTTCGCAGTTTAACGATGACGGTGTTAACGTGTTTTTTTCAAAACTTGTTGAATCCATAAATTTGCTTGATAAACGTAAATTTTTATTACCAAATTACGATGGAATTACAAAACACGAAACAACCTATATTGTTCCTCCCGAAAGAAGACGTTATTTATCTGAAATTGCAGATGTTATAAGAAATTATAATAAAGATGTTCAATTAAAAAAAGAAACCGGACACAAACTTTACAGTTTATATAATGTTATTCAGTTTTATAGAAAAGGCGAAAATCCGGTTGTTAGAGAAGAACTTCAAAAACAATATGATAACAATTGTGATTCTTTAGATAAAGAAACTAAAAATATTATTACCGGTTGGGATAAAAAAATACAATCATTTAAAGACGAATTTTTTGTTTACAAAGTTAGAGATAAAGAAATTAAAGTTGAAAATTATGTTGAAACTTTGTCGCATTCAAAAATACCCAAAATTGCAGTTCCAAAGTTTAAAGATTGGGGACAGCAAATTGAGTGGAGTATGCAGGAAAATTTTCCGGGTTTTTTTCCATTTACTGCCGGAGTTTTTCCGTTTAAACGCGAAGGCGAAGATCCAACAAGAATGTTTGCCGGCGAGGGAGGCCCCGAACGCACTAATAAACGTTTTCATTATGTGTCGTCAGGAATGCCGGCTGTGCGATTATCAACGGCTTTTGATTCAGTTACTTTATATGGCGAAGACCCTGCTGTTCGCCCTGATATTTACGGGAAAATTGGTAATTCAGGAGTTTCTATTTCATCGTTAGATGATGCAAAAAGACTTTATTCAGGGTTTAAACTTTCAGACGTAAAAACCTCTGTTTCAATGACAATAAATGGACCTGCACCAATAATGACAGCTTATTTCTTTAATGCGGCTATTGATCAGGAATGCGAAATTTACATTAAACAAAATGGTCTTGAAAATGAAATTAAAGCTAAAATAGCTCAAATTTATGCCGAAAAAGGCTTAGAACAACCTAAATACAGAGCTGAATTACCTCGGGGACACAACGGATTAGGCTTGTTTATGCTCGGAATTTCGGGCGATAAGGTTTTACCGGCTGATGTTTATCAAAAAATAAAAGAAAAAACCTTAAGTAGTGTTAGAGGTACAGTTCAGGCAGATATTTTAAAAGAAGATCAAGCTCAAAATACTTGTATTTACTCAATTGATTTTTCGCTAAAATTGATGGGAGATATGCAAGCTTATTTTATAAAAAATATGGTCAGAAATTTTTATTCAGTATCAATTTCAGGCTATCATATTGCCGAAGCCGGAGCAAATCCTATTACGCAACTTGCTTTAACTCTGGCTAATGGATTTACTTATGTAGAGTATTACTTAGCTCGTGGTATGAATATTGATGATTTTGCTCCAAATTTGTCGTTTTTCTTCTCCAATGGTTTAGATCCCGAATATTCGGTTATTGGGCGTGTTGCACGAAGAATATGGGCAAAAGCAATAAAAATTAAGTATCGTGGAAATGAACGTTCGCAAAAATTAAAATACCATATTCAAACTTCCGGTAGATCTTTGCATTCACAAGAAATTGATTTTAATGATATAAGAACTTCATTACAAGCAGTTTATGCAATTTTCGATAATTGTAACTCCTTGCATACCAACGCTTATGATGAAGCAATTACAACACCAACCGAAGAATCTGTTCGTAGGGCTCTTGCTATTCAATTAATAATAAATAAAGAATACGGATTAGCAAAAAATCAAAATCCATTACAAGGTGCATTTATTATTGAAGAACTTACAGATTTGGTTGAAGAAGCAGTGATGATTGAATTTGACAGTATCACGTCGCGAGGTGGTGTTTTGGGTGCTATGGAAACAATGTATCAGCGGAATAAAATTCAGCAGGAATCTATGTATTACGAGCATAAAAAGATGTCTGGCGAAATGCCAATTATTGGTGTAAATACGTTCTTATCGAGTACTGGTTCAGAGATTCAAGTTCCTAATGAGGTAATTAGAGCAACCGAACAAGAAAAACAACATCAATTAAATTCGCTAAAAGAATATCACCAAGTTTGGGTTTATGAAAGTGAAGAGGCTATTAAACATTTAAAACAAGTAGCCGAAAGTCACGGAAATGTATTTGAAGCATTGATGGAGGTTTCTAAATATTGTTCTCTGGGTCAAATAAGCAATGCCTTGTATGAGGTTGGAGGTCAGTATCGTAGAAATATGTAAACGTGAAATTTGTGTTTTTAAACTTCAAAAAAAAGGGGGATTTTTTCTGTAAAATTAAAAATCCCCCTTGTTTTTTGTGTAAAAAGTTAAATATTATAGCATATTTATTGTTTCAACTTCGGTCATTTCGTATCCAACATAATAAACTGTAACAAGTAGTCCGTTGTAGTCCATCATTGTTTCGTCAACAAATTCTTCAAAAGCTAAGTCAGTACCATCTAAACCATAAATTTCAATAATACTTGGCGTATCACCGCTTACGTCGTAGGCATTAAAAGTACCATCAATAGAAGACCAACCCGGGTCAATATTACCGCCATTTAAGTATATCCCGCCATATTCACCATACAAAGAGTAATCTTGATACAAGATATCTACAATTTGTTGGGTATCGTAAGTGTAATAATTAACTTCAACTCTTTGGTTCATAAGTTCATAAGGATCTCCGTCGTAAGTTTCGTAATTCATGTAAATAACATCACCATTGTCGGCTTCAAAAGTTAGAGCGTAAACATTTGCAATACCTGTATCTTCAACATTAGTGATAACACCTTCGTTGGCACTATTAGTTGAAGAGTTAGAATTATCGTTGTCATTATCGGTATTGTCAGATGAACCGCCACATGCAGAAAAAATAATTGCCGCCGAAAACAACAGGCTTAAAAAAAAGAATTTTGATTTCATAAATTTAATTTTTGGTTAATAATTTAAGAACACAAATATGTAAAATTTTTTCAGAAAATAATAAAAATGATTAATTTTTTTTGTTAAATATTGACATTTAAACGATTAAGTGTAATTTATAAAATATTAACATAGCAAAAAATGAATATTTCAATTGTATTCTTTCATATTTTACTTTTTCAGGGTTAAAAAATGGCTATTTTTCTTTTGCTTATGTGTTTTTTACAATTGTTAATTAAAATAAATATTGTTTAATGTTCATCGCCTTCTAAATAAACTATGATAACAATTGTAAATATTTTATTTTTAGAGAGTTACTATTCCACTTAAAAAAAGGGGTGAGATATGTTTTTTTTATTAATTGCCTAATATATAATTAGTTACAAAATCATTTTGGGGATTAATGGTTAAATGTTTTAAAAAAATCTAAAAATTTTAATTTCAAATAAAAAATAATCAATTACAGATTGGTATAATTCAATTTTTGTATATTTGCAAAAAAATTAAAAAATAGAAAAATGGGTAATTACACTTTAACAATGATTAAGCCTACAGGCGTTAAGAATTTGAATACTGGAGAAGTAATCAAAATGATTACTAAAGACGGCGGATTTAGAATTGTTGGAATGAAAATGTTGAAAATGAGAAACGATCAAGCAAAAGCATTTTACGGAATTCATTCAGATAAACCATTCTACGACGAATTAGTTAATTTTATGTCATCAGGACCAATTGTAGCAATTGCTTTAGAAAAAGAAAATGCAGTAGAAGCATTCCGAAATTTCATAGGAGCAACAAATCCTACTCAAGCAGCCGAAGGAACAATAAGAAATAAATTTGGTGTTTCTTTACAGGAAAATTGTGTGCATGGTTCAGACAGCGACGAAAACGCACAAAGAGAAATTGAATTTTTCTTCTCTTCAAGCGAGCTTTTTGATACAGATGGAAATCTTTTTGAATTATAATTATTTATAATAAAAAAATCGCTGAATAATTATTCAGCGATTTTTAATTTATTTACATTCCTGGCCAATTTCCTCCAAATGAAGCAATTTTTTTAACCCGAGCCGGATTTACACACATAACCGGTATTTGCGAGGTGTTAAAAATTATTTGTTCATCTGCCGAATCAAACATTGGCAATGCTGAATTTGAGCTTGTAATTATTACAATTAAATCGGCATCGTTAGTTACGGCATAATCAATAACTTGTTTTGAAAAATTTCCGGCTCCTTCGTCCGGAAGAGTTTTACAATAGTCAACATTTTCTTCTGTTAACATTTGCTGAATATGGTTTATATCTCCTAATAATTTACTTTTTGCATATTTATCATTATCATATTTTGGCACAAGATGAATTGTTGCATCAAAGTTTTTAGCAATATCAATTGCATATCTAACTTTTTGCAAATTTTCGGAAAAACTTTTTACCGGAAACACTATATTTTTATACGAACTCGCTTTAATAGGTTTCTTTTGTACGATGATTGAAGGAATTTTTGTGCTGTTAATTACTTTTAGTGCATAACTACCTGTAAGTCTTTGAAAACCAACTTTACCATGTGTTCCTAAAACAATAAACACTGAATTTAATTCTTTACTTACGTTAGCAATTTCATCAAAAATACTGCCTTCTTTTAAAACATATTCTGTTTCAACTTCAAATTCAGCTTTTTTACCATTTACGTAATCGCTCAAACGCTTTTCCAGTCCCTTATTATCAAGATGTTGATCATCAAGATAATTTTTAGTTTCTTTAGTTATCACGTGTAGGGCTACAACTTTTACACCCAAGTTTTTTGCTAAATCACAAGCGTGATTAAATGCATTATTACAAACTTCCGAAAAGTCTGTTGGTACCAATATTGTATCTTTCATAATTGTAAATTTTTGCCCAATTTAAAAATAAAAATGTTTATTTACAAATTTTTTTGACGAAATGATTATTTTTGAAAAAATATTATTTAAATGCTAAACATATATAAAGCTTCTGCCGGATCCGGAAAAACTCACACTTTAACCAAAGATTTTATCTTTTTATCCTTCAATGAGCCTTCAAGATTTATGAGTATTCTTGCTGTAACCTTTACTAATAAGGCTGCCGGCGAAATGAAGGAGCGAATTATCTCCGAACTTGCTATTTTATCAACCAAACCTTTAAAGTCTGCATTTTTTGATGATATTAAAAATCATTTTAAGCTAACTGAAAGCCAAATATCTAATAAAGCTCGTAAAAATTTAACTAAAATTTTACATAATTATACTTTTTTTAATATTAGTACTATTGATAGTTTTGTTCAAAAAGTTATTAGAGCTTTTGCTTTTGAACTTCAAATTCCTAATTCGTATGCCTTAGAGCTTGATAGTGAAAAGGTTGCAACTGAACTTACTGATGAATTAATTTTAGGACTTGATGAAAATGAAAATTTGCAAAAATGGCTCATTCAATATGCAAACGAAAAAATTTCGGAAGGAAAAAATTGGGATTTTAGAGATAGTATTATGAACTTTTCTAAGCAACTTTTTAAAGAAGATTTTTACAATATTTTTGACGAACTGAATATTTCTGATGAAGAATTTAGTTCAAAAATGAACGAAATTTTAAAAATTTGCTACTCTTTAATCAATTTATACGAAAAAGATTTTAATGCCCTAATTGAAAAAGGAGTTAAAATTATCGAAAAATCAGGAATTAATAATGTTAAAGGTCAGAAAATTAATTATTTGTGCAATTTTTTTCTTAAAAATTCTGATTATAGTGTTATATTAAATAATACATTACAAAAAGCTTTTGATGAAGATGATTGGTGGTCAAAATCTACAAAAGAAGATTTAAAAAGTCAATGGCGAAATACATTAGATGCTCTTTCTGCTGTTTTGGAGGAACTTATTAATTTGGAACAAACTAAAGGCAAAGAATATTTTTCGGCACTTAATATTAAAACTAATATTTTTAATTTTGGTGTTTTAAATAACTTGAGCAATTTATTACCCGAATATCGAGAAAAAAATAACAGCTTGTTAATTAGCGATATAACATTATTACTCAAAAAAATAATTGGTAATAACGAAGCTCCATTTGTGTACGAAAAAATTGGTAATAAGTTTAAAAATATAATGATTGATGAGTTTCAGGATACTTCCGGTTTTCAGTGGCATAATTTTAAACCGCTGATTTTAAATTCATTAGCTTTTGATTACTATAATTTGATTGTTGGTGATGTTAAACAATCAATCTATAGATGGCGTAGCGGAGATTGGAGGTTATTGCATTCTAAAATTAAAGAAGAAATTGGAAAATCTTATATTTCCGAAGTTACTTTAGATACAAATTGGCGTAGTAAAAAAGAAATTGTTCAATTTAATAACGCTGTTTTTCAGGTTTTGCCTAAAATTTTAAAACAAAAAATTGTTGCTGATAATGTGTTAAATGCTGAATTTACAGAAATGACTAACGTCATAACCGAAGCTTATAAAGATACTGTTCAAAAAATTGCTCCAAAACATAACACCGGCGGTTTTGTTAAAATACAATTTTATAATAATGTAGAATGGAAAGAAACCGTTGATCAGGAAATAATTTGTTTATTAACACAATTATTAGAAAAATATTCACCTGGAGATATTGGTATTTTAGTTAGAACTAACGGTGATGCTAATAGAATCATGAAATTGTTACTAAAGCATATTTCTGAATTAACAGATGATAAAAAATTTAATGTTATTTCTGCAGAATCTCTACTTTTATCTAATTCGCTTGCAATTAAGATTTTAATTGACGTTTTAAAGTTTATCGTTATGCCTGAAAATTATATTCTATTGATTGAAATAATTTTACATAATAATAGATTACAAAAACTTCCGGTAGATGATAAATTATTTTTTATCAAAAATTTAGACGAAGCAAAAGACTTTTTACCCGAAGAATTTATTGAACAATTTAATAATTTTATTCATCTTTCTTTATTTGAGCTTGTTGAAAAATTGCTGATAATTTTTAATCTTAATAATTTTGAAACCGAAATTCCATTTATAAGATCATTTCAAGAGATAATTTCTGATTACATAAATAATGCAGGGTCTGATATTGCCGGTTTTTTAAATTTTTGGGATAATAATTCTCATAAATTATCGGTTCAATTGTCCGATCAAAAAAATGCAGTTCAAATAATGACGGTGCATAAATCTAAAGGTTTAGCTTTTGGTGTTGTTATTATGCCATATATCGATTGGAACTTAAATCCTAAAGCTTCTACTGTTTTGTGGGCTAATACAACAAACACACCTTTTAACCAGTTTCCATTTTTGCCAATCAACTATAATTCTGATTTATCAAAATCAAATTTTCAACAAAATTACATCGAAGAAACTATTTATTCCTATATGGATAATTTAAATATGTTATATGTTTCTTTTACCAGAGCTAAAGAGAGAATTTATGCATTTGCAAAATCTTCTAAAAGCAATACTAATAATTCTATATCAGATAATTTGTTAAATACATTTGTAGATTATGGGAAATATGAAAATAATAATATTTCATTAAAACTTAATAATTATTGGGATAAATTATATAGTGTTTTTCAAATTGGAGACGAAAATATTGTGTATTGTGAAGCTAAAATCGGTGAATTTAAAAATTTTGTTTCTAATTCTTATCCTTCAAACGATTGGACTAAAAATATTGCAATTATTGCACATGCTGAAGATTTAATAGCCGAAACCGTTGAAGTTAGGCGTAATGCTATGAAATATGGAATTATGATGCATGGAATTTTAAGCTCTTTGGTTACAAAAAACGATGTTAACAAAATTGTTGACGATATGAAACTTGTTGGTAAAATTACTGATTCTGATGCTCAGGATATTATAAAGTTAATTATTGAATTATTTGAAAATGAGCAATTTGCTGAGTGGTTTAATCCAAAATGGGAAGTTTTTTCGGAAAAAGAAATTTTGACAAAATATGGAGCCACAAAAATACCCGACAGAGTTATTGCCAACGATTCCGAAATAATTGTAATCGACTATAAATTTGGTAGTGAACGTCCTGAACATAAAAAACAAATTAAAGAATATGTTTATCTTTTAAAAGATATTTATCAAGATAAAAAAGTGTCAGGCTTTTTGCTTTATGCCGAAGAAAAACTTATTAAAGAGGTTGAAATTTGATTTAATATTCATTTTTTTTAATCAGTACATGTTTAATTTTATATAGTGTAATGTACTTATAATAAGTACATTAATAAATTGTTGGTGCAAAAAATATTCTTTTTGAGATATTAATGATGTTAAATTATTATCCCACAGGTGAAATGTAATTTTGATAATTTGAAAGAAAAACTTTTTGGCCTTTTTGAATAACATTAAAACCCTCATTTTCAAGCAATTTTTGGTGTTCTTCTATACCTCCGGGATATTTTGCAACAAGTTCTCCTTTGCTTTTTAATGTTCTCCAGTAGGGTATTATTATGCTTTTTTTGTCATTTTGATTTATCTCAATAGAGGCATTAGCTGCAATCCAAATAAAAATACCGGTTGTTAATGGACAAGTAGTATCAACAGCATATTTTTTCGATAAAATGTTTCTGATTTCAGCAACGGTAATTAAGTTTCCCTTTGGCACTTTACTCATTATTTCGTAAACGTCTTTGGGCGATGGAACTACCATTGTTTTTGCACCCTTATATTTTTTTTTTGCATCAAGGGGTAAATTAATTATTTTTGGCAAATCTTTTGCATTTAATTTTTCAGTCCAACTTTTTTTCATCTTATTAAAATTTTTCGTAATTTTACAAAAAATATAAATCAAAAACAATGATTTTAAATAAAAACTACAAACCCCTGATTGCTATAGGCTTAATTTTAAGTTTATCTCTTTTATTTGTATCATTTTCAGGTCCAATTGTTGATAATAATGATGTTGCGCAAATTAAAGATGATGATCCTAATCCCGATCAAGTATATTACTGGTTCTATGTATCTGTAAGAATTGACGATAGAACTGCTTCTTATAAAATTAACGGAACAGTAGGAGGGCTTTTTTCAGGTTATAAAGAAGATTTTGAGAAAGATTTATGGTTAAATCTTTTTCAAAGAAAAATTGTTATTGGCCCTTTTCTTGAAAAAAATACAGCCTTAAACGCAAAAAGATTGTATAAAACCAGAAAGGATAAGGCTCTAAATGTTATCCCTGTTGATACTGTGCCAAACACTGTTTATTGGTTTGCAATTACTTTTTATCAGTCTGACCGTTTGGGTATTTTTGTTATGGAACGATCTCCGGCCGCCGTTGCAAGTGGCAATGAAGATTTTTTTATCAATGCGTTTTACGAACAGTTAGCATATAAACAATTTGCAATAGGACCATTTTATGATCAATTAAATGCTGAAGAAGCAAAACGAATGTTCCGTCAAAATGAATAAAAAGCTCCTTGAGAGCTTTTTTAATGCATTTGAGTGTTCGGAAGAACGGTTTTGGCTGTTTTATTTCCAGTCTTTCTAAAAACATAAGCCCAAAAAATACCCGCTGCAAACCCAAATAGATGTGATTCCCAAGATACGTGAGGGTCGGAAGGTAAAATACCCCACAATGCTCCTCCGTATATTATTCCAATAATTAGAGCGATAATAAAATCTCTAAATCTTTTTCTAAAGATTCCACTAGCTATAAGAAATCCTAATAAACCAAAAATTGTTAAACTTGCCCCTACGTGGTATGTTTCTATTCCTCCTGTAGATGCTCTTGCAAACGTCCAAACAAGCAAACCTCCTGTTAGTGACACTAAAAACCAGACTAAAAGCTAAATTTTATTGTAAAAAACTGATAGCACACCTGAAAGAATTAAAATTGGCAGCGTGTTTGACATTATATGTGCAGAATTTGCATGAATAAAAGGAGCAAACAGGATTCCCCGTATTGAACTAAAATCTCTGGGGTGTATTCCAAATGTGATAGCAGCCTGTCCAAAAATCAGCCAAATAGCCCACATTATTAATACAATTAATACTGGTATTGTTATTTTTTTCATTTTATATTTTATTTCAAAAGTTGTATTAGAAATTATTATTTTTATTTAATAAATTGATTTTTCAGATAATTATAATTTATAATTCAACTAAAAAATCGAGTTAATGTTGAAAAAATAAGTCTAAGTAAGCCGGCAGATGATCACTGTATCCACCATGATATTTATAACCGATATATGTTCTGAAAGGTTTGTAACCAACATTGTCATTATCATCTTCGAGTAAAAAATCTGCGTTATATATATGAGCATTATCGGGTGTTGTGTATATTTTTGCAGAGTTATCTAACAAAGCTCCGGAAATAATCATTTGATCTAAAATTCCGCTTTCGCCTTGATATTTATGTGAATATGCTCCTTTTGTTTCTTGAAGGTAATATGATAAATTGTAAAGTTCATTACTTTTTATATTGTTAAATTCATGCAACGCCCTCAATGAATCTGTTATACTTTTATTTGTTGGAAAATCGTTTAAATCACCCATAATAATTATTTTTGCTGCTGCATTAGTGGCAAATACAGAATCTATATTAGCGCGTAATAAACTACCAACAAACATTCTTTTTTCTTCGGACTCAAGCATGCCTCCCCACCTCGAAGGCCAATGGTTTACATAAATATGAAGTGTATCTTTATTAGTTGTAAGTCCTTTTACGTATAGTATATCTCGCGTTGGACGACCACCCATTGAAGCTGGAAAATTAACTGTTATTTTTTTTGCAAAAATTGGTCTGAATTTGGCCGGAATATACAAAAGAGCAACATCAATACCTCTGCTGTCAGGGGATTCGTAATGGATAATTTTATAATTAAACACGCTTAAAGGTGCATCATTAGTTAATTGATTTAAAACAAAATAATTTTCAACTTCGCATAAACCCACAATATCAGGTGGCTCCCAACCCCCAACCGAAGTAATAACTCTTGAAAGATTGCCTAATTTTTCTTGATATTTGTTCCAAGACCAATGTTTTGCACCGTCGGGAGTAAACTCATCATCTAATTTCAAACTGTCGTCAAAAATGTCAAAAAAGTTTTCACAGTTATAAAACATCACTCTAAAATCACCTCTTTCTATATTTACAGAATCTATTTGAGCATCGTTTTTTAATGAGTATTTGCCGGAATTACAGTTTTGAAAAAGTAATGCCAAAACAAAAATAACTGATATTATTGTTGTTTTATTTTTCATAGTTATATTTTTTAAGCTATAATAGTAGTTTAAAAACAGTGTTAATTTTTTATTTTTAGTCATCTTGTTTAATAACTAATCCGCCGGTTTGTTCAATCCAAATAACAAAAGTTTGGCCTGCACGTAGAGCTTTTACAAAATGAGGAGCAGCTGAATATGAGCTGCGTATTCCAGCTTTTCTGGCTATATTTGGGTTGTTCATATACTCAATAATTTGTTTCATGTTCTTGTTATAGGTGTCAATTTGAACACCATATAAGTCACTCGTATCGCGATGAAAAATATATGGTACTCCATCGTCATCTTTTAAATTTAGATGTATGCCAGAACTTTGAGCTAATTTTTCGGAAAAAATCAAATAAGGGATTGCAATGTTAATATTTTCGCCGTTTTCAATTTCAGAGTAACCAAAATTCATAACGTAAGTTAAAAAATAAATGTCGTGTCCGGGTATTGTAATAGTTTGATTTTTAGGAATATAAGAGTTTGAAGCATAGTCAAAAAATTTCACATTTAGTTTTGTTGTATCGGTTCGAGGATTAAATTCTAAAATTTCAATTTTTGCAACTTTATATTTTTGATTTAGATTTTTAACAACTAACGATAATTCTTTTATTTTTTGTTGATTAGTGAAAAAATTGTTAAGTGTTGTAAAGGTTGTTGAAAGTCCAACAATTGCCAACATCAAAAAAAGAACTACAATTAAAACTGTAATATTTGAAATTATTTTAGTAAAAATTTTAATAATTTCTTCGGTAATAACAGCAAAAAAGTCGGTTAAAGGAATTTTAGTTGAGTTTGTTGCTGTTTTATAAATTAACTTTCGTTGTTTTAGATTATTATATACAGAAAGCCATAAAAAAAACAGTATTGACAAAATAAATAAAATGATGCCTAATTTTGTTGTAAAAATAAAAATAATAAAGTCTGAAATTGGCTTTATAAACCAGTTTATTTTTTGTAGTATTTCTAAAGATTTGTCCATTTTTTGTAATTTTATTCTTCAATAATTTCTATTCCACCGGCAGTATGAGATATTATTTTAAACCATTGGTCAATATCTCGGTTATTTGTAACAACAGAGCTGTTATTCTGAACCATACTGCCAAAAATATTTTCGATATCATTAATATTTCCCGATTTTATTTTGTCAAATAATGCTTTTACTCCGTTATTATAGTCATTGCTTGCATCTTTTTTAAATAATGTTTGCGGAAAACCATTTTTTTCGTAAAACTGGTATAGTTCTATCCCCGAAACTGCTTCTATTTCATCTGTAAAAATTTTATAAGGTAAAGCTAAGTAACCATTGTCAAATTGTACAACCATAAAATCGAAAGAAACAATTGTTCCTTTTAGTGTAAATTCCTGTTTGCCAACTTCTTGTGATTCAAGATTAAAAAATTTAACAAGTACAGTAGTTTGTCCGTTTTGACGGTGGGTTACTTTAAATTTTATTGGTTGATATTCTGTTTTTAAAAGAGCTATTTCATCGTTTAATTTTTCTATTTTTTCAAGCTGAGTTTCAGTTTTTAAAAATATAAAGTATAAAAACACTCCAATTACAGAAATAATGATTAAAAAAATCAGAAAGTTTTTTAATTTTCTCATAGCATATTTTTTTGTTAGAGCAAATATAAAGGTTAAAGTTTATTTTACAAAGCAAACTTTTATTTTGAAAAAACTTTAAGGAATTTTCATGAATTTGTGAGCTTGTATAGATATATTCCACTTAGGATCATTTTTAATGTATTCAACAATTTTAGGGGTTAAAAAGTTTCTTCGGCTCCACTCGGGTTGAAGATATAATTTGCAATTTGTATTAACTAAGGCAGCATATTTTTCTGCCCATTCAAAGTCTGATTCATCAATAACTATCACTTTAAGCTCATTTGCTAAAGGAATAATTTCATTGGTTGGTGGAGCATTTTTTTTTGGCGAAAGGCAAATCCAGTTCCATTTTCCGGTTAATTTATAAGCACCCGAAGTTTCTATAAATGTTTGAATATTAGCTTTATACATCTCTTCAGTTAGATAATCCAGTTCATAAGTTAAAGGTTCGCCACCTGTTACAACAATAGTGTCGGCTTTGGTTGAAGTAACATTTTTCACAAGTGTGTCAACATCAATTAGTTTGTCTTTATCGGCTCTCCAGGAGTATTTTGTATCGCACCAATGGCAACCAATATCACAGCCGCCAATTCTAATAAAATATGCTGCTTTGCCAAAATGAAATCCTTCTCCTTGAAGTGAGTAAAATTCGTCTATTAGTGGAAGTTTTTTTCCTTCTTCAAAAATATCATCCATAAAAAATACTATTTTAGTTTGTATTTAAAAAGTGTTTTATATATTCTTGTATTGTTTTCAAGTAAACTTTCATAAAATATAAAAGCATTTACATCTATTGTTTGTATTTTTTTGTTTTTATATTCGTTCATCAGTTGTAAAATATCCACATCTTTATTACTAAATTTTGTTCTGCCGAGTGTTAAATGTGGATTAAAGTATTTGTTTTCGGTTAAATAACCTAAACGCTGTATTTGTTTGTCTATTTCGGATTTTAAAATAGATATTTTATTGAAATTTTTTATTCCAAACCATAATATTTTGGGATTATTTATTTTAGGAAAAACTCCAAATTCTGAAATTATAACTTGTGTTTTTTTAAATTGTATCGAAATTTCGGATAAAATTTTGTGAATTTGCTGAATTTTTTCAGTTTCTGTATTCCCTAAATATTTTAATGTAATATGAAAATTATTTGGGTTAACCCATGAAATTTTATTTCTTGAAAAATAATTTTTAATATTATTAAATTCTAAAATTAATTCTTCTGATGGCTCAATTTTAATTCCAATAAAAGTTTTAATCATTCTTATGGGTTATGTATGAATCAATCATATTCGCATAAATGTCAATATTTTCATCAATAAATAAAATTTCGGCAGTAATTTTACCTATATCAGGCCAAACAGCTTTAACAATTCCTTTTGAAAAAGTTCCAAAATATGGCACAAGAACTGAATCACCAACATTGAAGTTTTGGCGTAGGGGAATAATTGTAAAATCGTCTTTTTCAAATACTTCTAATAATCCAGCCCAACTTAAGGCTAAAAGTTTGTCGTTTGTAGCATTAATAATGGTATAAAATACCGAAAAATAATCTTTTTTAACTAAAATTGACCTGCCAGACATAATTTCATCTTTTAACAAAATAAATGAATTGGGTTTAAGAGTATCAATCCAAAAATTAATGTCAGTTACGCTCGAGTAAAAAGAATATTGATTATCTAAATAATAAACTGTAGGGGTTGCCGAGGTGTCATTGTTTAAAACAATAGCTCTTTGCATTCCTGTACCCGATTGCCACCAAGTAAGAACAACGTCTCCTTTTGTTGCTTTTTGATTAGGTTTTATAGGAATAATCAGCGAGTTTGGAAGCATAACTGTATCGCCAATCTGATATAAAACAACCGAATCTTTGCGTTTTTCAATTACCTTACGGGGATAAAAAACAAAAATTGAACCTTCTATCCCGTAAACTAAAGCAGTGTCATAATTAGCCTTTGATGGAGCTAAAGCGTATTCGCCTGAAATAACATCTGCATCAATATCCAACAAATAAAACGCTTCTGTTTCATTTTCTTGAACATTTTTGTCGATATCCGAACTATTACAAGATATTGTAATGAGAAGGAAAAGTATATATAAATGTTTTACTTTCACAATTTATTGAATAACAGTATTTTGAAACTTTAAATTTTTGTCAAAATTACAAAAAAACTAAACTAAATATCAATATTTTGTTTAAAAAACTTATTTTTGCTTCGCAAATTATTTCACTATATATGTTTAAGTGTCTTATATGCTTTACATTATACAAAAAATTTTAACTTTGTAAATTCAAATTTTAAAACAAAATAATTATGAAAAAACTAATTTCGTTAATTGGAGTGTTATTTTTAGTAGCTTTTTTGCAGTCGTGTACTCAAGAATCGGCTGTTGATTATAATAATGGAATAATCGAGCATCAACAAGAAATTGTTTACAAAATTGATAACCTTAAAAAAGCTATTGACAAGTATAATATTCTTCCACAAGATGAAGCTATTGACTTAATGAATGCCGCGTACGATTCGGTTATTTTTCAGATTGATACCAGTTTAAGTTACATTTCAAAAGTTGAAGATTTTAATGGTGATATGTCTTTAAAAGATGCTGCTCAAAGCTTGTTTGTATCATATAAAGATATAATAGAAGGTGATTATAAAAAAATTATTGAGTTATATAAAATTCCTGATGCTATGTTTAGCGTTTCTGATCAACAAGCTCTTGATTCTTTGTTGGAAGGAAGTAATCAAAAACTTGATGATGTTTTAACAAAATTTGTTGCAGTACATACCGAGTTTGCTGATAAAAATAATTTGGTAATTGAGTAGTGATTATTATTTATATCGAATGCCGGCTTTTTAGTTGGCTTCTTTTTTACATGTTTTAATATGAATAACTTAATAAAAAAGCGTCTTATCATTATGTTCGGGATATTTGCACTTACCTTTATTGTAATATTATTTATTAATTTCTTTAAAGCAGTTTATGATATTTATTCCGGACGTTTAAGTTTTAGTCAAGAGATAGGTTGGATTGATTGGAAACATGCAATACCTTGTGGTTCAAATACTTTAATTGAAAATTATAAATACAAAAGTAATTTGTCGCAACCATTTGTTATTAATTATGAGCAACGACAAAAGGAGTTTTTTTATAAAATGAATGCAGGAATAAATTTTCAGGTGGAAAGTTGCACAAACGATACAGTAAATTTATACTATATCTTTACTAATGTAGGCACTTTTTTTGAAGAACGACAGTCTAAAGTGCCTATTTTACATTCACGATTACGCTCATTAGGTGATGAAAACGGCAATAATATTTCTTTTTACTGTGCTATTACCAGTACAAGTTTAGAGGATTTTAAAAAATCTGTTGATTTTGAATCAAATAGTAAAAGTGTTTTTCGACTCTTTAAATATTTTTTATTCCTTGATAAAAATTCAACTTTAACTTTGGAATATAATCCTAATTATCAAGTAGTTAAATTTGTTAATTATATTAAACATTTAAAAGAAAGTGTTAATAACTGTAATGTTGAAATACTAAACAGAACAACTCAAATTTTTATTTTTGACAAAAAGTTAATAGAAAAAACTTAGTTTAACTACCTATGTATTAGAGTGAAGCTTGTGTAAAAATTATTTTTTAATAAATATTTAGAAGAATAAAAGACAAAATTATTACCTTAGTAAAAATTTTAAAGTATGAGTCTTCAAAATTTACTTAATTATTATAATGCTTGTTATCAGGAAGATAATTTGGGTACACGAATTTCCGATATTTTTTCCAATTCTGTAGAAAATAGATATTTTTTTTCGGGCAAAGAAGAACTAATAAATGGATTTTTGCCATATGCACCTCTTGAAACCGATTATGCGAGTGAAATTTTGAAAAAAATAATTGTTTCATCAAAAGAAAAAGAACTTGTTTATTGCTCTATTTTTTTAGCCGGAAAATCAGAGACTTTAAAAACAAAAAATAACAAAATATGTTCTCCTTTGGTTATTTATCCTGCTAAAATTTTAAAAATTGATGATGATTTTTTTGTTGAAATCGACAAAAATGAACGTCGAATAAATTTTGGAATATTTAATGAAATTGTTGATGAACAGAACGATATTCAGCTTTTTTACGAAGAACTTTATAAAATAATTGAACATAGCGACATTGATTTGTCTGAAATTGCACAAATTTCAAAATTGTTAGACAAATATTCATCAAATATTGATACCAGCGAACTGTTAACTTTTCCGGAATTAACAGATAAACAACAATTACAGGCAATTTTTAGAAAAAAAAATGTTGATGAACAAGGACAATTTATGGTTGTTCCAACATCTGCTTTGGCTATTATAAAAAAGTCGGTAAATACCAGAGGAATAATAAACGAACTATCGGAGCTTTCAAAAACCGAACAGTTTTCTGAACCTGTAAAATCTATTTTTTCCAATTTTAATTTTAATCCAACTGATAATCAATCAACCGGTTATGTTCCGGCAATATTGAATTCTGATCAAGAAAATATTATTAACACTTCTGAAAAATTCCCATTCTCGGTAATTATTGGACCTCCCGGAACCGGAAAATCTTACTCTATTTCTGCCCTTGCTATCGAAAAAATGAGTAAAGGTAAATCCGTGCTTATTACTGCTTCAACCGACAAAGCAGTTGACGTAATTGCCGAAAAAATTGAAAATCAACTTAACCTGAAAAATATTTTAGTTAGAGCCGGTAGGAAAAATTACCGAAAAGAGATTTTAGATTATGTTAATTCACTGTTACAAACAAAAGTAGCTGTTGATGAAAAAAATAACTCTAAACAAATTCTTAAACAATTAAAACACACTGAAAGAAAATTATTATCTGTTCAAAAAATATTTCAAGTTAGAATAGATGAAGAGCTAAAATGGGGAAAGTATATTGCAGAAAATATAGGTAAAACAACATTTTTTGTTAATTTAAAACGTAAATATATTGAATTTAGAAACCAAAAGGCAGAAAATCACTGGACTGTAGAGGAAGAAATGCAAGAGTTATATACAGAACGTAACAAACTTATAAATAATTATATACAGCAAAAATATAACGAAAATTTACAACAAGTTTTAAAAGCAGACAGACAAACAATTAATATATTAGTTAAAGCGTTAAGAACTTATAATGGAAAAAAACAAAAAGAATTTTTTAAGCAGATAAATTTTGAAACCGTATTTAAAATTTTTCCAATTTGGTTGGTAAAAATGAGTGATATTTACAAAATTTTGCCACTAAATAAAGAATTATTTGATTTTGTTATAATAGATGAGGCAACACAAAGTAATGTTGCTCAGGCTCTTCCAATTTTACAAAGGGGTAAACATGCTATCATTACCGGAGATTTTAAACAACTTAGGCATTTTTCATTTATGTCGCAAGCCAAACAAAATATTTTTAAATCAAAAAATAAAGTCGAAAATATTGATGCCTATATAACTGATTATAAGTCGAATAGTTTGCTTGATATTATTGCTCAAAGGGTTAAATTTTCTGAACAGTTTTGTTCACTTTTTGAGCATTATAGAAGTTTGCCTGCAATAATAGAATTTAGTAATAAAAATTTCTATGATAATAAATTAAAAATAATGACTTCAAGACCGGATTTGGCTACCAATTTAGGTGTTGAAATTAATTATTGCCGTGGTCAAAGGGATAAAAAAGGAATAAATAAAATTGAGGCAACTAATATTGTTAAAAAGTTAAAAGAAATTATAGAAAATGAGAAAAATTTAGCCCCAAATATTTGTAGTTCCATCGGAGTTTTATCTCCATTCAGAGATCAGGTTGATTTTATTTCAAAACAATTAACTGAAAAATTTTCTTTTGAAGTAATTGAAAAACACCAAATTAGCATAAATACAGCTTACGGTTTTCAGGGCGACGAACGAGATATTATGCTCATTTCATTTTCGGTTGATAATGATAGCCATGCAAGTGCGTTTAGATATTTGAATAAAGCAGATGTTTTTAATGTTTCGATAACAAGAGCCAGGAAAATGCAATATGTATATCATTCTTTAGATATTAAAAATATTAAATATGATAATCTTTTAAGAAGATTTTTGGAGAGTTTTGATAATAATATTATGTATAAACAAGATTTTAATACTCACGATGAATTTTTGCTAAATGTAAAAGAAGTTCTTATAAATAATGGATTTACAGTTTGGCAAGAATATACAATTGCCGGCTTAAATATTGATTTAATAGTTAAAAAGGAAAATAAGATAATTGGTTTGGATTTAATAGGTTATCCCGGGCAATTTGAAGCTGCTTTTACCGTAGAAAGATATAAAATGCTGCATAGAGCAGGTTTAGATACTTTTCCGCTTCCGTACACTTATTGGGTTAGTGATAAAGAAGCTTGTTTAAAAGAAATTGAAAAAACTGCAAATTAATTATTTGTTATCATTTCAAAAAAAAGGGTTAAGCATTAAACTTTACCCTTTTTTTATGGTATTAATTGATAGAAGAAAAATTAAAAAAAATTATTCTACTTCATTGGTATTCATGATTTTAGCACCAAGTTCAACAGCTCTTTTATAAATATCTTCAGCAAAATTTTCAAAACCGTTAACGTCAGACATTGTATCTTCTAAAATGACAAGTTTTTGAACTAATCCCGGAGCATAGTCAATAAGTTGTTTAACCGTATTTGCAACACAGTGCGATTTAGCTTGACCTGCCAAAAATATTGTGCTGAATTGTCCCAGTTCATCAATAAAATTAACGTTAACGTTTGTTTCGGGCACATCATCAAAAGAAACTTGAGCAGCAAAAGCTCCAAAATGTTCACTAAAAGGATATTGTCCTTTCATTATGGGTTGGAAAAATTTACCTTGTTTTGACCATAAGGAAATAGCATCAAAAATAGGTTTGTAAATAGCCGCACCTTCGGAGCCTAATAAACAGTGGTCTGGCCAAATTGTGTGGGGATATTCATTTTGTTTTTCTAATTTTTCAAAATATTCATCTACTCTATCCGGCAAAAAAAGAGGCATCCATTTTTTTGATTTTACATCATCTAAAGTAATTTGGGTAAATGGTTTCGGTTTATTTCCGTTTTTATCAGTCCAAAAATTTTGATGCGAAATATCATTAATATAATGACTATCAAGGGTAACAGCAATATGGTTTATGTTTTCCATGTTAGAATGAATAAACCAAGCTAATCGTCCCATGTCTTCTTCGGCACCGGGCACATATAAAGCACCTTTTCCAATTCCGTTTTCATCGCCCGGATAACAAAAATCATTTTGCGGGTCTATAATAAGTAGTATGTTCATAATGAGTAGTTTAAATAAAAAATCCACCTTAATTTAAAGGTGGAAAAATAATGTTATAAAAAAATATTAGTTAATTATACCTTGAGTTTCGAGCTGAATTTTTACAAAGTTGGCGTATTTTGTAAGTAATCCAGTTCCGTAAAAAAGAAAATAAACTGCTGCTGCAAATGTTATTACGTTTGATGTAGCAGAAATAAAAGCACACCTGAACCAAGAATAGGTGTATTTTTGGAAATATGCATATAAAAATAACCATTCAAAGAATGCAGCAAGAATAAAGTATAGCATCAGAGACCAAAAATTATCGGTTACATTATTGTGCATCGAAATAAATAGACCTATTACAGCTACTGATGCATACGATAAAAGAGCCATCCAATACGATTTATCTATTGGAACATCTTTTTTAGTAAACAACCAGATTACAAAACCGTTTATTACAAATCCTGCTAAAAGGAAAGGTAAAACTACGTATAAAATTGGCATAGGTAATGAATATTCCATTTTGTGTGTGTTAAATTAAACTTCTGTAAATTTTAAGTTACAAATTTATAATTTAAATTCTAAATGCAAAAAATATTATGACTTTTTTATTGCACGTTTTTTTGTTTATTATAATTGCATTAAAATTTTTATAAAGTTATATTTTTATATTATTAGATTTTATTTTTTAAAACCTGAATAAAATGAATTAAATTTGCAATTACAATTTAAAATTAAATTTAATGCGAAAAATATATACAAAAGGGGGCGATAAAGGAACAACGCAATTTTTAAGCGGTAAAAGAGTGCCCAAATATCATATACGAGTTGAAGCATATGGCACTGTAGATGAGCTTACTTCAAACGTTGGTTTTTTACGAAGTTTAGATTTGCCCCAAGATTTAAAAGCTGAATTATTAGATTTTCAGCAAATATTATTTGATATTTCAGGATTATTAGCTTGCGATCAGGGTAAACACATGCGTTTATTAAATCCTGTAAAAAATTCTTCGATAGAACAAATTGAAAAAGCTATTGATAGAATGACCGATGAATTACCACCTTTAACTAAATTTATTATACCAGGAGGACAACAAGAAGTTGCTTTTGCTCACGTTTGTAGAACTGTTACTCGAAGAGCAGAAAGAGCAATTGTTAGATTAGCTGATAATGAAGAGGTTAATGAAAATATAATAATTTTTATCAATCGATTATCTGATTATTTTTATACTTTATCACGATTTATTTCCAAAATTAAAAACTTTGAACAACCAACAGCTAATTAGTAGTTGAAGGTTGTTCGGCAAATTATAATGTTAAAATTGGAAATATATAAATGGTTGCACTTCGGCAGTTCGGGTTTGATAAATTAAAAATACTGCAACAATAATTGCTATTGCTTTAGCCCATATAGGAGCATCGATGAATAAATTTTTATACCAATTTTTGGTTTTCGTTGGCAACCAGTGTACAATGTAAGCAAAAATAATAAGTAATAGAATAGGGTAGTATGCTTTAATTATTGCCCCTATCTGCGAAATATCAAAAGCATGAACAATTTGATACATTAATTCGTTTGCTTTTTGTGTATTATCAGCTCTAAACCATATTCGAGTAAAAGTTATAAAATTAAAAGTTATAAAAATAGCGTAAAATTTAACCCACCATCTATTGTCATTTTTAAAAGGACTAATTTTTAGCCATAGTTTATAAACAACCAACCCAATACCATTTAGCCCTCCCCAAATTACAAATTTCCAGCTTGCTCCGTGCCAAAGTCCTCCAAGAAGCATTGTAATCATTAGATTAACATTTGTTCTGAATTTACCCTTTTTGCTGCCTCCAAGCGGAATGTATAAATAATCTTTTAACCACGAAGATAAAGATATATGCCAACGTTTCCAAAATTCACCGGTGTTTTGTGCTTTGTATGGAGAGTTGAAATTTTGAGGCAGCCTAAATCCGAGCAAAAGTGCAACACCAATTGCAATGTCGGTATATCCTGAAAAATCAAGATATACTTGAATTGAATATCCATAAAGAGCCAGTAAATTTTCTATGCCTCCGTACATTTGTGGATTTGAAAAAATTCTGTCGATAAAATTAACCGCAATATAGTCTGATATCCACATTTTTTTTAGTAATCCATTTATTATCATGAATATAGCTAATCCAAATTCTTGTTTTGTGAGATTAAAATCTTTGTAGAGTTGTGGAACAAATTCTGAAGCTCTTACAATTGGACCGGCAACAAGTTGAGGGAAAAACGAGACATAAAAACCAAAGTCGAGTATATTATTAACAGGTTTTACTCTGCCTCTGTAAATATCAACGGTATAACTAATGGTTTGGAATGTGAAAAAAGAAATTCCGACCGGAAGTATTATTTTATCAATATCAAAATGGCTGCCTGTAAAGGAGTTAGACCAAACAGCAAACTGATTTATAACTTCAAAATTTGAATTAAAAATGAAGTTAATGGTATCAATAAAAAGATATGAATATTTAAAATATCCTAAAACTAAAAGGTTGATTGTAACACTAAGAGCAACGAGAAGCTTTTTAGATGCTTTTTTGTCAGATTTATAGACTAAGCCGCCAATAAAGTAATCAGTTATTGTTGAAAAAATAAGAAGTACAAAGTAAAATCCACTTGTTTTGTAGTAGAAAAATAAACTAACTGCAAACAGAAAAATATTTCGTATTGCTTTTTTTTTGTATATGGTTACGTATATTGTTAGAACAATAGTAAAAAAAGCCCAAAAATAAAAGCGAGTAAAAATTAGTGGAGCATTTTCGTTAAATAAAAATATTTTTTTCAATAAATCTTCCAATTGATTTTATGTTAATTTATTGATAATCAGGGTTTTCAATATATTCCATTCCACAAACCGGACAGATTCCAAATTCATCACCACCGGAATCTTTGCAGTGATTAGGGCAAATGAATAATGAGGTGTATTCTTTACCAAGTGTTGTTGGTTGGCTTGTTGTTGTGTCAACCTGAGAAGTTGTGCTAATTGTATCTTGTTGTTTATTCGTTTGGTCGTTATCGCTTTTGCAAGAAATGCTAATTGTTATTAAAGCAATAATTAGAAATGTAAAAATAGTTTTCATATTATTTTATCGAATATTTTTTTTATTTGTTTTTTAAAACAGTTTGCAAAATTATAAAAAAATCTTTTGTAGCCCGAATATTTTTTAAGTTACACGAATATTTTTTTTATATTATTTATTATCAATTAGTTGAATTTTTAAAAAGAAAAAAAACCTGATTTACAAATCAGGTTTTTAAAATATTAAGTTTGGGTAATTAATTCCAGTCATCGTTGTTATCTCCTCCGTTGCCGTTATTACCATTATTGTTAGTTCCTTTACGAGATAAAAAATGAATATTTCCGAAAGCACCAACTAAAATAATTGGGTCTTTTGAGAATTTTTCGCCGTTGTTAATTCCAAAGTATTGTCTTCCTTCAACATAAATATTCAAATAATTAGTTTGAACAATTAATTTGCCACCCGGACCCCAAAATAATTTGTCGTTATAGCCTGTAAGAGTTGTGAAATTATGTTGGCTTGCATCTTGTTCGTTTACAAGCATAAAATTAAATTGAGCAGATAATCCGATTAAAAAATTTCCTAAAACCGGAACATCTTTTTTAACATAAGCGAATTGTGCTCCAGTTGAAATATTAAAGTTTGAAAATCGAAAGTTAGTTTCAACAGAATCACTTAATCTGTTAATGCTGTATGGTGCAAAATAAAATTCGGTGAAAAATTTTGTTAAAGTGTACTCTGCGTCGATATTAGTTCTGCGAATTCGTTTTAAGATGTTTTGTTGCCAACCTATGTGTAGCATAGCATCTTCGGTAAAAGGCATTTTTGTAACATTAAAAACACTATCAACCGGGTGAGTGATTAATTTATTCCAAGTAAAGGGGTCCCAGTTTACAATAATTGGGTTAATGTCTATCATAAATTGCGAGTATGATTGTGAAATACTACCTCTGTTTCGGTAAAGTGCGTTTACGATAAATCCTGATTGAGCAGTGTTTGATAAACCTGCCATAAAATCAGCGGCATTTCCTTTATCAACCGAAAAACCTCCGTATCCTGCCATACTAAACAAATCGGGGCTAACAGATAATTTTAAAGGAACAAAATGTTGCGAAAAGGCAATATTAAAAGAAAAAGTTAACATAAAAATAAAAATAAGTAATTTTTTCATATTAGTAATTTTTTTTGATTTCACTTAAATTATAGATGTTAATAAAGTTTAAAAATAAATAAATAAATTAATAAATAAAATATTTATTCTATAAAATTGAGAAAAACTGTACTTTCTGATTGATTTTAGTTTATATTATTTAGAGTTTTAACATTATTTCTTGTTTATAAAATTCTGTAATTTTTATTTTTATTTCATTTCTAACTCTCTTAAATTCTGAGATAATATAATCTTCTGTTCCTTTTACTTCAGCGGGATCATCAAAACCGATATGCAAAGTTTGTTTAACATTTCCGTTAAAAACGGGACAATTTTCTTTAGCACCTCCACAAACTGTAATTAGGTAGTCGAAATTTTCTTTTAAAAAAACATTAACAGATTTAGTTTGACTGTTACTTAAGTCAAAGCCAATTTCCTTCATTACCAAAATGGTTTTTAGATGAATATTTGGACTTGGATTTGTTCCGGCAGAAACTACATTTAGTCGGTTATCTAAACTTTTTAAGAACATTTCAGCCATTTGGCTACGGCAACTATTTCCGGTGCAAAGAATTAGTATTTTCATAATATTATTTGTTAATAACTACAAAATAAGGGTTCAATAAATTTTCTTTGTTGTAGCTTACTTCTGTATTGTCATCAGCTTTTAAAACTTTACCACCGGCAGCCTTAACAATAGCGTGTCCGGCGGCAATATCCCATTCCATAGTTGGTGCATATCTTGGGTAAATATCGGCTAAGCCTTGGGCAACAAGGCATAATTTCAGAGAACTACCGGCATTAACAAGTTCAATTTTGGAGTGTTTTTTTTCTAAATTTTCAATAAATTTTTTTGTGTCTTCGTTAAAATGTGATTTACTTGCCACCACTTTATACGTATCACCATCTTTTTTTTGCGGAAGTTTTATTGCATCGGCAATTAGTTTATCAAAGTTAGAGTAGGGTGTTTGAATATTTTTGATCATAAAACTCCCATGTTCAACAGAACCAAAGTAGAGTATTTTTTGAACAGGCACGTATATTGTTCCAAAAATAGGGTAGTTATTTTCAATAAGAGCAATATTAACAGTAAATTCACCATTTTTTTTAATAAATTCTTTGGTTCCATCAAGCGGGTCAACTAACCATAATTTTTCCCAATTTTTTCGTTCATCGAAAGAGAGTTGTTTGTTTTCCTCGCTGATTATTGGTATGTTGGTGTTTTGTATTGCGTTCATTATAATCTCATTAGACCTTTTGTCAGCAATAGTTAAAGGCGAATTATCTGATTTAATTGTTACATTAAAATCATCACTATTGTATATTTTGCAAATTTCATTACCGGCCTCAATTGAAGCATTAATAGCAGTTAAAAATAAATTAGACATATTTAAAAGTTATAAGAGTTTTTTAATAGGATAAAATCGGCTAAAACTATAGCTGCCATTGCTTCAACAACAATTACAGCACGAGGAACAACCGACGGGTCGTGACGTCCTTTGGCTTGCAAAGTTATATTATTATTTTTTAAATCAACGGTTTTTTGTGATTTGGCTATTGTTGGAGTTGGTTTAAACGCTGCATTAAAGTATATGTGTTGCCCGGTGGAAATTCCGCCTAAAACACCACCGGAATTATTTGACAGGAAATTTATTTTATTGTTTTCAAAAGAAAGTTGATCATTATTTTGCGAGCCTAATAAATTTGAAGCGTTAAAACCTTGTCCAATTTCAAAACCTTTACAAGCATTTATAGATAAAATAGCGTTGCTTAAAGAAGCCGATAATTTATTAAAAACCGGTTCACCAAGCCCAATAGGTGCATTTTTAATAACACAGGTAATATTTCCTCCTACCGAATCGCCGTTAAGTTTGTGTTTTAAAATTTCGTTAGTAAAAAGGTTGTTAATTTTTTCATCAGGGAATCTACTGTCAAAATCATAAGTTTTAGATAAATTAAGTTCAGAATAATTAATGTTTGGAATAATTGAGCCAATTTTACTAACATAAGCATTAACGGTAATATTCAATTTTTTTAGTAATATTTTAGCAAAAGCACCTGCCACAACTCGGCTAAATGTTTCTCTTGCCGATGCTCTGCCACCGCCTCGATAATCTCTAATATTATATTTTTTTTGGTAAGTAAAATCAGCATGTCCGGGACGAAAAACATATTTAAGTTGTTCGTAATCAGCAGATTGCGCATCATCATTGTAAGTAATAAATGCAATAGGACTACCTAAAGATTTGTTGTTATAAATGCCGGATAGAAATAATATGTTATCTGTTTCCTTTCTGTTAGAAGTAATTTTGGAGTTTCCGGGTTTTCGTTTATTTAATTCAGAGTGAATAAAATCAATATCAATGTCGATATTAGGAGGAAATCCGTCTATAACCCCTCCAATAGCTATACCGTGGGATTCTCCAAAAGTTGTGAGTTTAAAAATTTTTCCAAAATTGTTGCTCATTATAATTTTATACCCCAAACAGTTATATCATCGCGTTGGTGTTCATCTTTTTTATAAGAGTTAAAATCTTCTAATATTTTAATTTTTTGTTGAGGTAGCGGAAGTTCTTTAACATTTTCTAAAACTCTAATAAATTGAGGAGTTCCGTATCTTTTACGCTCGTGGTTATTTTGGTCAATCATTCCGTCGGTAGAAAGATAAATTAAGTCGTTTGTATTAAATTCAATTTCGGTTTGCTCGTAATCAAATACACTTACCATAGCTTGTATTCCTCCAACCGAACGTCTGCTACCTTTTATTTGTTCAATTTGATTGCTATTACGTTTATAATAAATTAAAGGTCTTTTTGCACCACCAAATGTAACTATTGAGGTGTTTTTTTGTTTGTCGATTCTTACAAGCGACATATCCATTCCGTCTTTGTTGTTAGTACTTTCTTGGCTCAAAGAAATAACAATCATTTTGTTTAAATTGTAAAGTATATCTTTAGGTTCACAAATATGTTGAACATTAACAATTTCGTCAAGCATTCTACTGGAAATCAAAGACATGAAAGCTCCGGGAACACCATGACCGGTGCAGTCGATAGCAGCCATAAAGTATCTGTTTTCTTTAGGGTTTGAATACCAATAAAAATCGCCTGATACAATATCTCTGGGCAAGTATATAAGGAAAGTTGCAAAATGTTTACTTATATCTGCATCTAAAGGAAGAATTGCTTTTTGAATGGTTAAAGCGTAGTTAATACTATCTCTGATTTGTTCGTTTACTTCTTCAAGCAAGTCTTTTTGAGCTTGAAGTTCGGCTTTTTGCATGTGCAATTCTTCATTTTTTTGTGTTATTTCAGTTTCTTGTTGTTTAAGTTTAGTAATATCACTTTCTATTGCAATAAGTTTAACAACATCATCGTTCTCGTCAATTACTGGAGTTAAGGCAGTTTGCACCCAAATATTTTCGCCTGATCTGGTAGTATTTTGACTTTGATAAATAACAGTTTTTTTAGTTTTTTGGCAGTCGCTTAAAAGTTTTTGTTTTTGTTGTTTATCGTTGCTTATGTCTATTAAATTATCTCCTTTTTCATTTCTTAAAAGTTGTAGAGTATATCCGTAAATTCTTGTAAAACCAGAGTTAACCCATTCAAAAACACCGTTATTGTCCATAATAACAACAGAATTATCAGTTTTGCTTGCAACTAAAGAAAGTTTAGCAAGTTCGTGGTTAAATTCTTCAAGTTGAATAGCTTGGTTCTGGAGTTCATCTTTTTGTTTTTCAATTTCAAAGTTCTTATTTTTAAGTTCTTTGTTAATTTTTTGGTTTTGTTTGTATGATCTCCAAATAATGATAGACAGGAATAGGAATATCACAACAAAAATAACAGTAACAGCAATTATTCCTTTTTGAGTTTTAATTTGAGTATTTTTTACATTCAGAACGGCTTTTTGCTGATCTATTCTTGCTTGTTGCGAATCAATTTCGATTTGTTGAGTTTCAAGTTCAATTTGTTTTATTTCTATTTCAGATTTTTTAAGAGCTAAAGAATCGTTTTGGAGTTGTATAAGTCTTTGTTTTTCAGCAATTTCAGTATTTAAATTAGTAAGAATAAATTGGTTTTTCTTTAAAACTTGTTCTTGAATTACAACTTGTTCGAGAAGTTTTGTTGCGTTATTTTTTTCAATTTCAAGCTCTTGGGTTTGTTGTTGTATAAGCTGTTCTTGCTGTTGATTTTGTTGAAGTTGCAGTTCAATTTCTTCTTGGAGAGCTTGCAGTTCTTGTTCTTTATTTTGTAATTGTATTTCTTTTTGAAGAAGTTCTTGTTCTTTTAGTTCAAGTTCTTCAACTTTTTTGTCAAAAAGTCCTTGTAAATCTATTTTTGTGCCTCCTAATGATAATAATTTGTCGTTAGCAGTAATATTTGCCTCGTATAAATTAGACGATTGTATTTGAAATTGTTCAGCTACTCCTTGTAAAAGGAGGTTTATCATAAAATGTTCTTGATCATCACTTTGGTATGTAATAATTAAGGAGCCGGTTCCTTTTACTTTATCGTACACAGCATCAACGTAATCGTTTTTAGTTTCGTCAACGTACACAATATTAAAGTTTGTAAGTTGGCTAATTCTTTGAACTTCTTCAGTATAAACAAAATGGTTTTGAATATTTTTAGTGGCAGCAAGTTGTTTAACAAAAGGATAAACTTCAGTATTTCTGCCGTAAACTGCAATCCTTATTGTATCTATCTGATTATTATCAGGGAAAGTAACATTTTCGCCAATAATAAAAATCCAGTTTGCTTTAAGTTGTGCGGGTTTAATTTGCGAAAAACTTTTAAAGCTAATGAATATTATGATAGCAAATAAAATAAAAGTTTGTTTTTTCATAGTAAACAAATATTAAGTTTTAATAATCCACAATGTAATATCGTCTCTTTGTTCGGTTCCTTGCATGTGGTTATTTAGTTCTTTTAAAAGAATATTTTTTTGTTCAACAAGAGATAAGTTTCCTATTTTTAAGATAGATTCTTCAGTTTTCACAGAACCATATCTTTTTCTGAATTTATCATTTTGGTCAATATATCCATCAGTCATTAAATATAAAATATCTCCTTTTTCTATTTCAGCTTTACTGGTAACAAAATTTGTTTTTGTTCTTGTGCGTTTAATTCCTCCTATAGATCTTCGAGTTCCGGGTAAACTTTTAACAGTGTTCACGTTATTTTGGTATATAAAAAGGTTTCGTTTTGCTCCGGCAAAGTGAACAATTAATTGATTATCTGTATTTATAACCTTTGCTAATGCAATATCTAAGCCATCGTTATTGTTAGTTTTATCTTGCATAAGAGCGGATCTTATTTTAGTGTCTGCTTGTTCAAGAATATCGCTCGGTTCAATATTTGGATTTTGTATCAATATTTCATTTAGTATTCTACTGGAAATTAAAGACATAAATGCTCCTGGTACACCATGGCCGGTACAGTCAACACTTGCAGCGTACCAACAATGTGATTCTTTTAAACCAAAAAACCAATAAAAATCACCGGAAACAATGTCTTTAGGTTTAAAAATAATTTCGGAATTAAAAAATTGCTCGGTAACAGTTTTTAGAGGAAGTATTGATTGTTGTATTGTTTGTGCATATTTAATACTAGCTTCAATTTTGTTATTCTGTTCTTCAATTTGTTCTTTTTGTGTTGTTAATTCGTAATTTTTTTCTATTATTTCTTTTTCGGCTTCTTTTATAAAAGTAATATCTGAATCTACGACAATTATTTTTTCAACTTCATTATTTTCGTTAATAATGGGCGTTAGGTTTGCTTGTATCCAAATTTCATTACCCTCTTTATTGTGTGTTAATAGTTGATAAGAAACCGGTTGTTTTGTTTCATAAAGTTTTGTAATACTTTCTTTTACATTCTTTTTTGAAGTATCAGCAATAATATTTTTACTTACTTTAGAAGTAAATTCATCAAGAGTATAACCAAAAGTTTTGGTAAATGCCGGATTAACCCATTCAATATTTCCGTGCCCATCGGTTATCATTACGGCATTATTTGTTTCGCTAACTACAATTGATAATTTTTCGAGTTCTTTGTTTGAGTTTTTTAGTTCGTTGGCTTGTGCTGTTATTTGTTGATGTTGTTTTGTTATTTCATCATTAGCTTTTTTAATTTCTGAAATATCTGTATCAATGGCAACGAGTTTATCTATTTCATCTTTTTCGTTTAAAATAGGGGTTAATGTTGTTTTTACATACATGTTTTCTCCGTTTCTTGTTGTAGATTTCATTTCGTATGTAACCGGAGTTTTTTCTTCTAAGCACCTTTGATACACCTTTTGGATTTCGGGGCTTGAACTTGATTTAATAATGTTTATATCTCTCTCATTTATAAATAGTTGGAGTGTGTATCCGTACATTTTAGTAAAACCGGCATTTACCCATTCAATGTTCCCGAGTTTATCCATAATAACAACACCATTTTGAGCATTTTCTGCAACTATTGATAATTTTTCTAATTCTTTATTTGTGTTTTCAAGTAGTAGTGCTTGGTGTTCTATTCGTAAATTCTTGTCAGAAATTTCTTTGTTTTTTTTGGTGAGCTCTTTATTCATTCGGCTGTTTTTTCTAAGTGCAGCCCCTAAAAATATTGAGAAAATAAAAATAACAAAGAGAAAAATAGCAACAATTTTTAATGTTTCTTTTTGGTTTTCAATTGTTTGGTTTGCATTACTTAGTGCAGATTTTGATGAAGCGATTTGATCTTCTAATTCTTGTAATTCATATTGTTTTGCTAATATTTCATCATTTTTTTGATTGAGAATCTCTTCCTTATCGTTCATTTCTTTAATTTGCTGCTGTACTTCAGTTTGTTTTTGTTTAATTAACATTTCTTGTTCCAAAATCATGCTCTCATTCTTCTGAAGAGCAAGTTTTTGTTGCTCAAGGGTTGCAGTCATTTGTTGTAATTGTTGCTTTTGTGTTTGAAGTAATATTTGTTGTTCGCCCAATAATTCTTTTTGTTCTTCAAAATCATTTTGCAGAGTTTCAATTTCTGCTTTTTTTTGTTGCAATAGTGTTATTTGAGCATCTAGTTCTTTTTTTTGTTGACTGTACAGATCTTTTAATTCTTGTTCGGAACCTCCGTGGTACAAAAGTTGGTCGGTAACACCAAGTAAGTGTGCTTCTATGTTTGTTTTATCTATTTCTATTCTTTTTGCTCCTTGATCAAATGGTAAAATATTTACCATAAAATTATCAACATCGTCTATTCTATCGGTGATTAAAAGTGTTGGGGTATTGTCTAAAATTGAATTTACTCTGTAAATATCGGAATTATTATCATATCCAACGTATAAAATATGTGTTTTAGTGATTTTTTTAAAACGTGTAAATTTAACAATTTTTACAGGTTTGTCTTTTATTTTTTGGGATTTTGATAGGGTAACTAATTCATTATAAACTCCATCACTGTTTGAATATACACCAACAACATACGTTCTGATGGTATCATCATTAGGCCAATCAACATTATTGGAGATATTGTACACCCACATCGCTCTAAATCTATCGTTTTGAGCATCAGGATCTGTTTGAGAGTAAGCCGCAAACGATAATATTAAAAAAATAACAATAGTATTTAATTTGATTAACTTGTGCATTATAGTTATAAAACCCTTAAAATAAATAATTTACGTAAAAAATAAATGTGCCGTTTTCATTTTTTACTCT
>JAFGXO010000062.1 GCA_016936595.1 Bacteroidales bacterium | reverse complement strand
GATTACAACAATTGAACGAAACAGAATTATTTTTAACGAAAAAAATATTATTCCTGTTAGTGAACAATATAAAGATGAATTTAAGGAGTTTTTAAATAAGTATTTTTTGTGATGAAGTTAGAAGTTTACACCCATAACTAAAATATCATCAATTTGACTATTTTCATCACGCCAATCAACAATTGTTTTCTCCAAATATTCACGTTTTTGCGACATCTTAAAATCATTAATTTCAAGCAATAATTTTTTAAATTTGGGTAACATAAATTTCACTTTGTTTTCACCACCAAATTGATCAGCAAAACCGTCAGAAAAAGCGTATAAAGTATCAGAAGGCAAAATACTAATATACCTGTCGGTAAAATTATTTTCTTTTATATGAACGGAAACAGGCTGCTTATCAGCACTGATTTCAATCAGAGAATTTTTATCATCAAAAACTTCTATTATGAAATTTTCATCTACATTAATATTTTCATTTTTTCTAAAAACGTACAATGGATTATAAGCTCCGGCAAAATTTAATTCAGCAGATTTTTTATCATAAATACTTAAAGCAATGTCCAAACCATCTTTTTGTTCGTCTCTTTTACCGGTTTGACGTAACGAAATTTTAATCTGATTTCGTAATAGATTTAAAATTTCAGCAGCGTTAATTTTAGGGTTAGTATTAACAATTTCATTAAGTAAAGAAACACTCAACATGCTCATAAAGGCTCCAGGCACTCCATGTCCGGTACAATCAGCAACAGCCCAAAAAACTTTATTATCCATTATTTCAACCCAATAAAAATCTCCACTAACTATACTTTTCGGCATATAAAGCACAAAATAATCGGCAAAAGCAGCATTCAAATTCTTTTCGGGAGGCAAAATTGCTGTTTGAATACGACTTGCATAAGTTATACTTTTAGTTATCTCATCTTTTTGATTAGAAACAATTTCATTTTGCTTAATTAGTTCATTTTTTTGAACAGAAACAAGGTCTAAAGTTGTATTAAGTTCTTCATTAAATTGTTTAAGTTCTTCATTTTTTTGCTTAATTTCTAATTTTTGAAACAATTCGTTTTTATGAGCTTTTCTTTTAATGTTATAACTTCTATAACTTAAAAAAGCTATAAGTATCATAAACAAAAAACCAACTAAAAATGAATTAGTAACAATTTTTCGTCGTTTAATATCCTCTTGAATTAGGGCTTCTTTTTGTTTTTCTTCAAGTTCTTTTCGTTCAATAATTCTATCATACTCAAACGAAGTTTCCATTTTTGTTATTTCAAAAATATTATTTTCGTTAAAAATACTATCAGTTAAATTTTTAAAAATAACATGATACTCGTATGCATTTTTAAAATCCCCAACTTTTGCATAGCTTTGAGAAAGCAATTGACTAATCTGCTGTTTAAAGGTCATGTCATCAAGTTGAAGAGCTAATTTCCAACTTTTTAAAAGAAAATCAAATCCATCATTTATATCACCTTGGAGGATATAAATATTTCCTATATTTTTATAACTTTCACAAATTCCACTTAGGTCATCATAATCCAGTTTTATCTCTAAGGATTTAAAATAATAAGAAAGAGCTTGATCAAAATTATTTTTATATTCATAAATTAACCCAATATTACTTAACCCAACAGAAACACCAATACTATCAGATAAATTTCTATCAATATTTAAAGATTTTTGATAACTTTCGAGGGCTTTATCGTAATCTTTTTTATCGGCATAAACATTTCCAAGATTATTATAACAAACCGATAACCCCTCAACATCATTAAGTTCTTGTTTTAAAAGCAATGATTTATTCAGATATTCTTCGGCTAAATCAAAATTAGTTAAAGCTCGGTGTATAGTAGCAATATTGATATAACTTCTTGCAATATCCTCGTTATCATTACGTTGCAAAGCATTTTGTAATGCAAGCTGCTGATATTCAAGAGCTTTATGATAATCTCCAAGATAGTCAAAAACAACCCCAATGTTTAAATATGAAGAAAAAAGGCTTTCCGAATCACCAATTTCTACTGCTAAATCAATTGCAAAAAGATAGGCTCTTTGGGCCTCAATATAATTATCCTCAAAAATATTATAAACACCTATATTTTTATAACTATTTATTAAACCTTGCTTGTAATCAGCAAGTTCTGCAATTTCCTTGGCCTGAAGATAATATCCAAGCTCGTCGGCATAATTTCCAAGATAATAACTTGCCTCTCCTTTATAATTTAAAGCTAAGACCAAACCTTTTACATAGTCAATTTTTTTAGATTCAATAATTACAGTATCTATATAAAAATCAGCAAATTCAGTACTATCAACAATTGTTTCTTGAATAATTAAAAGCCAATTATCAATTTTTTGATAAATATCATTTGTTTTTTCAACTTCAACAAACAAACTATCAACATAATTATTTTGAGATACTCCCTTTAAATTTGCAACAAAAATAAAGATAACCAAATAAAAATATATTTTACCTGTATATTTAGTCAGCATAAATTTTATTTAAAAAACACTTTAAAAGTAAAAAAATCGGAGGTTAAAAAACTAATAACAAAATTTTTTCATCCACATTTCAAATTTATCAAGGTTATACTGACCATGTTTTAATAAACCTTTTTTAATTTTTTCAATACTTTTTTCATTTACAAGATATTTTTCATTTTTAGAAAAAAATTTATCGGCAAAACAAACAATCTCTTCTTCAAGAGTTTTAGGTTCCATATTTCGCAAAGGTAGTTGCAAGTTTCGGGATCTTATATGGTCAACGGTTAAACCGGTACCAACATGAGTTTCGCAAACAAGAGCATGTTTAAAATAGCCTTCATTTTCCAATATTTTACGTCCGAGAAAACCGTGTTCAATGTATGGTCTGTCGCCAAAACAATCAATTTTTGGTGAGTATGTTAAAAAAATCCCTATATCGTGCAACATAGCAGCCTCTTCAATAAAAACAAAATCCGGCTTTAAATATGATACATTGTGTGCCACTTCAAGTGCTTTTTTTGCTACAGATTTACTATGTTCAACCAAAAAATAATACAGTTTAGTATCTTTTTGGTAATATTTTTGGATTATTTCTAAAGGATTCATTAAAAAAATTTCGACAAAGTAAATATTTTTTCAGAAAAAAAACTCTATCACAATATTGAATGATAGAGTTTTTTAAAGTTTTTCAAAAAAAATATTTTAACATGGTAATATAAAAAAACAAACAATAAAATTAATTATTAATCGCAATTATTTTAATCTTATCGCCAATTATACTCATCCAAACCACACCATCACCAACCATAACACCTTGATAATTAACAAATAAATCATCGTAAGACTGATTTTGGATTGCATCAACAACATTTTGGTTAAAAATTTGGTCAAAATTTTCAAGAAATTCATCAGAAGAAGAAATTTGTATTTTCTCATCATCAACAGTAGAGTTAATTGGGTATTCAATCATCTGAGATAATGTATTTTTATTTCCGATATTAGCTTTTAAATTTCTTACAAATTCGTAAACTAATTGATCGTTATCAACTCCGGCAACTGAAAAAACAGAAGAAGTTTGAGGAATTGCTTCTGCAAGAATTTGTGTATTAGGCGTTTCAACAACTAACGGCTCATCAACAGGCTCAGAATTATCAACATTTACCTCTGTACTTTCATTTATATTAACAGTAGAATCAACAGAATTAGTATTTACAGAATCTGAATTATTACAAGCAAAAATTAGTGTAAGAATTACAAAGAAAAATACTTTTAAAAATTTCATAATATTTAATTTAGAGTTTATAATCAGAATAAAAATATTTTCAAAAATCAGATTATTTTTTTAAAAAACACATGATTTAAAACATTAAAGAGCTAAATTTGCATAAAATCCGGATAAACAGCAGAATGAAAAAGTTATTATTAGCATTTTTATTATTTATTTCTATAAAAAGTTTAATTACAGCACAAAATGTTGTAACAATAATAATTGATGGAGCGAGATACACAGAAACTTTTGGCGACCCGTCACGAACCAATATTCCTTACATGAACGAATTATCTCATCAAGGTACATATATTGACAATTTTTACAACGATGGTTACACATACACATCAAGAGCAGTTCCGGCTTTATGGTGCGGAAACTGGACAAACGTAACAGACACAACATATAACGGTAGTTCAACTCAATACACTGAAATGCCATCGATATTTGAATATTTTGAAAAACAAAAAAATCCGGGAGATTACAAAAACGTTTATGTTTTAAAGTACATTAACTCACTGTGGTTGCAAAGTTTTCACCAGGATTATGGACAAAGCTACTGGCCTACAACTTTCAGTCAAGGAGACAACGATGAAGACGTTCTTGAAACAACTTTACAAATAATGAATGGCTTCCACCCTCAATTTTTGTGGGTTTATCTTGCAGATGTAGATCACGCCGGACATAGCGGTAACTGGAATGAATACGTAATAGCAATTAAAATTGCGGATTCTATTGTAAACGAAATATGGTCAGCTATACAAAATGACCCATTTTACGCTGATAATACAACAATGATGGTAACAAATGATCATGGTAGGCACACAACAGATTTTTCGGGACATGGTTGCAGTTGTGAAGGATGCAGACACATAATGTTTTTGGCACTTGGACCGCAAGTAAAACAAAATTACATATCAACACAACAAAGAATTATACCTGACTTTGCAGTAACTGCTGCATCTATTCTTGATGTTGATATGGAATATGCAACAGGCGAAATAATGAGCGAAATTTTCACAACATCAGCTATTGAAAACACTTTGAATAAAAAGTTTTACTATAATCAGGGAAAAATATATTTCAATATTGAAAAAACATCGGCAGTAAAAATTGAAATGTTTGATATTACCGGAAAGAAAATTGACGTTATTTTTAATGGTCAACTTAATAGCGGCAAAAACAACATACAAATTAACACATCAGAATATAATGGCATATACATTTTAAACTTACAAACAAACACATATACAAAGCCAATAAAAGTAATACTTTAACTATCAAATAAAGCGGCAACCGCCTCCACAAGCATAAAATTCAGCACATAATTCGCAAGAATTTTTAAAATTATTTTGTCGGAAGGCAACAGATAAATTCGAATGATACAGATCGGTAAATTTATCGGTGAATAAATTACCGATAATGTCAGTATTTTGTTCACAAGTTCGCAAATTGCCAACAGAATCAATCAACCATTTTTTTTCACCACAAACACAAGTGCCGAAATTTAGAGCAGGAAAACTTTTGTGTGAGATTATACAATCCTCAATAGGAACCGAAAGATTAATGTTAAACTTGTATTTTTCAGCCCTTTGGTTAGCAATTTGCAAAACGTTATAAAGCTCTTTTACAGAAGGTTTTAATTGTTCAGAAACTAATTTACCTTTACCTCCGGTAATAAATCTATTAAGAGAAATAAAATCAACAGAAAATGCAAAACATAAATCAATAACCTTTGGAATTTCCAAAATATTCAATTTTGTTATAATAGTTGAAACTGTGAGCAGGGCTCGATGTTTTTTAATATTTAAAATAGCAGATTTTACTTTATCTAACCGATTATCATTTGTAAGTTTATGATAAATTTCAGAATTTAAAGCATCAAGAGAAATTTCAAAATACGAAACACCCGCAGAGATAAGTTCTATTATTTTCAGTTCAGTTAAATGAATTCCATGAGTTGTTAATCCAACTTGCATGCCCCTACTTTTCAAGATTTTAACAACTTCAGTTAAATATGGATACAAAAGAGGTTCTCCTCCCGAAATAGTTACAGCAGTAACATTAGTTTCAGACAATAACTTATCAAAAAGCTTTACAATATTACTTAGCGAAAGAGTATTTTGCTGATAATCAGTTTTTTCTTTCCACACATTATAACAATAAATACAATCAAAATCGCACTTAGGAGTAATTTCAAAAATAAAAAAAGACATAATTAATCCTCCATGATTTTAATAAATTGATTTAAAGTAGGTAATGCAGTGGTAACTTCAAGAAGTTTACTAATCAATTTATTATGTTCAATAGTTAACTCATCAGTTAAATCAGGGTTACTTGATATTAAATTTTGATAATGATTACTAATAATTTGATTATAATTATTCAAATTATAATCAACATCTTGAAAATCATCATCAGGTATTTTATACAAAGCTGTGCTATTAATAAAATAAAGAATTATCGAATTATTAGAAACAGAAAATAATTGAGATAAAGATTGTTGAAACATAGATTCATCTATATCATTAGAGGATTTTAAAAGCAAAAGGTTATCAATTTTATTTTCAAATTCAAAAATAGTACTCGGAAAATACGAAACAGGAATATACATTCGAGTATATAAATTAGGTCCCTGCAAAGCATTTAATCTCATAAGAGTTAATTGTTTAATCAAATCTAATTCAACAGTGCTAAACAATTTTGTTTCAGATATTTGCAAAATATAATTATCCAATTTAGCAATCATATTTCCTATATGATCATACTTGTTGTAATTAAAATCTGAACCTGAATAATTGTTTTTTTGAATAGTGTCAATATTATACCAAAACTGTTTAAACTGAATGTATGCATCAGTATTAACAAAAACATCAAATCTTGAGTTTTTATTAAACAACAAATCAACTAAAATTTCGTCAACCCCATTTATAGCTGAATCCATTCTACTTAAATTTGAAGTTATATCGTCATATTTTTTTTGATAATCGACCGAAGCATCATTGGAATCAAGTAAGATTTTAAAATGATTTTCAAAATACATTAAATTATTTTCAACACTATTTGAATCGGCATAAGAACCTTCGAAAATAAAATATTGATATTTAGATAATATTGTTGAAACAGTTAAAATATTTTTAACTTCAGCCGTTATTGTTTCCATCGCCTTATAAAGTTCAACTTCATCAATAACAGAATGATTAAACATATCAACTAATGTATCAATTTTAAGTTCAAAATTTTCAAGCGAGTATTCAAGATTCAAATTAATTTTAGGAGGCATAAAATGAGAAAACACCGAAAAATTAACTAAAAAAAGAAAGTCAATTCTTTTTTTAACTAAAGTTTCTAAAGCAAAAAGTTCGTCATCAGACAAAAGATTTGTTTTTTTCAATTCTTTAATTTGTTTTTCAAATAATAGAGTCAAAGAATCTCTGCTAACTGGATCAGAATTAAAGCTATAAACATAAGTTAAATCATTAATAAATGTGTTTTTGCTATAAGAAACATTTGCATCGGGTGCAACATTATCAAGCTGCTGCCAAAGAGCTTTAAATTGCTGCCAAGTATTTAACTTATTTAATTTTATAATTCTATCAGATTGTTCAACAAAAAGTGGAATATTAGAATTTGAGACCTGACTATTTGCACAACTACTAAAAAACAAAACAGCTAATAAAGTAGCAATAAAGAAACTACCATTGTTCTTTTTTCTAATATTTAAATCTTTGACCCCAAAAAATAAAAGAACAAAACCAACAATAAGAGCTAAAACAATCACTAAATTTTTATAAAATTCCATAAATCAAACTTTAAAATATTTTTTTAAATTTAATGCATTATCATCACAAAATCAAGGTAAATACGTGTAAATATTCGATTTAATATAATTTAAGAATTATTTAAACCTTTTTTATAAGTATCAATTGCTCTTTGTCTGGCAAATTTGTGATCAATAATAGGTTGTATATAGCTTAATTCAGAAAATTCGGGCACCCAACGTTTAACGTATTCAAAATTTTTGTCGAATTTTTCTTGTTGAGAGTAAGGATTAAAAACTCTAAAGTAAGGGGCTGCATCACAGCCGGTTCCGGCAACCCATTGCCAATTTCCATTATTAGCAGAGAGCTCAAAATCGAGCAATTTTTGGGCAAAATATGCTTCACCCCAACGCCAATCTATTAATAAATGTTTAGTTAAAAAACTTGCAACAACCATTCTCACTCTATTATGCATCAATCCCGTTTTATTTAACTGTCGCATACCAGCATCAACTAAGGGATAACCTGTTTGTCCAGTACACCAGAGTTCAAATAATTTATCACTATTAAGCCATTGAATTGCATCATATTTTAGCTTAAAACTTTGATGAACTACATGAGGAAATAAATATAAAATTTGCATAAAAAATTCTCGCCAAATTAATTCAGAGAGAAAAACATCATTCTTTTCAGCATGTTTTACAACCTGTCTTATGCTTACAGTTCCAAAACGCAAATGAGTTGACAAATAAGTTGTTTTATCATTTACCGGAAAATCTCTATATTTTTCATAATCAATAATATTATCATAATTAGGAGCAGAAACAATAATATTAGTTTTTTTAAACCCAATATCTTTGAGAGCGGGAAAATGATTTTTTTGTTGAATAAAATTATCCGGTTTAAATAAAATACTTTCAATAAATATTTTTGATTGACTGTATTTTATCAACCATTGTTTTTTGTAGGGAGTGAATATGGTATATGGATTTCCGTCTTGTTTAAGAATTTCATTTGGCTCAAAAATAACTTGATCTTTATAACTATTAGCAATAACATTATGATTAAATAACAAGTCAACAACTTCTTTATCTCGTTGAACAGCATAAGGTTCATAATCCCGATTAAAAAACACTGCTTCAACATCAAAATCAATCAACAGTTTTCTCCAAATTTCTAAAGGATTACCTTTAAGAACCAACAAAGAAGACCCATATTTTTTAAGTTGAAAATCAATTTTTTGAAGTTCAGAGTGAATAAATTCAACCCGGGCATCTTTTTTGGGAAGCTCGTCAAGAATATTATCATCAAAAATAAAAATAGGAAGCACTCGCCCACCCAATTTTACAGACTGATTAAAAGCAATGTTATCTATTAAACGCAAATCCCTGCGAAACCAAAATATTTTTATTTTCATAAAAAAGTTTTTTAAATTCAGTAGCTTGATAATCAAATAGTTGCATTCATATTGTTAGCATCAAAAACAAATCCGATAACAATCAGATAAAGAAGAACAAAAACAGCCAAAAAAGCAGAAGGAAGAGCACTTCGTTCACCAAAAACAGCAAGCGAAGTTCCAGCAGCATAGCCGGAACTTTTAATTGTAAACATCAAGTTTTGAGAAATTCTTAAGTCTTTTTTAATCTTTTTTTTCAATAAAAATTCAAATAAAAAACCGGCAACAAACATACTAACAAAAAAGATTACACCAATTTTAATTAAAAGGTCAGTTTCGGCAAATATAGCATTTTTATTTAAGCCAATAACAGTGTAAACAATTAGTGCAAACCCCCAATTAACTACCTTTCCTTTAATTTTATCTACCGTTGATTTTATTTTTTTGAACAACAATAAACGAGATAATAAAATGGGAATTACAATAACCTGAACGGTAACCATCACTAACTTTAAAACCTTAATATCAGCACCTTGAACAAATAATTTAATAATTAAAGGAGATGCAATAATAGCCAACAAATAAACACCCAAAACACCTACCAATGAATAAGTTGTATTTCCTTTAAAAATAAAAGAAAAAGGAATAACAGCAACCCCCGGTGGCGTAGCCGCAATAACAACAAAACCCCAAAAAAGTTCTTTTTCATCTATCAAAAAATAAGCTAATAAAAGTAAAATTGAGCCAAAAATAATATAATTCAACAAAAAAGAAACAAGAGTAGATTTTGCAAAAAACTTATAATCGTTCAATGTTTTAAAATCAAAAGAAGTTGTTGAAAACACCATAACAACAGCTAATATGTAGAGAGTATAGTTTTTTAAAAAGTCAACACCCCAACCCAAAAATAGCCCTAACAAAAGAGAAAGGATTAACAATGTATTTCTGTTGTTTATTATTTTAAGAATCATTATTATTTATATTTAGAAATTAAAATAAAAACTCAAAAGTAATTTTTATGATTTGATATCGGTAAAAATATTTAAAAACAAACAACAAAAAACAATAAATACGCTTCAAATAATACTTTTTTAAAAAAAACATCACACTTAAAATCAGATAATTAAGTAAAGTTATAAAACTCTTTTTCATAATTATGCCTAATTAACTATTTTTGTGCAAAATGAAAAAACATCTTAAAATACTAAATAAATTTTTAATCGTTGTTGAAAAAAGCGGGAACAAACTTCCACACCCAGCAACATTATTTGCTTTGTTATCAACTCTTGTGGTGTTAATTTCATTTGTAGCATTCGAATTCAACTGGAGCGTACTAAGCCCAACAAGCCATGAAATAATATCGCCAATAAATTTATTAAATAGGCAAAGCATTCATGAAATAATAAATAGTATTGTAGATAACTTTACGAGCTTTGCACCTTTGGGGATTGTTATTGTTGCAATGCTTGGGATAGGAGTTGCAGAAGAAAGCGGCTTAATAAACGCAACAATTAGATTAATAATATTAAAAACCCCGCCTGCACTAATTACTTTTGTAATCATCTTTACCGGAGTTATGTCTAACATAGCAAGCGACGCAGGGCACGTTTTAATAATACCGCTTGCCGGAGCAATTTTTGCATCTTTAGGTCGGCACCCAATAGTTGGTATAGCTGCTGCATTTGCAGGCGTATCAGGTTGTTACAGTGCAAATATGCTTCTTGGAACTTTAGATCCTCTTTTATCAGGATTATCAACAGAAGCAGCACATATAATAAACATCAAATATGAAGTTACACCAACGAGCAACTATTTTTTCATGGCAACATCTGCTATAATATTATCAATTGTTGGAACATGGATAACAGAAAAAATTATTGCACCCCGCTTTGGAGAATATGAACAAAAATCAAAAACAAAAATAGAAAAGTTAACCCCAATTGAAAGAAAAGGTATAAAAAAAGTAACAATATTAAGCCTGACTTTTATAGCAATGATCTTAATATCATTGATTCCGGAAAATGGTTTTTTCAGAGGTTTAGATGGTTCAATAATTCATTCGCCATTATTAAAAGGAGTAATTACAGTATTATTTTTGTTTGGAACAACAATGGGAGTAGTTTATGGATTTACGACAAAAAAATTTAAAACAGATACAGATGTAATGAATGGAATGAGCAAATCGGTAAAATCATTAGCAATATATATTGTAATTGTGTTTTTCGCCTCACAATTTGTTGCGTTGTTTAAAATGTCAAATTTAGGAGTAATTTTAGCCGTAAATGGAGCTAATTTAATTAAAAATAGCGGATTAGACTTAATACCATTAACAATAATTTTCATCATTTTTTCGGCAACAATGAATTTATTTATGGGCAGTGCTTCGGCAAAATGGGCAATAATGGCACCAATTTTTGTTCCTATGTTTATGCTTTTAGGATACTCGCCAGAATTTACACAAGCAGTTTACAGGATAGGTGATAGTTCTACAAATATTATTTCGCCAATGTTAAGCTTTTTTCCTTTAGTAATTACTTTTTTTAAAAAATACGACAATAAAGCCGGCATAGGTACTATAATATCCACAATGCTTCCTTATTCAATTATTTTTCTTTTTGTTTGGACGCTTTTAATAATTGCATGGGTGTTATTATATTTGCCACTTGGTCCGGGAGCAGAAATTTTTTACTGGGGATAAGCTCTAATAAAACAATTACTGAATATGATTATTGGGTTCGGGCAACCTTGAGGTTTTTTCTTCCTTTGGTCTAACAGTTTTTGATTTTTGAAATTCTATCCGGATCTTTTCCATTAAATACTTCGATTCAAGTTTATCAACAATTTAAAACCCAAGAGAACTAATATTAACAGACAAACTTGCAGCTACAAACAACAAAACAAAAACAACAATGTATCCTACTATTTTATCAGAAAACAAAACGTATCTTTATCTGTTGCATGCAAAACGAATAAATTTTTACCGAAAGAAATTATTTCATTAAACAACTAAAATTGAACAGAATGCATAAAATTATTACAAATAATATAAATTACAACTAATAAAGCTGCAACTCCAATAAAAATCAAAACAAAACCTGCAAACAATATAATTCCAAGAATTATTTTTGCAAAGTTAGGATTTAAAGCTAAAGGATTTAATTTTTTATCAAAAGTATAATGTTAGAAAAATATTTTTTAAAATTTTAGTTGTCATCTTTTACAATCCAATTTAAAGCCTCATCGTAAACATAAAAAATCTTCATACTAAAAGAAACTTTCCTATTTACAGCTCTTAAAATTGCATTCATGTAATATTTTTTAAACGGATGGTCTTTTTTTATAACAACAGCAGCTTTTTTAAGCCCTTTTTCGTCTGCTTTTTTCACAACATAATCCTGAAACCATTTTCTGTCTTCCGGATTTATTGCTCCACCCTCACTACCATCTGACAAAAAATACAAAACTAAATTATTTTCACTATAATCTAATAACGAGCTTATTGCCTCTCTATAAATCGTAGATGTAATTATTTTTGATTTCCAAAAAATATGTGCAATCTTATATTCTGGCAAATAAGAAGTTTCAACGTAATTAGTATTAATTAATATTATTTTTTCCATTATTCAAAATCATTAAAAGATAAAAGTCTATTTAAAGCTTCTTCGTAAGAATAAAAAATTTTCATATCATAAGAAGCTTTTACCATAACAATTTTTAATATTGTATTCATATAATACTTTTTAAACGGATCTTTTTTTATTACAATTGCAGCATGTTTTAGTCCGTTTTTTTCTGCTCTAACAATTCCATAGTTCTGAAACCATTTTCGATCATCAGGATTAATAACCCCAGCTAAAGTTGTATCGGCTAAATAATTAATGACAGGCACATTTTCAGTATAATCAAGAATTGAAAGAAAAGCTTCTCGATATTTTTCGGACGGAATTGCCAAAAACTTTTTCCATATCACTTGAGCTAATTTATACTGAGCAACATAAGAAGTTTCAACAAATTCATTTTCCAATACAATAACTTTCTCCATGTTTTTATTTTTGGTTGTTGTAATTGATTAGCCAACTAAAGGCTTCTTCGTAATTATAAAAAATCTTCATTTCATAAGGTGCTTTTCGATTTACTACTTTTAAAATACTATTCATATAATATTTTTTAAAGGGATCTTGTTTTATCACAACAGCTACATATTTTAGACCTTTTTCAGTAGCAGAAGGTATCAACTCCTGAAACCATTTTCTATCATCAGGGTCTGTTGCTCCACTCAATCTTGCATCAGATAAAAAACTAACCACTTCATTAGTATCAGCAAAATCTAAAAGAGACTGTATTGCAAGCCTATATTTTTTTGAAGGAGTATGAATTTGTTTCCAAACAACTTGTGTTAATTTGTACTCAACAAAAAAAGAAGTCTCAAAATACTCATCATTTATTAATGTTTCTCTTTTCATAAACAGTCCTTTATTAATTTAAAAAAAAGCAAAACGTATATTACTGATAATCATTAAAACTCAACAACCATTTTAAAGCTTCATCGTAATCATAAAACAATTTAACATCATAATCAGCATGTCGGTTTACAAAACGTAAAATTGCATTCATATAATATTTTTTAAAAGGATCTCTTTTAACAACAATAGCTGCATGTTTTAATCCGTTCTTTGCTGCCCAAGGCACAGCAAATTCCTGAAACCATTTTCTGTCGGCAGGACTAACAACGCCAGCTAATCGAGCATCAGAAATAAAATTAATAACAATTACATTTTCAGTATAAGTCAGTAGTTGTGAAAAAGCTTCTCTATATTTTTCTGAAGGAATTGTTTTAATATCCTTCCATTTGACCATAGCTAACTTAATATCAACAGAATAAGACGCTTCGGAATATTCATTATCAAGTACAATTATTTTTTCCATAAACTAAAAAAATCAGCAAATAATCAAAATGATTATTATAAATTAAGCATTCAAAGCCTCTTCAACTGTGTCAAAATATCTAATATCAAAATCGTTAAAATTAAAATCAGGATTTTCAGCGGCAATTCTTTTCTTTCCCATTTCAACACTAAATTTAAAGATATTATCTGCGGGCAAAATTTTATAATGTTTTTTTAACCCAAAATTAAGCATTTTTCGTTTCCAGTCTACATGATACCATACCATAGATTCTTGATTAAAAACGGTGAGTTTAGATTTATCAAAAACAAATTTTTGAACATCATTAACTTCAACAAATTCAGATATTTCAGAAAAAGTAAATTTAAATACTTCATCTAAAATATAAGGTTCTATTGCAGAGCATATTATAGTTTTTGTATCAGATAAAAAATTTACCTCAAACGATTCATTTTTAATTATATTTTTCATGTTTTTATAATTTGTAATTTTTATAAATTATTAGGATATTCAAACGATCTACCACTCCATGTTTCAACAGGAACTTTCATAACAAGAACATTATCTATCGCAGGTTTTGAATATCGAATATCAATATCCGTATAATTACGCATCATAATATCCAATGCTTCTTTTTTTTGATCAAAATCCTCAATAAATTCCAATTTTCCGTTAATAATTACGCTCTTATAACGCATTCTCCAAGAACACCCAATATGTTCATCTCTCGCAAAAACATCTGTATCTGCATAAAACATTATACAAACATTGTTATTTTGCTTTAAAACATCAATTTTATGACCACTCTTATCACTATGCAAATATACAATTTTTTTGCCGTATCCAAAATTCATTGAAACAATATAAGGTTTTCCATCATCAACCATTGCGATATTACAAACACTGCATTTATTTATAATCTCCTCTATGCGTTCTTGGCTTTTAAACCTAATTATTGCGTTGTTGGGTAAACTCATTTCGATTATTTTATTTGATGTAAAAGTAAAAAAAATGCAAAAAAAATCAAAAAAATTTGATTTATTACGAAATCGTATTATTTTTGCAAAATATAATTTAAAAACGTAGCATAATGAAAAAATCAATATTTTTAATAAGCCTAACAATAATATCAATATTATGGGGCTGTAATGCAAGCAAAAATCAAATTAAATTTGTTAACATTACTGATTCTGTTAGTTATAATGTACTAAGTGACGGACAAAAAATTGAACTACAAGTAACAAAAGGCAAAGGATTTAATCACCCTACATTTGTTATTTGGCAAGAAGATTTACAAGGTAATTTTTTAAAAACATTATTTATTACAGAATCTTATGCAAAAGGAGTTTTTGGACATCAAATGGTTGGAGATTCGATGTGGTTAGATAAACCCGGAGCTTCATATCAACCGGCAGCGTTACCTTATTGGACGTTTAAAAAGGGCGAAATAAAAAATAATGGATATGTTCCAACCACTGACAATCCGTATATCGACGGTTATTCCGGTGCTACTCCTATCGGAGATTTTGCTTTTACAACAAAAACAGACAATTCAAACAAAAAATATATTATTTATCTGGAAGTAAATCAAACATGGGATTGGAATAGTTATTGGACAAATAACAAATACCCTGACAACGACGCATATAAACATTCTGCACAACCGTCTATTATATATGCTGTTACAATTAACGATGAAGATAGTATTTATTTTTTGAATCCAATCGGACATGGAGATCCCAAAGGTGAAACAGGGAAATTAAACACAGATTTAAGCACACTAACAACTGCAAAAAATATTTTTGAAAGTATTAAAATTACAATAGAGCAATAAACCATATAAATCAAAATCGATGAAAAAAATATATATTTCACTAATAGTAATGTTTTTATTTGCGGCATTACAAGCACAAAATGGTCAAGTTAAAGGAAAAATTATTGACGCATCAACAAATGAGCCAATTCCATTTGCAAACGTTATACTTGACGGCACCCAAATTTATTCAACATCTGACCTTGACGGAAATTTTATTTTTACAGGATTAGAACCAGGGTATGTTAAATTTAGAGTTGTTTATATCGGTTATACAACTACTTTAAGTCAAGATATTCTTGTAAGCAACAATAAAATTCCTTATGTAGAAATTAAAATGCAACCAACAGATTTTCAGGTTGATCAAGTAGTAATAACAACAGACCCGTTCCAAAAAGACGAAGAATCGCCAATATCAATGCAACGAATAGGAATAAAAGAAATTGAAAGCAATCCAGGCAGCAACCGTGACATTTCAAGAGTTATTCAGTCATTTCCGGGAGTAGGAAGCACTCCGGCATTTCGTAACGATGTTATAGTAAGAGGTGGTGGTCCGAGCGAGAGCAGATTTTTTTTAGACGGAATAGAAATTCCGGTATTAAACCATTTTGCTACACAAGGGGCATCAGGCGGTCCGGTAGGCATAATAAACGCTGATTTTATTGAATCGGTAAATTATTATTCAGGTTCTTTTCCTGCAGATAGAGGTAATGCGCTTAGTGGGATTTTTGATTTTAAACAAAAAGAGGGAAACATGGACAAATTAAGTCTGCAAGCAACCCTTGGAGCAAGCGAAACAGCCTTAACATTAGATGGTCCTTTGGGCGAAAAAACATCTTATATATTTTCTGTACGTAGAAGTTATTTGCAATTTCTTTTTTCGGCAATAGGACTTCCTTTTTTGCCTACTTTTAACGATTATCAATTTAAAGTAAAAACAAGCTTTAACACTCGTAATACACTAACTATTATAAGTTTAGGAGCTTTAGATAATTTAGTTTTAAACACAGGCATTGATGATCCTGATCCTTCGCAAGAATATATTTTAACACAAATACCTATTAATAACCAATGGAGTTATGTAGTTGGAGCAATCTATAAAAACTTTTTCGGTAGCGGCTCACAATCTTTTGTGTTAAGCAGAAACATGTTAGATAATTCTTTCTTCAAATATCCTGACAATAATGAAAGCCTTACTAAAATATTTGACTATAATTCTCAAGAAGTTGAAAACAAATTTAGATATGAATTAAATTTACGAAAAGCAGGATTTAAAATAAATTTTGGAGTAAATACTGAATTTGTTAAATATAACAATTCAACTTTTCAACAAGTTTATATAAACAACCAACAATTAGATATTGATTACAATTCTAAAATTGATTTTTTCAAGTATGGCACATTTGGACAAATTTCGAGAAACATTTTCAATCAAAAACTTTTAGTTTCTGTAGGATTAAGAACCGATGCAAATAATTTTTCCGACAACATGTCAAATTTAGCCAAACAACTATCACCAAGAGTAGCTTTGTCATATTCTGTAAACGATAAAATTTCAATAAACGCAGGATCGGGAAGATATTTTCAATTACCGGCTTACACTACTTTAGGATACAGAAACGTTGATGGAGAATTATTGAACAAAAATATTTCGTATATAGGAAATAATCAAGTAAATTTAGGAGTTGAAACAAAAATAAATCAAACAATATTATTATCTGTTGAAGGCTTTTACAAAGATTATTTCAACTATCCGATTGATACATTAACAGGAAGCAGTATTGCAAACAGCGGAGCCGGTTACAGCAGCATTTCAGGTGCAGTTCCCGTTATTTCTACCGGCACCGGAAGAGCTGTGGGGTTTGAAGTTTTAAATAGAGTAAAATTACAAAAATTCAACCTCATTGCATCATATACCTTTGTTAGAAGCGAATTTACCGACATTAACGGAACATTAATTCCTTCATCGTGGGACAGCAAACATTTGCTTACAATAACAGGAAGTAAAGATTTTAAAAACAACTGGAGAGCCGGTTTTAAATGGCGTTTTGTGGGTGGTTTACCTTATACCCCATACGACTTAGATTACTCGGCAATTATACCTGCTTGGAATGCAAACGGACAACCATATTTAGATTACACAAAACTTAACGGAGAACGTTTTAAACCTTTTCATCAACTTGACATTAGAGTTGACAAAAATTTCTTTTTTGACAAATGGACTTTGATGATTTATGTTGATATACAAAACGCATACAACTTTAAAAGCGACTCTCAACCTTACGTAATACGCCAAAAAAATCCTGACGGCAGTTTTGCAACAACTGCTGACGGAACACGATACATTCTTGAAGAAATTCCTTCAATTTCGGGCACAGTTTTACCTACATTAGGGTTGATGATTAAACTTTAAAAATATTAAACTCTATCTATTTAAAAGTAGATAGAGTTTTGTATTTTTACTCAAAAACTAACCCCATGAATATTCAAATAAAAAAACTTGAACAAAAAGATGTTAACAAGATAGCGGAGTATGCAAATAACAAAAAAATTTGGCTTAATGTTTCCAACGGATTTCCCCATCCTTACAAAAAAGAGCATGCAATAGAATTTATTAAAGAAGTTTCAAAACAAAACCCTCTTCAGACATTTAAAATTTCTGTTGAAAATAAATTTGCAGGAATAATGACAACATCTCCAAAAGAAAACATTTATTTTAAAAACGCAGAAATTGGATACTGGATAGCAGAACCATACTGGAATAAAGGCTTTGGAACACAGGCAGTTAAACTAATTTTAGAATACACATTTGAAACTTTTACCCAAATTGAAAAAATTTGTGCAAGAGTGTATCATTACAACGTTGGCTCAATGAAAGTTTTATTAAAAAATGGTTTTGAAAAAGAAGCAATAATTGAAAAAGCAGCATTTAAAGCAGGACAATATGTAGATATCCATCACTTTAGAATTTTTAAAAACGATTTTTACAAACTTTAAAGTTTATTAGTTTTAATTATTGTATTTAGCTCATTTTCAAGAATTTTAATCTCATTTTTAGACAATAATGAAATACTAATAGGAGGATAAGAACCAACTTTTTTACCTTTTTTTATTTGAAAAACAATAGACTTTGAAAAACCGCCCAAATTTTCAATAATAGAATAACCATTAAAATCACTATTTTTAATCTGAAAAGATTTTGGTTTAGAAAATCCAATATGAGTATTGTAAAATTTTACAATAATTTCATTATATTTTGTTTCTATATTAAAATAATGCGGTTTTCGCATCCACAAAAGAATGTAAACAATAAGAGCAATACCTCCGGCAACTCCATACAAATAAGTATATTCTTCCTTTGCAAAAAAAGAATACCCAATTAAAGGCAAAGAAAAAATCAATAACATTGGAAAGTAAAATCTAAATTTGTCGGCTTTATGTAAATTATTTATTTTCATTATATATTTATTTTTTGCAAAAGTAAAAATTTCTGATTACTTTTTTAAATTTGATTTTAAATTTTTAAAATTACTCCACTTTCTAATAGATTCAGTGATTCGTTGCTTTTCAATAGACTCCAAAAAACCACCAAAAAATATTACAACCGGAAAAATTGATAATATAATTAGTTTAAGTGCCATTTTAGACCAAAAAGCGAAATCATTTAACAAAAAAGAAACAGAATATAAACCAACTCCGAGCAATAAAATTAATATAACCTTGCCAATTTCATAATTAACATAAAATAGTTTTTTGCCTGAAAAATAATAAATAACATTTAAAATAATATTAACTAAAATTGAACTCAAAATAGCCCCGTGAATATCGAGTTTTGCAATCATAAAAAAGTTTAACAAAATATTTATTGCTGCAAATAAAGTTACATAAACTGCCAGAAAAAATGTATGTTTTGAAAATCTAAAATTTAACGAAAACATATACCTTATCCCCAAAAGAACAACAGTAACAGAGATAAGAGAAACGTATTTTGCTGCCTCCCAATAATTTTGATTATTTGGAGTAAATAATTGCACAAATTCTTGCGAAAAAAGCGACAAACCTAACGCACCAAAAGTTAAGCCCATAACCAAATAAGTAAAAACTTTTGAAAAAAACCGTTTTGCATTAGGTTCTTTATACATTTTATATGCTATAGGCAAAAAAGCCATTTGAAACGATTGCAAAACAAAAAAATTTAAAAAACCTGCAATTTTATAGGCTAGCGAATATATACCAACCCTTGCGTCGTCGGTTAAAAATTTCAGAACATATCTATCCCCCATATTAAACAATACCCCCGAAAGAGCTGTAAATGCTAATGGAGCAGAATATGCAAGCATTTTTCCCAATACATTTAATTGTAATTTTATTACAATATTTTTTATTAAAAGAGGCAGTAAAAGCAAAAAGCCTACGATGTGTCCAATTAACTGAGCTAAAATTATACCCTTTACACCCATATTTAATGCGATAATAAAATAAATATTTAGCGATAAAATAACTATAAGTTTAACTGAGTTCACAAAAATATAAAGAGTTGATTTCTCTAAAATTCTTATCAAGCTAAATAAATACTTATTTAAAATATCAAAGCCAACCGAAACAAATAAAATTTGAAAATATATTGTAAAATCATGATTATCAAAAAAAACATCGGCAAAAAGACCGGAAAAAGATTGCAGAGAAATATTCATTAATATTATTGCAACAACAGAAACAATAAAAGTAGTAAACACATACGATTTTCTTTCTTGATCATCATTAGAATCAGCCCACCAACGCATCATTCCATTGGAAATATTCAAAGAAAAAATTGTAACTAAAAACAATCCTGTAGTTTCTAAAATAGAAAAAATTCCGTATTCTGCAACAGTTATGTGTTCTGAATACATTGGCAATAATATAAGACCTATAATCTTAACAGCCAAATTACCAAGACTATAAACAAAAGAATGTTTAAAAGTGTGTTTTAATTTTTTCAGCATTAGTTTTAGGTTATTTTGAGTCAAAAACAGCAGGTTTAAGATACTCTTCAACGAATTTAACAACACCTTTAGTATTCAAATGATGGTGATCGTAGTAATAATTTGGGATTGGGATACTATCAGCAAAATTGTAATAATCTACATTGTATACTTGCTTAAAATAGCTCATTAAATCAACTACATAATCATGGTGAGGCCAATTACCGAACAATGTTGGAGTGGTAATAAAAACTACAACAGCACCATTTTTTTTGGCAGTTTGTATAATTTCTTCAACAATATTGGCATTATAATTAAAAACAGCAGTATCTAAACCATCAGAAAAAGCAATTTCAAATCCTTTTTTAACCTTAATAGTATCAATTTCCAACAAAGAATCTGTTTTAGAATTTAAGCTATAAGGTTTATTTAGAAAAATCCATTTCAAACTTATTTTTGAACGCATGTAATAAAAGACTTTCTGCAATTTATTTTCAGAGAATGGATACTTAAAATATTGAAAAAGAAAGTCGAATCTAAATGGTTCTTGCTCAAAAGAATTAGAAGCAATATTTGCACTTTGTGAAAAAAGCATTTGCGAAAAAACATTTACAACTATTGTATCGAAAGTTATATTTTTTGAATAAGCATATTGCAAATAAAAAAGATAGTCGCTATATCCGGTGATACCACCTGAACGTCCGAAATTTAAAATATCTTTATTTAAGATATTTTCAACTCGTTGATGATTATTATGTCGAGAAAAATTACGTGAATGAGAATTTCCCAATAACAAAACATCATAATGAGTATGTGGATGCATTATCAACAAATTACTTTCTGTTTCCCAATTTTTGAATTCTCTATTTTCTATTAATTTACTAAATAAAACCACTAAAACAATAAAAAAAAGCAAAAAAGAAACAAAAATTAAAAGTATTTTTTTAAAGAATTTTTTCATATTAAAATGCGAAGTAAATAAATTCAGTTTTACTAAAGTTGCCGAAAAGAACAATTAAAAAAAGCACAATAAAATAAGCAGCATACCTTACAATTGGTTTAGTTTTTTCAGAAAATTCAAGTCCGTGTTGTTTATCACGTTGAAACCATTCAACAAAAACCAAAATAAAAATCAACAAAAAAACCATATAAATAGGCACAACCTGACCAATATCAAACGAGTAACCTATATGCGGAGCAGAGAGTAAAGATTTACTAAAAACGCGTTTTAGATAATCAAAAGCCATTTTTATACTGTCGGCTCTGAAAAAAACCCAAGCTATTATTGTAATAAAAAAAGTAAATCCAATTTGAAAGATTTCTTTAATATTAGGCAATATTTTACCCTTAGCAACAACATCAATATTTTTCCTGTTCTTTTTCCGCAGCGAAACGGGTATAAAATACATTGCATTTATAGCCCCCCAAGCAATAAATGTCCAATTAGCACCGTGCCAAAAGCCACTTACAACAAAAATAATAAAGGTGTTTCGTATTATTTTTGCTTTAGTCCCCCTACTGCCACCTAGCGGAATATACAAATAATCTTTAAACCACGAAGAAAGCGAAATGTGCCAACGTCGCCAAAACTCAGCAATATCGCGTGAAAAATAAGGGAAAGCAAAATTACGCATCAGCTTGAAGCCAAATAATCTGGCAGTTCCAATAGCAATATCAGAATAACCGGAAAAATCGCCATATATTTGAAAAGCAAAGAAAAAGCCACCAATCAATAATGTACTTCCGTTATAATCGGTATAATTACTAAAAATATCGTTTACAAAAACAGCAGCATTATCAGCAATCACAATTTTTTTAAAAAAGCCCCACAAAATTTGTCGCATTCCGTCAGCAGCTTCAGAATAATTAAATTTATGTGGTTTATAAAACTGTGGTAAAAGATTAACAGCTCTTTCGATAGGTCCGGCTACCAATTGCGGAAAAAAACTGACATAAGCAAAAAACGAAAAAATATCTTTAGTTGGTTTAAGTTTTTCTCTGTAAACATCAATAGAATAACTCATTGTTTGAAAAGTATAAAAACTAATTCCAACAGGAAGAACTATATTTAACGTTCGTTTATTAAATTGCATACCGAAAAAAGAAAATGCGTCATGAAAATTATCGATAAAAAAATTAAAATATTTAAAAAACATCAAAAAGCCAAGATTAACAAAGATACTAAGCATCAAAAAATAAGACTTAGATTTTTTTGATTTTGACGCAACAATTTTATTTCCAACATAATAATCAACAAACGAACTAATAATAATTAAAAACAAAAAACGCCAATCCCACCAGCCATAAAAAATATAGCTAACAACAATAAAAAAGATGTTTCTACTTTTAATCTTTTCAGCAAAAAAAGCCCAGTATAAAACGAATACTAATGGCAGAAAAATGGCAAATTCTAATGAATTAAACAACATAAAATAATCTTTGAGCCGGCAAATGTAAAAAATTTTAATTTTTTCAAACCATTAAATTCTTTTAAATGTTTACATCTAAGATAAAATTAAATAATTTTGCAAAGAAATACAAATATGATAAACAAGATATACATACTAAGAAGACTCCTTAAATACGCATCGCCGGTTATTAGTATTTTTGAGAAGAAAAAAATAATGGCATATTCTGCAAAAAAAGCCGCCTATGAACCTGTATTCATAATCGGTACCCCAAGATCAGGCTCAACAATACTTTTTCAAGTACTAACAAATTATTTAGATGTAAGTTACATAACAAACCTTGTAAATTTGGCAAAAAAGAATCCTTTTTTTGGATTTTATTTAAACGAAAAAATCAACAAAAATGAGCCACACAATACATTTAATTCATCATTTGGAAAAACAGATAGCCAGAACTTTAACGCACCTAACGAAGGTCTATTTTGGTACAAATGGCTAAAAAAAGGAGAATATTATTCCGACGAAAACAGCTTAAATAAAAGTCAAAAAAAAGAATTTAGAGACACTATTTACGCGATAATCAACAAATATCACAAACCATTTTTAATTAAAAATTTATCATTTAGCGTAAGAATAAAACTTTTACACAATATTTTTCCTAATGCAAAATACATCTACATCAAAAGAGAGCAAGCATTTATTGCACAATCAATTATTATGGCAAAAAGAAAATTAAATATCCCCGACGATGCTATATGGAGTGTAAAGCCTGAAAATTTTGCCGAATTTGAAAAAGCAGGTTTGATTAAGCAAGTAGTAAATCAAGTTGTAAGCATTGAAAATCAAATAAATACAGACAAAAAACTTATTGACAAAAGTAACTTTTTAGAAATAAATTACAGCGATTTATGCAACAATACAAATAATACAGTAACATTAATAAAAGACTTTATTAACGCCGAAAAAATAACAACAACTAAAAAAATTAAAAACTTAAACATAAGGGATAAAATAAAAATTGAGAAAAAATCATTTACCGAAATTGAAAATGAAATAAATAAAATTAACTATAACAATGAGCAATAAATATAATGTAAAATACTTGACAGAATACGAAATCTGGGATAAATTCATAGACGAAACAACACACGGAACAATATTTCACAAAACATTTTATATAAAAAATTTAGCTGAATACACAAACAACTCTTTTTTAATAGCTGTTGTTTTAAATGCCGACAACCAAATTATTGGAGGTATGGCATTTGCACATGCAATAAAAATTAAAAAAATTAAATTCATATACGAGTTACCTCTTACCCCTTTTTATAGCCCTGTTATTGACGAAAGAGGAACAAAATATAACACAAAAAATGAAAGATTTAACTCAGAAATAACAACATTACTGATAAATTTTATAGAAAAAGATTTTAAAATATTAAACTATAAATTCCCTCCAACTTACATCGATTTAAGACCGTTAAAATGGCTGGGATACACAAATTCAGTAAACTACACATATTCAATTAATTTTAAACAGAAAAACAATTATTTTGACAACTTTTTACCCGATTTAAAACGACAAATTAAAAAAAATATAGAATCTGAATACAATTTAATTGCAGAAAATTCAGTTAAAAATTACACTTATGCTTTTGATTTACAAGAAAAAACTTTAAATAGAAAAGGTAAAAACTTTCCACTAAAAAAAGAACAATTTATTGATTTTTGCACAAAATTAGATTCTAAAAATGCTCTAAGAACATATACAATTACAATAAACAGCACAGCTATTACTTCAGTAAATATATTAATTGACAAAAAAAGAGCATACTATTTGATAGCAGGCACAGATCCGGACTATTATAATTCCGGTTTAAATCATGTACTACTATATAAAATATTAGAAGAATTAAAGGCTGATGGAATAGAATATTTTGATTTGGTAGGTGCCAACAATCCAACAGTATCTCACTATAAATCAGCATATAATTTCACATTAGAACCATATTATTCTGCAAGTAAAGAAATAGGTTTTGCAAAACAACTATGGACAATAAAAAAAATCATCAACTAATATTGAACAAAATAGATTCTAATTTTTTAACAATTTCAATATAATCAAACTTTTCTTTAACATACAAATAGCCGTTTTCACCTAAAGTTTTAATTAAACTATTATCGTTCAACAATTTCAGAATATTTTTGGACAATTCGTTAATATTATACTCGCTAAAAACTAAACCTCCATTTTTTAACCTGTCTGCATTTGTAGTATCATTTTGCATAATAACAGGTAATTTACAAGCCTGCATATCAATGGCACTCAGAGAGTTCTCTGTTGGAAGAACAGCAAAATCGGCCATAGAATAATATTTAAAAAGGTCCTTACTGTCAACAAACTGCAAAACATGAATTTTAATATTTTTGTTCAAAAACTCCACACTTGAAAAATGTTCGTCGTAGTATGCAGAAGGTTTTGCTCCAACAAAAAACAAGAGTAATTTTTGGTTTATTGAATTTTCTATTTCTTTAATGGCATCTATTATTAAATGAGGCTGTTTGTTCCTGTCAAATTTACCGGTATAAAGCAAAACAGTGGTTTCATCATCTATTAAAAATTCATTGCGTAAACTTTCACGAAATTTTGCAGAAAATTTATATTGGTTAAAATCTGTACCAATTGGAAGATCAATAACCAAATCGTCATAAATGCCATAAGATTTTTTTAATATTTCAACATTTTCGGGGACTGTTCCAAATGAGATTATTTTATTCTTATTTATTTTTTTAACAACTACTTTTTTAAACAAAAACATATTAAATTTTGAAGAAATAGTAGATTTAAATTGATTATACAAAGTGTGAGTATCTGTAACAATTTTTATGTTTTTATAATTTCTAAATCTTAAAAAAAACATCAAAGCAGTAAAAGATTCAACGGCATGTAAAAAAACAATATCAGGTTTTATAGAATCAATTTGTTTTTTAACACCTTTCAATAAAATGTTCCTCTTGTTAGGTCTATCTAAAATAGCATCAACTCTGTGTATTTTAATATTATATTTATTTTCAAAAACTGAATCTTCCTTTTTAATTTCATCTAAATTAGTATTCCATATAGATAATGATTTTGAACTAAGAATATGAAAATCAATATTTTGAGAATGATATTTTGCAAAAAAATTAACTTGATACCCCATCAACGGATGAAAACGTTCTTCGATATGTAAAATTCTAATTTTATTTTTCATGTAATTTAAAATTAATTTTTAATAAATTTGCAGAAAAAATGCAAGGCTACCTTAACAACGATCAAATTGATTATATTTTTTATCACTTAAATTTTTTTATTGACACTGAAAAAATCAGACCTTTTATATATTTTTCAAAAGAATCTACAAACAATGATGCATCAAAGCAAATAATATTTAATTTATCCAACAAAAAAATAGACGCTGAAAACATATTTTCAATAAAAAATATTCCAATTTTATTTCCATTAAACAAAGAAAAACCATTTTATTCTTTTGAGAAAAATAAACTAATATTTAATCACGATATACTAAAATCGGCTTTTTTTTTACTTTCCGGATACCAAGAAATAACATGCACTGAAAAAGATTCGCTCGGACGTTTTATGCACAAAAATTCAATTCAAAAAAAATATTCATTTACAACTAAACCTATTGTAAACTACTATTTTAAAATTATCACCGAAGCACTTTTAGATTTTAGCAAAAAAAACAAAATAAAATTTGCATCAAAACAAGTTTACAAAAAGCCTGTTTTTATTTTATCGCATGACGTTGACAGAATAAAAACAAGATACAGTTCAAAAATTCCTTTTAAAATAAAACAATTTTTTAATCTAAAACCTGCTCGATTAACAAAAAAACAGATATTTAACAATATTATCAAATATTTATTAAAATTTAATCAAAAAATTTGGTCGTTAAACTGGTTGCTTGAACTCGAAATAACCCATAATGTGCGTTCTGTATTTTTTTTATTAGATAATGATTCGGATAAAGATTCAAGGTATTCATTAAAAGAAAAAAAAACAATTGAACTAATTAATAAGCTAAAAAAACACAAATTTAACATTGGGATTCACGGAACATATAATTCATATAAAAATGAAAAAAAGCTAAAGAAAATAAAAGAAGATTTACAAGAAATTTCAAATGTAAAAACAATGGGAATTAGGCAACATTATTTACGTTGTGAAGTTCCAAGAACTCAAATATTACAACAAAAAGCCGGTTATTTATACGATACAACATTAGGTTTTGCAGAACATGAAGGTTTCAGAAACTCCTTTTGTTACCCATTTAAATTATACGATTTTGAAAACGATAAAACGCTGGATATATGGGAAATACCTCTTGTTATTATGGATGGCTCTTTATTTGAATACAGAGGATTAGAACTTCATCAAGCAAAAAAAACAATTAACAACATATCTGCTGAAATTAAAAAATTTAATGGGATACTTACTATTTTATGGCACAATGACTATTTTGATGAAGTACAATATAAAGGAATTACAAATTTATACAAACAAATATTAAAAGACACTTTAGATAACGGATTTCAAAATTTACTTGGAACAGAAGCTATTAAAATAATTGAAAAAAATTAAACTACGACCAAACGCCCGGAATTTTATGATTACAATTAGAACACTTGCCTTTGCTAATGTAATTATTAAGAACACTAAAACCTTCACGTTCAATAATTAAATACCCACAACCTGAACAATAAGTATTCTCATTTTTGTGTCCATAAATATTACCCGAATAAACATATTTTACTCCTGCGGCTTTAGCTATGGTAATTGCTTCTTCAATTTTATCGTTACTTGTTGGCCGATAATTTAACAACTTATAAGTTGGGAAAAACTTACTAAAATGCAAAGGAATATCTTCAAATCCATTATCAACAAGCCAATTACACATATTACTGATCATTTCCGCATCATCATTAAAACTTGGAATTATTAAATTAGTTATCTCAAGCCAAACATTAGCTTTTTTAAGCTCAATTAGAGTATCTAACACAGGTTGCAATGAAGCTCCACTCATCTTTTTATAATCGGCATTATCAAAAGATTTAAGATCAATATTTGCTGCATCTAAAAAAGGTATTAACTCTAACAATGGTTTTTTGTTAACGTAACCGGAACTAACTATTATATTTTTCAAACTTTGTTTTTTTGCTAAGGCTGCCGTTTCAAGCATATATTCATAAAAAACAAAAGGTTCAGTGTAAGTATATGAAATTGATTGACAGTTGTTTTTTAAAGCTAAGTCAACAATTTGTTCAGGTAATAGATTATAATTCTTTGTTTGCAAAGGGCTTACTTGAGAAATATTTGAATTTTGGCAATTTTTACAAAACAAACTACAACCTGCTGTAGCCAAAGAAAATGTTTGAGTAGAGGGGGAAAAATGCAATAATGGTTTTTTTTCAACAGGATCAATACTCACAGCACTGGGGTTTGCGTATGCCAGAGAAAACAATTTGCCGTCAATATTTTTCCGGGTTTTACAAATTCCAATTTTATCACAAAATAAAATGCACTCATGCGGACACAAAGTGCATCGTATTTTTTTATTTTCTAAAACTTGATAATATTTAGCCTCAATAAGCATTATTGTTTATTAATTAAAACCCAGATTTTACCACTAAATTTATTATAATAATGATCGTAATCAACTAATAAATTATCGGCAGTATTATAACCGTTAAGGCTTACTCTATAATAATCAGTTCCATTCAAAATTTCAGGATTATAACCCTGAGCTCTAAGCTGTTGAGCGTAATTTTCGGCATAACTGTTTTGCTTGTAACTATTAACAATCAAATAAAATTTTTTGTAATTGTTTCCCAGATAAACTTCGGCAGTGTTTGGAATATGAGCATCTAAAATTTTTCTATACTCAACGTCATTTCCAAAATCATCTGAATAATCGTTATCATCAATAATTACTGTATTATCTGAAGCAGTATCTATATTTGTATTGTCAGTAAAAGTTAATGTGTCAACATCATTGTTAACAATATTTTTTGTAGTGTCTTGTGTGTTTTTTGCAAAAATAGATTTAGCTTTTGAAATTATTGGTTGATAAAATAACCCTAAAAAAACCAATAAAGCAATTATAGGAAGCACTATTAAAGTTGATTTTATAGCTTTTTTTCTTTTAGCTTTATCAACAACTTTTTTAGCTTTAGGCTCTTTTAAAGCGGCAATTTTTGGCGTTTTTTGTTTTTTCGCTATTTTAGTCTTAATTTTTTCTTCTTTTGTTTTTATATTTTTATTTTCAGAAATTGCCTTCATTTCATCAGAAGAAATGGTAACTTTTTTCATTCCAATAGCATCAACGCTTAAAGAAGATGCCTCAGGACTATGAATAAAAATGATATTATCGGCGTCTTTTTTCAAAGAACCCAAGTCTTCGATAACAAAACTTTTATTTTCATTAAAAGCATTTTTAGCAGAATTAACGAAATCAGAAATCTGTTTATCTGCCTCATCTTCAGTTGATCCAGCGGCAATAAGAGCATTTTTCAACACGTCATCTTTTTTAGGATCTGAGATGTCAAAAAACAGTTCCTTTGAAGGAGGAGCAATTTCGCCTTTGTCGGCATCTACTTTAGCCGAAACTTCTTTTGCAATAAAAGCACCTAATTCCGGAATTTCTACTCTGCCATGCAAGAGCAATAAATTTTTAAGGACTGATGTTATTTTCACGATAGCAATTTTTTAATTATTTTTTACAATTTTAAAACAATGTTTTAAAAAATACAAATATTTTGCAGTTAATTTATTAACATACAAAAATTTAACCAAAAAAAGCCGGCTAAATAGCCGGCTCTTTTTTTGTGGCACCACCTGGAATTGAACCAGGGACACATGGATTTTCAGTCCACTGCTCTACCAACTGAGCTATGGCGCCTTTTTTTAATTTTGCTTTGCAAAAATAGACTCTTTTTTTTACATTGCCAAAAAAAATCTCAAAATTTAATGAACAAAATGAAAAATTTCTTTCTTCTTTCCCTGATGATTTTGCCTTTAATTGTTAATTCTCAACAATTTAACGAACTGATAATTGATGTTAATTTATTCGACTATCCTTATCAAAACTTAGCGGCAAAGACCGTTTCTAATTCTTCTTATCCAAATTTTGACGTAAAAAATTCAGATTATTTTAAAGCTTTTATAAATCCAAGCATGAAACAATCTATTAACTTATCATCATCTTTTTACAACTCTGTTTATTTCGGAATCTCAAAAATGAATATTAATTGGTTCAACACCGATTTTGTGAATTATTTAACCGAATCTTTAATAGAAACAGGTGTTATTTTAGTTGTTGAATTTATTCCTTTAGGTGATGCGTGGTTACACGAAGAATTTCACAGAGCTGTTTTAACAAAAAATTATGTTAACAGTTATAATGAAGTAAATAATTTTCCGCTTTTTAAAGAACTTATCAGCGTTAATAATGTAACCGACAACGATTTAGTTCGTTTTAAATCCGATAATCCAAGCGATTTTGTAAGATTACATGCCGCCGGAATTGAGGGAGAATACATGCTTATCAGAAATTTACAATCAAAAAATATTTTTCACAATCAGCAGCATGGATATTTTTTAAACAGCTTTTTATGGACAGCCAATTCATTTTACTATGTCTTTTTTTGTCACCAAAACGATGCAGAAGAAACAACAATAGAAATAAATGCCCAAGACGGTTCAAATATCCCCAAAAGAGATTTTACAGGTTTAGATTTTACTGCTTGGGTATATGACTTATTCAAACCCGATGAGCCATATTCTTTGCGTGGGACACACCCTTCAGGAGTAGGTTTAAACAGATATATTGCTCCCTCCGATTTAACCGAAGCCGAGTTTAAGTACCTAAAAAAACAAGGTTTTTTACAACTGATAAATTTTGCAAGTCCTATGATTTTAGGAATTAATAATTTACCGCTTACTATAAAAGGCAATAAATATGTTTTTAATTTTGCTTTTCGCCATTTTTTAACTTCATTCGGTTACGATATTTCATTAGATTTATTTTTAAAATCTGAAAAATTCAACTTTTTAGTATCAACACATAGTTATAGTAATCAACAACTTACATTACCCGGAATAGAGTTAAATATAGTTGACTATATATTAATTGACCAAAAATTTAAAGTTTTAACTTCAACAAAAAGTATGGTTTGGCTACAACCCGAAAATTTATTTTTTAGTGATAAAAAATCAAAATTAGGAGGCTTAATTGGAGCAGATCTTAAAATAGGAAGAGAAAAAGTTTTTTTTGATTTGAATTTTCAGTACAAATCAAAAGGTTGGGTAGCTGCAGAAGTTTTTCAAAGCAATAATTTTAGTGCCGGATTTGGTTTAAGTTTATATCTGTAAAAAAATCATTTCTCTTTATCATTTTCAATACGATAAATTTTTTGAGAAAAAGATTTTATTTCTTTTAAAAAAGGAAAATTATAAGGAATTTTAGTTCCGAGATGTCTTATAATGGCTATTTTTTGAGGAACAATTAAATCAACTTTTTGAGGAGCTTCTTCTCCGGCAATTTGATACATAACATCCATAAATTCAATAAAATCTTTAGTATAATCACTTAAAACCCCACTAAGTTTTATTTTTTCATTATTTTTAATTAACTCAAAAACAACAATATGACCTATATAAGGTTCCAATAAAGGTTCGTGAGATAAACCAACAGACTCTAAAAGTTCACTATTAATGCTTCTAACGTATTTATCGTGAGGCAACAAAGGTGATGCTTTTCGAGCGGTTAAATAACTAATACTTATGTTCATAACTTCAACAAAAGAATCCTTAAGACTATTAAAAATATTTCTAATTTTTCTTATTATTTTTCTAAAAAGAGAAGGTCGATTTGTTAATCTTAATTTTCTGTTTCTTTTTTGTTGACCTTTTGAACTAAGTTCATCTTGTGGTCTTATAATAGCTTGAATTTGAGGAAATTCGTATTTATAAATTAAATAAGAACTCACATTAAAACCTTTTAAGGTTTTTATAATTTCAGGAAAATTAACTTCCAATCCGGTGGTTTTAACATTTAAAATACCTTTAGTAATAATTTCTCCATTAACCTTTTCGATAGTTACCGGAGATTTGTCAAAATTATTTAAACACCTATCTTTGCTACGTCGGCGAGTAATTACTCCAACAATAAAAGCAAAAATAATTAATATTACAGTTATAGTTAACGAATTAAATTCCATATTATCAGTAAATATTTAATTTTGTAAAAATATAAAAAACGAAACAAAAACAATTTTTTTTCGTTTTTTAAAAACAAACAAAAAATTCTTAAAAATTATGAAGTTTTATTATCTTATTATTTTATTCCTATTCTCTTTTTTTGTTAGTCTTGCTCAAACAGACACCAATAGAGTAAATCAAAGACAAATAGAGATTGAAGAAAGTTTGGAAAATCTGCAAAAAGGCTTAGAAAATTTTCAGCTACAAATAGCCTATAAACAAGCACAAATTGATAAGTGGGCTGATTCTATACAAATTCTAACAGTTCAAACAAACAATACAGCAAACACAAACCATCAAAAAATAATTGATTCTTTAAAAAACAAAATCTCCGATAACGAAGATATTATTATAGCCTTAAATGATGGAATTAAAGACATCACAGAAACTATTATTGAATTAAATGATGAAATTTCAAATTTAAATTATTCTGATACGACATATACGCCGGAAAAAAACACTAATAATATTACGTACGATGATTTTAATTCAGAAGACTATAATTTTAGAAGAAAAAAGAAATTTAGAGGACATTTATTTGGTTTTAATTTAAGCATAAATAGCTATGTTGCAAACGATTACTCATTTAATTACCAAGAACAGGATTTTTTTATGGATCTGCAAATAAATAAATCGTGGGCTTTTAATTTAAATTTTATACAATATAGCTTACCCTTTTTTAATAGATACGTTGGAGCTGTAACCGGATTAGGACTTAATTACAACAACTATGAACTAATTCAAAACGTAAAGTTAGGCGTTGACAGTAACTCTGTGCTAAATTATAAACTTTATGAGTTTGATTTAAAAAAGAATAGATTTAAAACATCATCAATAACTATACCTTTAATAATTGAATTTCATATTCCTGTAAACAATAAAGACAAACGATTATATTTTTCAATTGGAGTTATTGGCAGCTATATTTTTAACACAAAAATGAAAATTAAATACGATAATAACGGGAGCTTAATTAAATTTACAGATAGAAGCTCAGATTTTAGAGAAACAAAATTTAACTACTCCGGCACTTTTAGAGTTGGTTACAGAAATTTATATTTGTTTGCTAATTACAGCATAAAACCTTTGTTTGAACAAAATTACGGACCACAATTATATCCTGTAACTGCCGGTATCGGTTTTTGTTTATAAAAAAAGAAGCAACTTTTACCTCTTTTTTTAATATTTTATTTTATCATCTTTGTTTTGCCAGTTTTTAAAAGCAACTAAAGCTTCATCTCGCATAATCTGGTAAGTTTTAACCTTTCTGTTTTTAAAATCGGTTGCTATTTCGTCATAAATAAAAGAATCGTCAAATCCAATATCTTTAGCATCAGATTTATTATTAGCAAAATAAAGTTTATCTAATCGAGCCCAATAAATTGCACCCAAACACATAGGGCAAGGTTCGCACGAAGAATAAATTTCGCAACCCGATAAATCAAAAGTTCCAAGTTTTTGTGTAGCAGCTCTTATTGCGTTAACTTCAGCATGTGCTGTTGGATCATTATTTTGAGTTACACTATTGGAAGCAGCAGAAATTATTTCACCATCTTTTACAATCACAGCACCAAAAGGACCTCCCCCATTTTTTACACTTTCTATTGATAATTCAATAGCTTTTTTCATGAATTTTTCTTGCTCTCTCATTGTTTTTTATTTTATTTACAAAAATAAACAATTTTACAAATTGTGCTTGTTTTTTTAACTAATAATTAACACTTAAACTTTACAAAAATGAAAAAAAAAATTCTGATTGCAATAATTTTTATCATTGCCATAAGCTGGAGTTTTAAAATTTTTGACGATGGCGACGATTTTGAACTTATAAAAAATCTTGAAATATATCACAATGTAATGAAGCAACTAAGAATAAATTATGTTGAAGAAATTGATTCTAGATACCTAATTACTCTGAGCATTAACGATATGTTAAAAGATTTAGATCCCTACACCATATATTATTCAGAATCACAAATTGAAAGTTTTAAGCTAATGTCCCAATCTCAATCAATTGGAACAGGCTTAACAATTGACACTCTGAACTCAAAAACAGTAATTGTTGATATAAAAGAAAACAGTTCAGCTGCAAAAAACGGACTTTTACCTGGTGATATTATTGCAAATATTAATGGAATCAATACAGAATTTGAATCCTTAACTACACTAAACAATATGCTTGCCGGTCAAGTAGGAACAAAAGTTGCAATTAAATACGAACGAAACGGAACAGTAGCATCAGTGAACTTAGTTAGAGAATTAATACAAGAACACGTAGTTTCATTAGTAAAAAACATAGATAATATTGGATACATTAAACTTGAAAGTTTTACAGACAAGTCGGCATCAGAATTTCAACAAGCATTTTTAGATTTAAAAACACAAGGAATTACCGGGTTGATTATTGATTTGCGAGGAAATCCAGGCGGATTATTAGATCAAGCTGTAAAAATTGTCAACCTTTTTATCCCCAAAGATAAATTAGTTGTAACGTCTAAAGGAAATTCAGTTAACTCAAACTCAAATTTCATGACACAACAAAATCCCATTGACGAAGAAATACCAATAGTTGTACTAATAAATAATCGTTCAGCATCGGCATCTGAAATAGTAGCCGGAACGTTACAAGACTATGACAGAGCAGTTATTATGGGCGAACAAAGCTTTGGGAAGGGATTAGTTCAACGTTTTTTTGATGTTGGTTACAACTCTCAAATGAAAATAACTATTTCAAAATATTATATTCCAAGTGGCAGATGCATTCAGCAAATAAATTATTCTAAAACAAGTAACACAATAAATACAAACACAAAATTTTACACTGCTTCAGGCAGAATAGTTTACGAAGGAAATGGTATTTTACCGGATATAGCAATAAACAGAGACACAATGCCGGCAATAATTAACTTTTTAATTGATAATAAAATTATTTTTCAATATGCAAACCAATATTTTAATTCAATTGACACATCTCAAATACCTAAACCACAAGATATTAAATTTAATGAAATAAATTCATTTGTTGATTTTATAACAAGTAATAATTTTCTTGAAAATACAATAGAACTTAAAAACTTGAATAAAATAAGCACAACTTTTTCAACAGATCAAACAATATTAGCACAAACAAATCAACTAAAAACCAATATTTATAATAACTTTATTTCAGAAATTAAAAATAACACCCATATAATCAACATCTTAACATCAAAAGAAATAGCAAAAAGAAAATATTTTCACACAGGATTGGTAGAATACGATTTAAATGTTGACACAGAAATAAAGCAAGCTAAATTAGTACTACAAAACACAACAAAATACAGTAATTTATTGAGCCCACAGTAAGTTACTTTTTTAAAAATAAAAAAAATAACATTTTTTTTAAAAAAGTTTT
>JAFGXO010000061.1 GCA_016936595.1 Bacteroidales bacterium | reverse complement strand
ATAAACTTCAATAAAAGGAAAGCATAAAAAAACGGCTAAAACTTGCGTTTTTAGCCGTTTGAGGTATCGAATTTTATTTAAAATTGTTGACCTACAAGGATTCGAACCTTAACTGTATGAACCAAAATCATAAGTGCTACCATTACACCATAGGTCAATTGCTTTTTGCGATTGCAAAAGTAAAAGGTTTTTTTAAATAAAAAAAAAAAAGCCAATTTTTTTTTTATTTTTTTTTAATCTATCCTATTTTGAGCATTTTTAGGGTTAAATTTTGAGTTATCGGAATGCTGTTTCATCAATCTAAAAGCAAAAATAAACATTCCTATTAAGTATGGAATAAATAATAAAAGCAGCAATGTGTTTTCAGACATAAGAATAAAATCGTAAAAACCATGTAATAAAATTGGCACCAACAACGACGCAAGCAAAAGTTTGGATCGGTTTTGCTCATCAAATTTAGCTAAGCCAAAGAAAAAACCCATAGTAATACCAAAAATTGCATGTGCAGGTACAGCGGTAAAAGCTCTTATTATTCCAACACTCAAACCATTTCCAAGAACGTACAAAAAATTTTCTACCAATGCAAATCCTAAAGAAGCAAAAGCTGCATAAACAATGCCGTCAAATTTTTCATTAAATTTTTTATGTTTCCAAATAAAAATAAAAATCACTAAAAATTTAAAAACTTCTTCGGTTACTCCGGCAACAATAAAACTATTCCAAAATACATATAAATAACCCGTTAAGCCAACATTTACACCAATAAATATTAAAAATTTTTCAACAACAATAACCGGTATTGGAGTTATTGCACCAAAAAGAACAACTTTAGCAACTAAACCTATTGGTTCTTTATCGTATCTATCTCTTGCATAGATGTATAATAAAATCAACAACACTGGTGCCGATGAAAGAAAAACAAGTAACATAATTTATGGTTTTGAAATATTTATATTATTATATCTAAAATATGTATAAAAGTTAACAGAATAATCCCGTTCAAACCAATCTGAATTTATAACTGGTATTAAAGATTTAAAGCCCAACCATGGTAAATAGTTGTTGCCCGGGTTCAGTCCAAAATCGATTGTTGGACCAAAAGTTTTATTTACATTTCTGTTTTGATACCCCCATTTTCGTTTTATTTCGCCAAAACCTGCACCAATTCTGGTATAGTTATTTTCAATTAAAAAATTAAAAGAAACTATTCTATTAGCGTATCCATTAAGATTTATAAAATAAAATTTGGTTGAAATTGCAAAATTTAATGGAAAATCAACTTCATCGTTTAATGTTGCTCCAACAGTAAAATCAAAACCATAAGAAAAACCTGCTCCCAAAGAATAACCAACAGTAATCATTGGACAAAAATATTTTGAAGGACTATGTGTTGTAGTTTGAGCAAAAACAATTCCTTGCATTAGAATAAAAACAATTATTATTTTTTTCAAGTACAAAAAATTACTAATTAACCTTTTTAACAACTCTAAAACCATAAACGAATTTTTTAAGCGTTGGTTTAGGTGAATCTCGTTGGGTTATTTTGCAAAATTCGTCCATGTAATACCAACTACCGCCTCTAATAACTCGATATTGACCTTTTCTTGGTCCTGTTGGGTCGGTTACTGATTTATTAGAGTATGGTCCATAATAATCTGCACACCATTCAAAAGCATTACCACTCATATCGTAAAGACCTAATTCATTGGCAGCTAACTGACCTACTTGACGAGTTCCACGTTCGTAAGTAGTTTCATCAAACCAAGCAACATTTCTAATATTGTTACTTCCGGCATAGGTATAATTATTAGAATTATTTCCACCTCTTGCAGCAAACTCCCACTGAGCTTCGGTGGGCAAATAATATTCGTCACCGGTTTGATCACTAAGCCACTGGCAATAAGTTATAGCATCGTTCCATGTAACATTTACAATTGGATGATTATCTCTCCACACCCAATCTCTAACGTTATCATGTTCGTCGTACCAATCACGTTGAGGTTTTGCAGGAAAAGGGTGCCCTGTTGCGTTACAAAATGCTTTATATTGCTCAACTGTGATCTCGTATTTTCCTATATAGAAATCTGAAAGCGTTACACTGTGAATGGGAGCTTCGTCGTCGTATCCATTATTAGAACCCATTTGAAATGAACCTCCATCAACAAAAATCATTTCGGGATATTTAGAATTTTGAGCATTAGAAGAAAAACTAATAAAAAACAGAACAACTAATAAAGTCATAAATATTTTTTTCATCTGCTTAAGTTTGATTGGTTAAGTATTTGTTTCTACACAACAAATATGCCACATGAATTATCTTTATATATTAATTTGAAGGTGCTAATTACTAACGCCTTGGTTTTTTTTAAACAAGCAAGATTCATCAATATGTATGAAAAAAATCCACGTTTAAACAAATAAACGCCTCAAGATAATTTACAATATTGAATTATAACTTGCTGTTAATGTACTATATTCTAAATTAGTATAATTTATTTAGAACCATTTATTTTTACGAAAATAGAATTTAAAAAACCACAAGATATTATCTTTCGGTTTTAAAATTATTTATTTCTTACAACTCTAAAGCCATAGTTATAGTTAGTGTATCCGGCTTTAGGTCCGTCTCTGGTAAAAACTGTAGCATATTCAACTCTATAATGCCAAGAGCCTCCTCTAAGAGATCTATATCCTGTTGATGTGCTATTTACAGGATTATCTGTTCCGCTATTTCTGTAAAAATATGGGGAATAATAATCGGTACACCACTCCCAAACGTTACCAGACATATCATAAATACCCAATTCGTTGGCATTTTTAGAACCTACTGTTCTAGGACCGGTTAGTAATGTATTATCGTCAACCCATGCAACATCGTTAAAATTATTGCTGCCACTAAATCGGTAATTATTACTTTTGTTTCCGCCTCTTGCTGCGTACTCCCATTCGGCTTCGGTAGGTAATCTATATCCATTTTTTGATAAATCAAAAACAACTGAGCCCGAAGAATTTAACGAATAAACTTTTTGAAGCCCCTCGTTTTCACTTAACCAGTTGCAATAAGCAATTGCATCAAACCATGATACATAAAACATTGGGTAATTATTGTTCCAACCCCACCAGGTTCCAATTTGAGAATCCCAGTATGCTTTTGTGTCGGGGTGACCTTGCCACCAAACAGAATCGGGTGCTGAAGGTAAACGATGTCTAACTCCATATCTATCAAATTCGGTGTAATTTGCAGACAAAAACTCTTTAAATAGTTGAACTGTGATTTCGTATTTTCCAATATAAAAATCATCTACTGAAACTCTATGAGTGGGTTTTTCGTCATCTTCCCCCATTCTTGCGTTATCACTGTATGGGTTTCCCATCGAATAAGATCCGCCTTTAACAAAAACCATTTCGGGTAATGTTTGAGCAAAAATACCTACGCTTAAAAAAAGAAGCAATGCTGTTAATATTTTTTTCATATTATGATTTTTTATTTTTTTATATAATTTATAGCTCTTGTTTGTATAAGAACTTGTATTTTTGTTCTTTTAAACTTTATATATTAAACTATACGACGAAACAAATATAAAAAATTATTTTTTCAAAATTACAATTTCTGTTCGTCTATTTTGTTTTCTGCCTTGGGGACTTTGATTATCTGCAATTGGCATTGTAAATCCAAAACCTTTATAATGTAGTCTATTAGGATTTATTCCTTTCATAATTAAGTATTCCATGATAGATTTAGCTCTGTTTTGTGATAAAATAATATTATAATTATAATCACCTATGCTATCTGTGTGTCCATTTATTTGAATTTCAAGTTCGGGATTATAATTTAAAAAATCAACTAACTTATTTAATTCAACGTAAGATTTTGGATTTATCATATACGAATCGGTTTCGAAAAAAATATTTTTTAAAATAATTTTAGTATTTACCAAAATTGGAGTTAAAATTATATCAATTTCATAAAAAGTAAGAGAATCAGTGATATTTTTTAAATTAAAATTTTCAGAATAAAACAAATAGCCTTCTTTGGCAATGTTTAATGCGTATTCACCATTTTCGGGCAAACAAATTAAAAAATAAGACAAATTTTTGTCAATAAAAACGGTGTCGTTATTTTCTAAATCAATCATTGAAATTAAATCGGCAGAGGTTGACTGATAAGCAGGCAATGTAAAAATTTTGGCTTTTACGTAAACTGTTCGTTCGGGTTTTATTTCATCATAAACATCAAAATAATATATATCTTGTTTGTTAACAGTATCTTTTGATGTTGAAAAATATCCTTTTCTGCCGGTAGCATCTATAACTAAACGAAATTCATTCATATTTGTATTAATAGGATACCCAAGATTTTTTGGCGAAGACCATGTAGAATCATTTAATTTTGTTGACATATACAAATCAAAATTACCCATTCCAAGATAACCTGTAGAAGAAAAATACAGATGTTTATTGTCAAAATGAATAAAAGGACTCATTTCTTGTTCGGCAGTATTAATACTATCGCCTAAGTTATATGGAACACCCCACGAATCGTCATCAAATTTGTTAACAGCCCAAAGATCCATTTTCCCTTTTCCGCCGGGGCGAGTGCTTGTAAAATAAAGAGTTTTTCCGTCGGGTGAAAAACAGGGTTGAGAATCCCAGTAACGTGAGTTTACAGGATTTGGCAATCGTTCAGAAGGAAGCCAAAAGCCGCTTGCATCTTTATGGGTGATATATAAATCGCAACCCTCGTTTAAAATGCAGCGAGTAAAAATCATTGTCATTCCATCGGCTGAAAGAGTGTGAGCTCCCTCGTTATTTAATGGAGTGTTTACATAAGGACTAATTCCAACAGATGCTTTCCATTGATTATTTATTCTTCGACAAATAAAAATATCTTCAAAAGTATTTGTTAATCGAGTAAAAATTATTGCGTTATTATCGGCTGAAATTGTTGGGAAGTATTCACTTTGTTCTGAATTTATAAAATTATTAAACTTAATGGGATTAAATTGAACCGGATTATTTATTGCATTTATTCTAAAGTTACTTATTTCAATTTTTTCTGTTGCGTTATTTATTGCATTAGTGTCTGTTTCTATAGTAATATATTTTTCAAAGTAAGGTATTGCTTGAGTATATTGCCGGTTTGTAAAAAAATATAATGCTTTGAGATAAAAAACATCGGTATAAGCAGAATCAATATCGAGGACAATATTTAATAAATTTATTGCTTGATTATATTTTTTTTGATAATAAAAAACTTGTGCTTTTAAAATGTATGGCTCGGTATAACCGGGATCTTTTTTTATTAGTTTATTGCATTGTTCAATAGTAGAAATTGTATCTCCGGCGTACAGGTCGTAAACTGCTTTTTTAAATAAGGTTTGATATTTTTGTTTTTTCGCAGTAGTTTGAGCAAAGGAATAAACAAGAATTGCTAAAAAAAATAAAATTAATAATATTTTCTTCATAATTAGTTTATTCTAAATTTTTTCTCTGAGTATCTTAACTTGTTTTTTAAGCATACTTATTTCTTTTTCAAGTTTTTCGGCATACTGTTTAGTTTCAGTAACATCAAAAGCAAAATATAAAACTTTTGTTATTTTACCTTTAGCGTCGTAATAGGGAGTATATGTTGAATAAAGCCATTTTACTTCGCCATACTTTGTAAAACGTTTCATTATTTTTTCATAATACTCTCCTTTTGTAACTTTGTTAATTACATCTTCGAGTTCCTTTCTTTCTGATTTTACTAAGTCCAATACATTAACACCTTGCAGTTCATCGAGAGAATAATGCATTGAGTTTAAATAATTATTATTAGCAGTAAGCAATATTCCTTTGGTAGTATATTCAATAGTCATCAAAGTATTGTTAACAGCGTTAAGCATTGATTGCATTGTAGCCTGATTGTCTTTTGCTTCTCTTTCTTTTTTGCTAATTTCCTTAACCTTAACTTGTAACATTTCTTTTGTTTTCTCAATTTCGGCCGTTTGCACCTTCATTTTTTCGAGAAGATTTTTTGTTTTAATGTTACTAATTAAATTTTTAACCGAAAGAGCAATTTCAGCTGAGGCAGCATCAAAAAATTCTAATTCATGTTTTTCCAATTTACGTAAAAAAGCTATTTCTAAAATGCCGTAAAAATCTTCTTCATATTCCAATTTTTGAACTAATATACTTCGTGGTTTCATATAACTTAATCCACCAACAATTATATGATAATCACTTGGAATTTTGTCAAAATATTGTGTTTTTCGTTCTAACGCAACAGAACCTACAACACCCTCACCCAGTTTTATTTCTTTTTTAAACGCTCTTTTTTTGTCTAAACCGAATGTGGAAACTGATTTTAAAATTGGTTCTTCATTTTCTTCTTCAAAATAAATAAAAACTGAAGATAAAAATGCATCGGAATAAACGCTAACTTTTTCGTTAATTTTATCGGCTAATTCTTCAAGAGAATCATCGGTAACCCGAGCGGCATCATGAATTATATTTAACCCTTCGGTAATCCAATCATTTTTCTTTTCAATTTCAAGAGCTTTTGTACGGTGAACTGAGCGTTCATTTATTGCTTGAATTGCTTCGTTTATTGAATTTCCGAGTTTATCGGAGCTACCATAAGTTTTTATACTGACGTCAAGTTTTTGAGCCTTAATACTTTCGTGAAGTTCCGAAAGTTTCAATAAACGCATTCTTAAACTTTCTAACTGTAAATTTAAGTAGTTTAACTCTTTATATTGCGAAACCTGTGGTATTTCTGTTTGTATTCTTCCTTTTTTAAGAACCGATATATTATTTGAAAAAGCTTCTAATAATTTTAACCCGTTTTTTGATAAAATTCTAACAAAAATAATAACAACTATTGCAAAAAGCAGAAAAAACCCAATTACTATAACAAGAAAAACATTTGCTTTTCGATAAATTTCTTTGGCCGGAATTATTGTTCCTATTTTCCATTTCACACCGTATATTGATTCAAAAGATTTAAATATTAAAACTTTTCTACCTTTTTTAAGAACAAAATCATTATTATGTAAAATGTCGATTTCTGTTTCGGAGAAATTATTTTTCACTATACTTCCAAAACTTTTTCCAATATTTACATATTTATTTCTGTCATATAAAACCACACCATCTTCATCACAAATAAAGGTGTTGTTTACCATTTGATTTTTAAACAAAGTGTTATAAAAAAATTCGGAATTAACAGAATACCCCAAAACTCCAACAAAGCGTGTACCGTCAAAAAGAGGCAACATTATTGTTTTGACTGCAAAAACCTTGTCGGTTTGATTGTCGGTTGTTGCATTAAATACTGTAAGTTCAGGATTGTTTTTTAAAGTTTCAAAATAAAAATTATTCATAAAATAATTAATACTATCAACATAAACTAAATTTGAAGAATTTTTTAACCATGAGGCATTAAATCGACCTACTGAATCTCTGAAATGATACAAATCTTGACCAATAAGCAAAGAATTTTTAGTTAATATTACGTGGATACTTGAAATATTTGGATTTGAACTTAAAACATTTTTAAACAACGAGTTAAAATCGTAAACAGCACGTGGATTATTTATTTGAGATAATACAATTTCTGCTAAAACTTCATTTTTATTATGATTATTGCTCAACTCTCTATTAATTTCAATTATTGAATTATCAGAGTTTTGTTGCAAAAATTGTATAGCTTCGTTTATTTGATAATTTCTGGCAATAAGCCCAAAAATTAACCCAAAAACCAAATTTAATGAGATCAAAAAAAGTGATAGGTTTCTTGTTAATAGTCGTTTTAAAGTTTTATTTGCCATTTTATATATCAATTGTTCGATTAAATAATTTATGTGATACTAAATAACACAGTATCAATCATTTTTTTGCCACGAATTTAAAACAAAGATAAGGTATTGTGTTCAAAAAGCAAACCAAAATTTATTGTTATAAATTTTTAAAATCTTGTTTTAAAAATTTTCCGGGTTTTGCGTTTGTAATTATTTGACTATCAAAATAATAAAGTTTTCCATCGGCAGCACCTACTAACATTTTATAACATTTACCATCGTAGCTGCTTCCTTCGGGAGGAGCTACAATATGCAAAATAATTGCATTTTCGTCTTTTTCATCAATTAGCTGCTGTATTTCATCGGGAGTGGATATTTTTACTGTTCCACCATAAAAATTTGAAATTTTAGACACAGTGTTTACGTCAGTATTTAAATTATCGGCATTTAAATATATAATTTTAGTTCCAATTTCAGTCGTATTTCTATTATAATATGTAATAATATTATTTGTATTTAAACTTGGATCATCATAGGTTATTTGAATATGATTTTGAACAAATAACAAAAGAGCACCCATTTTGTAATCATATTTATCATAATCAACATTATAATAAGAAAGAGGGAAAGAACATATTTCAGAAAGTTCTTCAAAATTTTTGTCTTTTTCGCCCACAACCAAAGTTAAAAAAGTATATTCCGAATTTTTATTTGTATTATCAGGAAAAACTTTGGTTCTTATTAAAAAAGAATAATCGGGGTTCATTCGTAATGAATAAAATTCGTCCATAGTTATAAATTTATATGGAGTTATAGTCCAACTTTGTTCAACAGCTGTTTGTATTGCAGAATTGTAAGTGTTAAAAACATCACTATCATAAACAATACATGTAGTTGTATTTAAAAATTTCTCAATTTCATCATGTGATGCTACAGCTTTTTGAGAAAAACCATAATAACTTATTAGACTTAAAGCTAAAAAAAGGATATATTTTTTCATAATAAATATTTTTTAGTTGTTTTTGGGTAACATCAAAGGGTTTCTGTCATTGTATTTTCTAACGTAAACAAACATAGTTTTTTTCTTTTTTCTATTAGATAAATTTGACCATTCGCTATATAATTCTATATCTTTAGACAACAACGGATCAATATTTCTAAAATTAAAGTCGTACACCTCACCTGTTTCAAAATCAAGCAAATATTGCCTGATTTCAGTTTTTTGCACCGGTTGTGGTTGATAATAAAAAGGATCAGACACATAAGGATAATCGTTATAAACGTGAACTCCCATAAAATGAGAAATTGAGCCTACAAAAGGTATCAAAGCAGGACGTTTTTCCCAGTTTATGTATAATTTATTATTTGCGGAATATCCCCAAATATCCTCAGATTTATATACAATTTGGTTGCCTTGGTCATCTATAATCACAACTTCATCTTCAAACAATAAAATGTCAAAAAAATCGTATGCTGTTTTATCAAGAGTTGTAAAAATGTTTGAAACTCCAACGGGTGTATTTGTTATAACTTGGTCAAAAGTTAAAAACAGTCCTTCATTAAATTTATAATTTTTATCGTAAAAAACATAATTTGTTGAATCTTGTGCAAATATAAATAGCCCATTCAACGAAAATAACAAAACAAATACAAAAAACCTCATTTTTATACTTTTTTAATACATTAAAGATGCGAACTCTCAAATAAAACCCGGCGAAGAGTTTATATAGTTAACTGAAAATAAAACTTCTCAACAAATATTCCTTAAAAAAACAATTAGAAAATTTATACAAATATAATGAAATTAATATTTTATTTTTCAGCTACTTATATTATTTGTATTAATGTTTAATAAAAAAAAACAATCTTTTAAAAAATTTGTTAAAGGTACAAATCTAAAATTTAATAATCAAAAATATTGTTTTTTTTTAAAAAATTATTTAAAACTCCGTGGATAAAGGAAGTTAATATGAGCCCAATATTACAAAAAGAATTAATTTGTTGAATTATTCTTTTATTTTAGAGCAAAAACACTTATTTTAGCTTCGAAATTTAAAATTTAAAATTACAGACATGAATGATTCTTCTTCTTTTGGAATATTAGGTTTACTTTTAGTTGTTGCTATAGTTTTTTTAATAATAAAATTTGCTTGGTGGATACTTGTAATTGGCGGAATATTGATAATCGTATTTATTTTTCTTTTAGCACGTTCGTCAAAAAAAACAAAGGGAGAGGGCGGTACTTCTGACCTTGAAGGGCAAGTAAGAAATGCTTTATCGAGCATCAGACAACAAAAATTTAAATCAGATGCTAAAATTAAACGTTTACAAGAATGGGCAAATGACGCTATTGAAACAACTTACGGTAATTTATTTGGCGACAAATTTTTCAGAACAACTTTATATGAACAATATGACGAAATAAAAATGCAATTTTCTGCTCAGGTTCCTGCTGCTCAGCTTGAAAAAACCGATCAAATTGTTAGTAGTTGTGTTAATCACATGTTAACAGAAAAATCAAAAATTGAAACCCTTGATAAATTACAAAAGGAACACGAAGCCCTAAGAGAAAAATTGAAAAAATCTAAAATGCAACAACGACAATCTCAACGTTTAGACAAGCATGTGAATCGGCTTAACACTTCAAACAATGATTTGAGCGGTGAAGAAACAATAGCAAAAGCAGATTATACTCTTGACGATTTAAAACAAGAAGTTGAACTTAAACAAGAATACGTTAAACAACTTGAAGAATTAAGTCTTAAATATGGTGATAATATTGAAGGAGCTCAAGTTACTGATTATCAAAGCCAACTTGATGCCCTCAAAAGCAGATTATAAATATATTTTTGCCGTTCTTTTTTTAATAATTTATAAAATATTTAACAAAGTTAGTGAAAAAATTTACAGTTTTTATAATTGCTCTATTTGCAATTCATTTTCAAATATTTTCACAAAAGGATAACCCTCACCCTATTGATGGGTGGTCATTTCCTATCAAAGTTTTTATGCCGGAAGTTTCTATGAGTGTTTCTAATAATCCGGCAATAGGAGTAAGTTATGGATTTATTTTCGGACATATATACAAGGCTAATAATTTCAAAACTATAATTATTGAATTAAAACCAGGGGTTGATTTTGTTGTTTACCCTGAGAGATATGTTAATTTTAAATTCAGAACAACTTTAACACTTGCTATTCCTTTGGCAATTGGTGTTCAGTACAACTTTTCGTCCGATTTCAATAAAATAAACAGTCATTCTATTGAATCTTTGATTGGTATAAACAAGTACATAATTAATTCAAACATGTTCAAATTCTGGAAAATTTTTATCGGATACGATTTTAGATTAGGAACAAATAACACTCTACCTGATTATTATCCGCTAAAATTGCATCTTGTTTTAGAGTTTAGATTGTAACTTGTGTTTTTTTATTCTGTAGATTTTTTTGGAAATAGAAGAGAGATAGAATAATCTATTTTAAAAAACGCAATAATATATTATTGCGTTTTTAAAAGTATTTTAAATTACTAAAAAGGTAAATCATCATCTTGATTATCCGGAGTAACATCTGTATTATCAAAGGTATTGTCGTTTGTTGTTACCGAATTATTATTATCAGCATAAATAACATCAGCAGGAGGTTCAATTGGTGGGGCAGCACTACCACCTGTAAGAGGTTGCTCGCTAATTTTAACTAGTTTCCAAACAGTTAAATCGGTGTACCATCTTTCGTTATATTCACGTGATTCTATTCTAAAGTTGATTTTTATTTTGTCGCCAACTTGTAATCCTGTTATTGCATCAACTGTATCATTCCAGCCATTAAATACAACTTTTTTGGGATATTGTTCCTCGGTTTCTATTACGAACGCTTGTTTTCGCCATGTTTTGCCAGATGCCTGACTTGTTCCTGTTTGTTCAGGTAATACCTGAAAAACCTTTCCTTCTAATTCTAAAGCCATGATTGTAATTTTTTTATTTTTTGCAAATATAATTATTTTTGATTTATTGGCTAAAATTATTCATGTTTTTAAACACATGATTTTGTGTTTTATTTATTCTCTCCAAATTTTAAGCTACAAAATTTCAAGAAGTTGTATTTTATAAATAACAACAGAATTTGGAGGAACTTTATTACTGCCGGTTGCTCCATAAGCTAAATTTGGGGGCAAATAAATAACCCACTCAGAACCAACTTTCATTGTTGTAAGGGCTTTTTGCCACCCTAAAATAGAATTTTTAACCATAAATTCTACAGGTGTTTTATCGTAAGTATTAGAAAAAACACTACCATCAACTAACATTCCCGAAAAATTAACAACTACTTTGTCGTTAAAAGTTGGTACACTCCCCTGCCCTTGTGTAATAATTTTATACTGCATTCCGCAAGGTAATTCAACAACTCCTTGCTTTAATAAATTATCTATCAAAAACTTACTGTTTAAATCACCATAAGTTATCTCTTTTTGATTTACAGAAGCATTAACATACAAATTAACTATATTTTTAGCAACTTCGGGGTGTATTGGCAAATTGTTAGGATTATTGGATAATACATCTTCCACGGCTTTTATTAAAATATCGTAATCAATATCATCAACTCCGTAACTTTGTAATTGTGAACCTATTACAACACCAAGCGAATAATTAACAGTGTCTTGATGTGTTTTGATAGTTACTGTTTTTATTGGTGTTGTATTATTATTGGTTGTATTTGAATTATTATCTGCAATGGTGTCTGTTTGGCAAGCAGATAGCACAAAAATAAGCAATATTGAAATAATGTATTTCACTTTTATTAATAGAATTTAAAGTTTTATAAATAATGATTTAAAAAAACAAATTACAACAACTGTTCACCAATTTCGGCTTTAAGAAGGTCAATCGCACTTTCGGTTGGATTTGTACTTACTGAATTATAAGCTTCAATAACCAACTTACTAAATTCTTGAGCACTACTTTTTGCTCTGGTGCTTGATGCTGCTGTATTTATCAAACGCAATACAGATTCTTTGGCAGCTTTTACTGATTCCCATGCTTCGTTACTGATATATACTTGTTGAGATAAATTGTGTTCAAATTCTGTTCTAACAACCTGCAAAAGAGCCCTATGCAACATTTCAGTTGTCATTCCCGGTTTAAAAATTCGCACAAAAAGTGTTTCGGGAGCAATCCGTTCTAAAAATAACACCAAACGTTCATAAGCCTGTAATCTAATTGGAGTTACTAACTTAGCATTGTTTAATTTTAATTCCATTCTGGATTTTGTTACCTCTCTATCTATAAAAGTTCTTAATATCAGATATGAAGTTGCAAGCACTACAAGAGATGGTAATGTGAATTTTATAAGCTCCAATAATGTATCTTTCATTTTTTTTATTTAAAATATTGATAATATGTTACTTGTATATTTTTAAAAGCAAAAATTCTCTTAGATATTTTAATTTCAAACTAAATAATAGTTTATTCTAAACAACGTATTTTATATCCTTTTTCAGAAAAAGCACATTTAAAACAGGCAATTACTAAGAAACAACAAATTATTTAATAATGCACAAAAGTAATATATTTTTTACATTATTTAGAAAAAATTGCAGACTAATTATTCACAAAAAGAGTTAAAAACATTTTTAAAATTCTCAAATAAATTTAGAAAAAACATGGAATATTTATAAATTAACTAATTTTTAACAATTTTTATAGTGGATCAACATTAAAAACCACAATAATACTGCTAAAATTTTTTTTCATTTTTAAATTATTTGCAGCTCTTTGCATAAACAATTTTGTTTTACTATGGGAAACACTATTTTCTAATTTTACAATTATTTCGCGAATATGATAATTCTGAATACGATTTACCAAAGGTTCTTGAGGACCTAAAACCCTGTTATTAAGCACTTTTTTTAATATAATTGCATAATTTTCGGCAAATTCATAAACGGCAGTGCTATTTTTATGCTTAACACTAATTTTAATAATTCTAACAAAGGGAGGATAATTATAAACTTCGCGATCATGTATTTCTTCGTCAAAATATTGTCGGAAATTATTTTGCATCACATAAGATAATATTTTGTGATTAATATTTGAAGTTTGTATTATCACTTTACCTCGTTCATTCATTCTTCCGGCACGACCGCTAACTTGTGTTAAAAGCTGAAAACTTCGTTCAAAACTTCTAAAATCAGGAAAATTCAACAAATTATCGGCATTTAAAACGCCAACAACTCTTACATTTTCAAAATCCAAACCTTTTGTAACCATTTGTGTTCCAACAAGAATATCGGTTTCGCCGGCATCAAAATCTTGTAATACTTGCTCGTATCCGTGTTTTCTGCGAGCAACATCAAGGTCAAGACGACCAACTTTTATTTCGGGGAAAAATATTTTAATTTCGTCTTCGATTTTTTGAGTACCAAACCCCTTGGTTTGAATAGAAAGATCATTACAATTTTCGCATTTTTTTGGGATTGGTCGTTTAAAACCGCAATAATGGCACACAAGGTCGTTTGAATCAAGATGATAAGTTAAACTAACATCGCAATTAACACACTTAGGAATCCAGCCGCAGGTGTTGCACTCAACGTAAGGTGAAAATCCCCTCCTATTTTGAAAAAGGATTACCTGTTCGGCATTTCCCAAAGCCTCTTTGATATTTTCTATCAATAGAGGGTGAAAAATTGATTTCATTTTATTTTGATTTCTTGCCTGCCTAACATCTGCAAGAATAATATTCGGAAGTTCTAAATTTTTATAACGTTTATTTAATTTTACTAAGCCAAATTTTCCTGAAATCGCATTATCAAAACTTTCAACCGATGGAGTAGCTGTTCCTAAAAGAACTTTTGCATTATGCATTTTGGCAAGAACTATTGCAGCATCTCTTGCATTATAACGAGGAGCCGGGTCAAATTGTTTATACGTAGTTTCGTGTTCTTCATCAACAATTATAAGTCCTAAATTATCATATGGCAAAAATATGGCAGAACGCACACCTAATATAATTTTATATGGTTGTAAATCGTCTGAATTTTCACCTATTTTGCTCCAAATTTCAGCTCGTTCAGAATCATTAAATTTTGAATGATAAACACCAACAATATGCCCAAAAGCAACTCGCAATCGCTCAATAATTTGAGTTGTAAGGGCAATTTCGGGCAATAAATACAAAACTTGTTTATTGTGTTTAATATATTTTCGGATAAGCTCAATGTAAACTTCCGTTTTTCCGCTTGATGTTACTCCATGTAGCAAGATAACATTCTTATTTTCAAATATTTCACTAATTTTTTCAAATGCTTCTGATTGTTCAATATTAAGTTTATTGAAGCTAACTGCTGTTTTAGAAAAATCGCCAAGCCGCGAAACTTGTTTTTCGTACTCTGTTAATATTTGTTTCTCAAAAAGCGAATTTAAAACGCCACTTGAAACATTAGCTTTTTCGAGAAGATCTTTTTTTTGAACATCTTTATAAATAAATTGACCTCCTACATATTGTAAATTAGATAGAACAGAATAACTTAACAATATTTCTGTCTGTTTTTTGGCTCTGGATAGTTGTTCAAAAGTTTTTGTTAAATTTTGTTGGGTTTGTATTTGAGCTGAAAGTTTTACTAATTTAATGTATTTTGGCTTATATCTTGGATTAAAATGTTCGTAAACATCAACTAAGCCTTTACTTATCAATCTATTAATAAGAGCAACAGGATTTTTAACATCTGCAATTTTAGAAACCTGCCCAAGTGTTAAAGTCTTTTGTGATTTAAGATTTTCGATTATAAACTCCTCATTTTTAGACAATTGCTCATCAATAATTTCTTTTGACAAAAATATTTGAGTCTGACTTTCTATTCGTAAAGAAACCGGCATGGCTGCGGTATAAACGTCGCCGATGTTTGCCATGTAATAATCTGCTATCCACTGCCAAAATTTTAAATGAAGTTCATTTATCAGAGGTTTTCTATCAATTATTGAATAAATTTCTTTAGTTTTATAATCCGGTTTATTTGAATGAATAGATTTTATTATTGCTGTATAAAACTTTTTTTTTCCGAACTGAATTATTACTCGCTTACCAACCTGACAGTCAGATTCAAATTCTTGCGGCACCAAATAAGTGAATGTATCGGGTACTGAAAGAGGCACTATTACATTGGCATACAACATTTATCTTTTTATTTTGGGGCTCTTTTAAAGTTTTAAAACAGCTCTATTATTTCATTTAAACTTTTTAACTAAAATTATGCAATTTTAATAATAAGTAAAATAAAAACAAAGTAATTTTCGCCAAAACAACTATAACATTAAAAATCAGATAGTTAAATAATTTTCATAAACAAAAATTTTTACATTTTTTTTCATATCAATTGTTTTTTAGCATTTTTTTGGAACATGCTAAAAACAAACACTTTAATCATATTCAACCCCAATACCAACGTGCAAAATATGATTTTTTCCTAAAAATACTCTAAAAACTCAACACACATATAATTATTTTTTTTAAAATGATATGTATTACTTTTCGTTTTTCAAGAAGTTCAACTTTAATTACAACTTTTAATAAACCAAAATTTTTCATACAATTGCAAAAATTTCAAATTATATCAAACATGAAAACTCTTTATTCAGCAATTATTTTTTCATTAATTCTTATTAGTATTTCCTGCAATGAAAAAACAAGTGATTTTGAAAATGTTGTAGAAATAACTCCAAGCGATGCTCAAAGTTATAATTTACCGGATATTCATTTTATGTTTTCGTATCCCACAAGCGACAATATTAAAATTAGGTTAGCCAATCCGGATTTAATGAATCTAAGTTATGCTTACGTTGATTTTATGGTTGGGGATTATACAAATGAAGAAATTTCTATCGGACATTGCAAAAACTGCAATAATTACGATTTTGATTACATTGAAGGCCTACTAGAAGATCTTTCTACAGATTTTGAATACCAATTACCGGATTTTAATGTTGTTTTTAACGGTGTAGAAAAATTTGATGGAGAAAACAGGAATGTGTTAAAATTTACTTTTAATGCAATTGATAGTTCTATGGGGTTTGTTCCGGGCAAATATATTGGTATTTTTGTGGTTTATTTGCCAAAAAGTTCAAGCAATGGTATTTTATTTATTTTACTTGCAAACACTAACGAAACAGAAATAAAAAATTTCGATGATTTTTCAACAAAAGGAAATTTAGCCGAAGTTTTTAATACTTTTAAGTTTGTTGAATAAAAACGGTAAGCAAAAAAAATCCCGCAAAAGCGGGATTAAGTGTTTTTTTTAAAAAACTTACATAGCAATAATTTTATTTCTCTCACTAACAGAGTAATCTGTAATTTCATCAAAAATAGCTTGATCAATTGTTACATCTCCAAGACTGTCAACTTGCACTTTGTCAAAAATTGTTTTAAAATTTTGGATAACCGGAATCATTGAAGCAACTTCGGCATTATCGGTATATTGATTTAGCAAAGGGAGAAGTGTATTTACATTGTATTTTTGCTCAGCAACTTTTATCATAAGAATACTATTATCTTGACTTGAAATTGCAATTTGGGTAGCAAGATAAATACTTTCGATCCAAGCACCGGTAATAACAAGCAGTGAAACAGCACCTTTTTGTTCTTGATTTAATTTGTCGTAAGTATTGTAAAAGGTATTGTTTACAATTTTGTACAATGAATCTTGATTTTGTATGTTTTGCTCAATTCTTTCAACGATATTTTGATCCATAACATTAGCTAAACCCAGTTCATCGGATAATTTTTTTGCAGCAGCAAGAATATCTCTAACTTCATTGGCTTGATTGTATGTAGAAGCATAAGCTAAATCTGCACCATAAACACCCAAATTTAAAGCCTGAGAAATCTCTTGCATATAGTTATCAACATTAGAAACAGGATTCATAATATCAACGCTAAAAGGAGTGCCCGATGTCTGAAGCATTTGTGTAACTTCAAATGGAGTTGGCATTGGATAAACCAATTGGTCATCTACCTGATCAACAACTATATCGTCACCGGCGTTAATTGTGCTATTGGAATCGTCTTTACAAGCACTTAGTCCTAAAAATAAAACGACTATTAAAAAGAAAGATAATTTAGTGTTCATTGTTTTTTTATTGCAAATATAAGATTAAAATTAAAATACGCAAGTTTTTCTTTATTTTTTTCTGGGTTGATTTCCTCTTGAGCTTTGTTGTTTTTGCATGTCCTCTAAGCGTTGTTGAAATTTTGACTTTTTAGGTGTCTTATTATTCTTCATATTTTCTCGTAATTGAGATAGCACTTTTTCCTCATCTATAAATTTTCTTATAACAAAAATTTGTATTATTCCAATCAATGTTGATAAAAAGTAATAATAACTTAAACCTGCAGAAAATCCGTTAAACCATACAATCATCATTACAGGCATTAAATACATCATATATTTCATTGTTTTTGCCTGAGGATTTGAATCGTCCATTGATTGATTGGCACTTGTTAGCATAGTATTAAAAACCATAGCTACTGCCATTAAAAGGGTAAATAAACTAATATGATTACCAAAAATCCAATTTACGATAGGAATTGTACCTTCCCAAGTAACAATTGCGTCGTATGTTGAAAGGTCTTTTACCCATAAAAAGGATTTTTGACGCAACTCTATAGAAGCCGGGAAAAAACGGTACAATGCAATTAGAATTGGCATTTGAAGCAGTGTTGGCAAACAGCCTCCCATTGGATTAACTCCGGCTTTTTTATACAAAGCCATTGTTGCTTGCTGCCTATCCATTTGTTTATCTTTAGGTATTTTTTCTGTTGCTTTTTCTATTTCGGGTTTTAAAATCCGCATTTTAGCTGCCGAAGCATAAGATCGATATGTTAATGGAAACAATACTAATTTTATTATTAATGTTAATACAAAAATTATTAATCCGTAATTTTTAATGAATTTGCCTAAAAAATTAAATAATGGAATAATTAATCCTTTGTTTATTATGCCCAAAAATTTTCCGCCCAATGGAACTAATTGTTCAAGCATCATTCTTTGGTCATTTATCGTTATACTTTTAAGAACATTATATTGATTAGGACCAACATAAAAAGCTAAATTAACTGAGTTTTGATCGCCCTGATAGTACGGCACAGACATTGATGTTTGCATCAAAAACATATTTGTTGTATCATCAGGCAAAGCTTGTGTTTTAAAAACAACATTGTCAAATCCTTCTTCTGAAATCAATGTTGCGTTAAAAAACTGCTGTTTGTATGATACCCAACTAATTTTTGTTGAAATATCATCTTGAGTTTTATCTTTTCTATTACTTACTTTTTTCACACTTTCGTTAAGTGATTTATAGTAGAGCTGTGTATTTTGTCGTTCCCATTTTTCGCCTCGTTCTAAATGTTTTACGTATTCCTCCCAAAAAACTTCTAAATAGGTTGTATTAAAGGCTACAACATCGTCTAAATTAACAAAATTAATGTCAAAATCAATCAAATAACCTTCGGGTTGGATAGTATAAACAAATTCTAAATACTTATCATTAAATATTTTAGCTTTAAAACTTATAGATTCCGGATTTCCTGCTACCCTTGTAATAACTTCATTATCGGTAGAAAAAACCAAATTTTCAGTTTTTATTAAAATATTATTTTGCGTAAAAAAATTAATATTAAAACGATTATAATCTCCTTCAAAAACAACCAAATTATTTCCGTTATGTTCTTTATATCCTTTAATTTCAACAGAATATAAACGTGCACCTTGGTTAGTAAAAGTTAGTATCATGTTGTTATTCTCAACAACAAAATATTTTTGGTCTCCAATTGCAGAATTTGCAAAAACATCAAATTGTTTAAGCAATTGAACCTGAACTAAAGAATCAGAAGTTGAATCAGTTGTTACGAATTGATTTGTGTCTATATTAATATTTGTTGTGTCGTCAACATAATGAGAAATAGAATCTTGTTGAAAAATTAGTGAATCTTGCTGATTAGTAATTACATTTTCTTCATTGGGTTTAGTAAAAAAATAGAATCCGACTAAAATAAGACCTATTAAAACAAAACCCATTACTTGATTTTTGTCCATTTTGAATATTTATCGTTAATTAAAAATTATTTTTTATTGATTGATTTTTTATTTTGTAATGCCGCATGAATAAAACCGGAAAACATTGGGCTTGGATTTAAAACCGTGCTACTATACTCCGGGTGAAACTGTACACCAACAAACCAAGGGTGATTTATTAATTCTATTATTTCAACTAAATTAGAATCCGGATTAATACCTGAAGGCACCATTCCTTTTTCTGCAAAAGCATTTAAAAATTCATCATTAAATTCGTAACGGTGACGGTGTCGCTCGTGTATAGTTGTTTTTTTGTATGCATCAAATGCTAATGAACTCTTTTTAAGATTACAAGAATATTCGCCTAAACGCATTGTGCCTCCAAGAGAAGTGATGTTTTTTTGTTCCTCCATTAAATCAATAACCGGATATGGTGTTGAAGGGTGCATTTCGGTTGAGTGTGCGTCTTCAAAACCAAGAACATTTCTGGCAAATTCGATAACTGCAATTTGCATACCCAAACATATTCCTAAAAAAGGAATTTTATTCTCTCTGGCATATTTTGCTGTTAAAATTTTTCCGTCAATTCCTCGATGACCAAAACCGGGAGCAACTAAAATACCATCAAAACCGCTAAGTTGTTGTTCGTAATTACTTACATCTATTTTTTCGGAATGCAGCCAAGTAACATTAACTTTTATCTCATTATGAGTTCCGGCATGAATAAAAGAATCATTTATTGATTTATAAGCATCTTGTAATTCAATGTATTTACCAACAGCAGCAATATTAATTGTTTTTTTAGGATTTTTAAGTTTTCTCAAAAATTCTTTCCAAGGTTTAATATCAGGCACCTGACCAACATCTAAATTGAGTTTTTTTAGAATTGTTTCATCTAATTTTTCCTCTTGCATTTTTAAGGGAACTTCGTAGATAGATGAAACATCAATTGCTTCAATAACAGAATCACTTTCAATGTTACAAAACAACGACACTTTTTGCCTAATTTCTTTAGTTAAGCTTTTTTCAGTTCTTAAAACAATGATATCAGGTTGCACACCATTTTCGAGCAACATTTTTACAGAATGCTGTGTTGGTTTTGTTTTAAGTTCCTTTGCTGCAGATAAATACGGAACAAGAGTTAAATGAATAACAATAGAATTATTTTTGCCAAGTTCCCATTTTAACTGACGAACGGCTTCGATGTAAGGTAAAGATTCTATATCGCCAACTGTTCCTCCAATTTCAGTTATTACAAAATCTAAATTGAATTTTTTTGCAAGCAATTTTATTCTGTTTTTTATCTCATTGGTAATATGAGGAATAATTTGTACTGTTTTACCCAAATATTCACCTTTTCGTTCTTTGTTAATAACGGTTTGATATATTTGCCCGGTAGTAACATTATTAGCTTGGCTCATTTTTTTGCCCAAAAACCGTTCATAATGCCCCAAATCAAGATCAGTTTCAGCTCCGTCGTAAGTAACGTAACATTCACCATGTTCGTAGGGGTTTAAGGTTCCGGGGTCTATATTCAAATAGGGGTCTATTTTTTGAATAGAAACATTATAACCTCTTGATTGTAAAAGTTTTCCAACAGAGGCAGAAATTATCCCTTTTCCAAGAGAAGAAGTTACCCCTCCGGTAATAAATATGTACTTTGTTGCTGGCAAAATTATTAGTTTTTTATTTTTTGAGCTTCTTTATAGGCTTTTGAAAGTGTAACAAGCATATTTTCTTGCTCTTGTTTTTTAATTTTTAACTTCTGTATTTTTTTATTAAAATTATCTAAAATTGCTTCTGAATTTTTTGACCGAACAAAGAAACTTAAATTATTTTCTAATGTAATAATTTCGCTATTTAAAGTTGCAATATCGTTTTTAACATTATCAATTTCAACACGCAGTTTATAGTCTGCTTTATCAGATGTTAATAAATTATCTATTCTATTTTTATTTTCTAAATCGCGTCTGTGTTCAAAATTGATATTTAAAGTTTTAAATTTTTCTTCCAAAGCAGCTTTATATTCTTTATATACAGAATCTTTTTGTTTAAAAGGAACATATCCTATATCCGACCATTGTTTTTGAAGTTCTTGTAAACTTTTTAAATTTTCTTCGGGTGTTTTTTCTAATTCAATGCTTTTTATTTTTTCAATTATTTCTTGTTTAAGCTTTAAATTTGTTTCTTCTTCGTCTTTTCTGTTTTTAAAATGGTCTCTTTTTTTCTCAAAGAAATAATTACAAACGGCGTTAAATCTTGCCCAAATTTCTTCTCTTTTTGCATTAGGAACTGCACCAATATTTTTCCATCTTTTTTGTAATTTAACAAACAAATCAGTTGTTTGTTTCCAATTAGTACTGTCTTTGGCATTTTCGGCATCAACAATAAGTTCTTCTTTTAGCTGAAGATTTTTTTCTAAAATATCAGTATAACTTTGATAATATTCTTGTTTTCTGTCAAAAAATTGTTTTCTGGCAGTAATAAATCTCTCAAAAATATCATTGTTATTTTTTTTAGGTGCAAAACCAATTAATTTCCAAAGCTTCATAAGTTCATTAATTTCATCGGTTTTAATTTGCCATTCTTTAGATTTTTTATAATCAGCTTCGGCAATTTTTTCTGCCTCTTCACACAATAATTCTTTTGCTTTTAAATTGTCAGATTGTTGTTGTTTTATTTCTTGAAAATATTCGTAGTGTTTTTTATTTACTAACGATGACATTTCTTTAAAGCGATTCCACACCTCTTCGCGATGTTCATTCGGAACAGGCCCAATCTCTTTCCATCTGTCGTGTAAATTCTGAAGTTTTTTATATGCTTTTACAATTTTGGGTTCAATAAGTAAAGATTCAGCTTCTTCGCAAAGTTTAATTTTATGTTCTAAATTACGTTTAAGATCTAAATCTCTGAGTTCTTTGTTTATTTTCACCCAATCGTAAAATTTTTGAAGGGTAAAATTATATTTTTCTAAAAGCGGTTTTGCTTCGGCTTGAGGCACAGAGCCTAAATTATTCCACTCGTCTCTGAGTGAATGAAATTCTTCGAAAGTTCTATTTAAAGTTTCATCTTTATTAATAAGACCTTCTATTTTATCAATAATTTCATTTTTTAAATTCAGATTTCGTTGATGATCAGCCTCTACTTGTTCATTTTTTTGTTGTTTTAAAGCTCTAAATTTATCATATTCTGCTTTAAACTGGTTGTCTATCTCATCAAAATCCGCCTTAAAATCTGTGGCATCTCCTCCTTGGTCAACAAACTTTTGTTTGCGTTCGTTTATTTCTAAATTTCTTTTTTTATAGAATGTGTTTTTTATTACCTCCGCTCTATCAGATATTTTATCAAACGGTTCGGCTAACAATTCTACAAACAATTCAACTAATTGTTCTCTTGAAAAATCGTTATAATTAGGCATTTCAACAGCTTGAGTTTTTCCTGCAAATTCCTCATCGTCATCATCTTCTTCTTCTTCTACTTCAATAGTATCAGGCTGTGCAATAATTTTTACTTCCTTTTCAATTTCTTTTAGTTTTTCAACCTTTTTAACGTCGTTAGAACTATCTTTAATTTTCTGTAATTTTTCGAGAACTAAATCTGCAGCAGTTTTTTTCTTTTCAGTGCTAACTAAGTTTTCTTCGATAGTACTCGGTTGAACATGTTCAACTTCGTTTTTTTCTTGATTTTCTAACTGATTATTTTCAAGATTTTCTAAGTTCTTGTTTTGGTCCATGACAATTATGTTTTTAATAAATTTCAAAAGTACTCACTTAATTTTCGCCTGAAATTTACAAAAGAGCTTAAAATCAAGTTTTGTATCTAATTTTTCGATTCAATAAAAGTTTTGCAAAAATAATATTTTGCATTTTTTAACCAAAGTTTTAAGTTTTTTTGTTCATTTTAATTGATAATTAAAAAAATACAAATTTTGTAAAACTTGTTACATTTTAAATTTTATGTTTGTTTTTTAACGTCTAAATATATTTCTTTGCAAAATATTTTACTCAATGTTTCAAATAGGTTTTTTATCAACAAATATTGCATACGTAGCAATTCTTACGGCTTTTTACATATCATATCTTGGGGTGTATTTTAACAAGTCGCATGAGCCTAATTTTAATTCGGTAATAATTGAAAATACCGAAAATAATTTTGGAACACCTATTTTTTATCAAACCAAAATTGAAAAAAGTTTTAAAAATTCGCGAGAATTATCTTCTGATATTAACCTAAATTTTACAAATACCATTTCAAATAATTTTTGTAAAATTAAAATTCTATTCATCAGAAAAAAAAATATTGTTTATTCAAACATATTTCAATGCATATATATTCGCCCGCCCCCATTTTTTTAAGTTTTTAAATACAGT
>JAFGXO010000060.1 GCA_016936595.1 Bacteroidales bacterium | reverse complement strand
TGGAAGCGGTTTAAAGATATAGAAAAACATTATCTTGAAACTATCGAAATTCCAACGCTATATTAAACCAGAGCCAAATAAAAATAAATAAAATATGAAAACTCTGCAATTATTTATAACAATGTTATTTGTGTCAATTTTAAGTTTTGCTCAGGGTAATCCGCAAATATCAATCACAAAATTAACCGATGACGAAGGAAAACTATATGTAGATTATTCCATTTTATACACAACACCCGAACAAAGTTTTGATATTACTTTAGATGTAAAATTAAATAACGGCACTCCAATTCAGGTTTCATCAACTTCGGGAGATGTTGGAACAAATATTAAAGGAGGTACGAACAAACAAATTATATGGGCGTATGAACAAGATAAAATTTATTTAGATGAAAATATAAGTGTTCAAATAATTTCTGATTTAAAAGTTGACGCAAATTATTATTCAACATCAAAATTGATACTGGCATCAACAATTTTGCCGGGTAGGGGAGTAACAATGTTAAATCGGTCATACTCGTTTATAGGCTGGACAATAGCTGGTTATGGACTAGTAGGAGCGTCTGTTGGAACATATTTATGGTCAAAAGCAACATATTTAAATTATACAAATGCAACTTTAGAAACCGAAAAAAAATTATTTTACTCAAAATACCAAACACAAACCATTATTTCCGGAGTTTCGGCACTATCGGCTATTGGTATTTGGGGTATTAATTATTTTAGAATTTTTTCTACCAAAAATAAAATGAAATTATTAACACAAACATCTTTAAATTGGCAAATTGTTCCAAATTTTGAATATTTATCAAATACAAATATGCTAACAATAACTTATAAATTCTAATAATAATCTTTTTTTTTAATCAAACGTTTAAATTATGAAAAAATATATTTTATTATCATTATTCATTTTCTCAATTTTTCAATTTTGCCATGCACAAATTTTGAGTAATATTAAAATAATTCGTATTTCAAACGCAAATGGAATGCCGCCGGATTTGAGAGCTAAACTTTCATTTGACGACTATAACGGAAATAATATTCTTGAAGCTTTGGAAACTGCTACTATAACAATGATTATTTCGAATGTTGGTAAAGGAGTTGCCGAAAATTTATACATTACAATCAATGACGATATTACAGATAATAACCTGATAATCAATGATAAAATTTTAATTTCTAAGTTGTATCCCTACCAAACAGATACTTTTCAGATACAAATTTCATCAAAATTAGGAATACAAACTAATACTCACAATTTAACAATTTCGGTATCAGAAAAAAATGGTTTCGAGATGCAACCGGTTCTGTTAACTATGCCGACTATTGAATATCAAAAACCAAATTTAAAACTTATTGGACTAACAATAATTGAAACCGGCGATGATGTATATATAAAAAATTATGATGGTAAAGTTGAAAAAGGAGAACGTGTAAAGGTTAAATTATCTATTCAAAATATTGGAAATAATCTTGCACAAAATACCACAATTGATATTAGCACAACCAATGATGACATACTACTTTTTAATAACTCATCAGATATTGGAGATATAAAAATAGGTGAAGTAAAAGAATATGAATTTATTTTGATGCCGAATAATAAAGTGTCGGTAACCGGAAATTTGCCATTGTTTTTTACAGCAGAGGTAAAATATGGTCAGGGTTCAATTTCTCAAACTCAATTACCCATAGCTTTTGATCAAAAACCTCCTGAACCTGAATATGTTACAATAAATCCTGATTATAGTACTTTTAATAATCAAGCAGCTTTTGTTTTTTCAAATAATCAAAAATATTCTATAAATGATGATTTATCCATAGACACAGAAGTTCCCAAAAATCCGGTAAAAAGAAATTCTTATGCACTAATAATAGGAAATGCAAATTATAGCGGAAATGGTTCAGATGTTTCCGATTTACATTACACTTTGAATGATGCCCGAATTTTTAAAAAATATGTTGTAAATGTTCTTGGGGTTCCAGATGATAATCAGCATGTTTATTATGTTGAGAATGCAAATTACACTTCATTTATTCGTAATTTAAGTGGCTTTGGAACCCTAATAAAAAACAGCGATGCAAATGACGTTTTTTATGTTTATTATAGTGGTCATGGTGCACAAAATCAGGATAGTGTGCCATACATTTTACCTGTTGATGCAACAATGTTGATGCTTGATAGATTAGCTGTTAAAATGGACGATTTTTACGAATTTTTAATTCCTCCGGCAAATAAAGGTAAGGTTATTGTGTTTTTAGATGCTTGCTTTAGTGGCGAAAAAATGAGTACTAATGCCAAAGTTGGTTTGCGTCGTCCACCAAAAACTTCCAATTTACAATCAAATATTATTGTTTTTGCCGCATCAAGCGGAAAGGAAATTTCGCAAGAATATGGTTCAAAATCGCACGGTTTATATACATATTTTTTGCTGAAAATTTTACAGGATACTAAAGGTAATATTACCTATGGTGAACTTGCCGACCGAATAATTGAAGAGGTTCATTTAACAAGTCTTAATCCACAAAACGGATTTGTTGAACAAAAACCCGAAGTTAATTCAAGTACATCTTTAGGAACTCAATGGCGAACATGGAATATTTATTAGTTATATATATTCTCTAAACTGCACAAAATTAAAAATCAAGGTTTTACTTCCGTCTTTTTCTTTTATAATTTTACGTTCAGATGTTGAGGCTACGCATTTTATGCCCTCGGCTTTTAACAAGTTTACAAGTGCGTAAACAAAAGTAAATTCGCCCTGTATATGTACTGCGTGGTTATAATCCCTTTTTGTGATGCTATTATTATAATCATTGTATTCTTTAAATAAATTTAAACATTTCGATAAATATTTTTCGGCCAATTCTATAATCTCTACTTCGGTTGCTGCCGGGTTTATTTCGGGAAAAGAAATATCTTTTGTATGAATAAAATACAATGCAGCATTTGTTTGTTCTCTGCCCCAGTCGTTTGAAGGGTGATTTGATAGATTTATTAACATAATATTAGTTGTTAGTTGTGTTTATAGAGTTTGTTGAGTTTGTCTTATTTTTGATTATTAGATTGAAAAAATTGCGTTCGGTTTATAGTTTTTATCTTCGTTTAGTTGTACGTATCCGAGTTGATTTGTAAGCATTTTTGTTTTTCCTATTGAAAATTCAGGAATATTACGATGACTATGTCCGTAAATTCAGTATTCAGCTTGGCATTTTTGAACAAAATCGGTTAATTCGGTGCAAAATGCTGAATTTAATTTTGAGCCTAAAAACTCAACAGCATTGCACTGATTTGCAGGCAAATGATGAGTTACTATAACTTTGGTTTTGTCTTTTAATCTTTGGCATTCATTTTTCAAAAAACTAAATGATTCATTGTGTAATTTATTAAATGTTTTAGCAGTTAACTTTTTGCCATTTATCATAATACGATAAAAATCGGAGACACTTTTTTCAATATATTCTGAATTTACATCGTTTATTTTAGACCATAATGTGCTAAAAATAAAACTTATATCATTAACATCTATAGTATAATTGTTGATTAATAAAACATTTTTTCTGATTTTTATTGGTTCAGAAAAATTATAAGTATTCATGTCAACACCAATGTAAAATTCGTGGTTTCCGGGCACCCAAAAAACTATTTTCCAGTTTTGAGAAACAAAATCAAAGAATGGATTTTTGTAAAAATCATCGCGTAAATAAGAAATATCACCGGCAAGAATTAATATATCTGCACCCGGAATAATAGGATTTTGTTTCAAAAAAAAACTATTAAGATTAATTTCTAAATGTAAATCGGAACAGTATTGAATTTTAAGCATGTTTATTTATAATTCTTTTTTATTTTTTGCTTTATTTCGTTCTTCTTCTAATTCTTCGGGTGTCCAGTTTTCGTATTTAATATCGCAATAATCTGCAATTTTGCATTCAGGACACCAACCATCACAGAAGTCTATAGTTGTATGAAAACCATGCATATAAAGAAAGTCGTCTTCAAATTCATCTCTTAAAACTTCGTATTTCAATTTAATTGGAATTTCATCTTTAAAATCAATACCTATGTTAAATTCGCTGAAAGTATCTTCTATTGCGTCAATTAGTTGTTGCATTTGCTCGTTGGTTAGTTTTTCCGGTGGTGGCAATTTTTCGTAGTTAACGCCAAATAATTTTTTCATTGGTTGGCTTGGTGCTGTTTCGATGGCAAACATTTTTTCTGCAAACTCTTCGTATGATTCTGTTTTTTCCAGTTCAGGGTCGGGCGGAACGTTGTTTTTTGCATCCTGCAAATCCTGAATTATTTGTTCGATGTAACGTTGCATATTATTGTTGTTTTTTGTTTTTTTTGTTGGATAACTGTTGAAATTGTTTTTATTGTTATATAGGTTTTCGAATAAATAAAACAATTTTGATAATTCTATTGAGATATTTTTTCCTGATCGTTTTTCTATATATCCGCTATGATTAATATCATTACGAAGTTTACTAAGTTTGAAATATAAAGGTGCAAATGAACAAAAAAAAATCATCATCTAAATTTACCTTAAATCAAATACAGTCAAAATGTGAAAATTGCATAAGTTTGATTTATTTTTTGTGTTTTTAGTTTATTTTCAACAATTCTCTAATTGTTGTTTTTGATAAAATATCTTGTTTTGAAATTATTTTAATTCTATTATTTTCAGCTCTTTGTAAGTGTTTTTCTAAATGTTGAAAAATATCACCATTTTCATCTTTAACAGGAGCTATCGTAAATAAAGAAGTATTCGCAAAAAGACCAAATTTGCTTCGCAAAGCATCTGATTTGTAGATAATTTCAGCAAGTAAATTTATTTCTTTAGGCTTATAATCTTTTTTTCCATTTTTTTCTACCGGTATATTATCTGTTCTATAAAATGAAGTTTTACACTCAATTATATATAGTTTATGTTGATAAACAAAAATTACATCAATTTCATTAAGAACACCATTTTTTTCCAATTCGTAACCTGTTCCAATTTCATCATCATCAAGATTCAATTCATTTTTTACTTTAAAATATACATACTCTTCGAACCAATCACTTGTAAGGTATTTTACATCATATCTTGTTATTTTATCAGGACTAGAATGTGAAAAATTAATATCATTCAATAAATTACCCAATCCATCAATTGAATTTATTAATGTATTGTTATTACTTCTTCTTTTTTGAAGTTTATTTGTTATTGGTTTTAAAATACTAAAATCGGTAGATGTATAATATTTTAAGAAATTTTCTGCGTCGTTTGCAGTTTTATATGGTTTGTTTTCTTTAATATCAAAACCATAAGCAGTTAAGTATTCTTTTAATGTGATTTTTTCTGACAAAACAAATTTTCGTTTCCCTCTATTTGGAAAGACTTTCAAATATTGTTTATTTTGTCCTGTTACATAATAAATTGTAGCTCCAGTGTTTTTAAAAAAATCATTGACAATAAGTGACATTAATTTTGTGCCTCCAGTAATATTTAAAATTATCTCATCATCATCAAATTTATATTCTCTCAATTTAGTTTCAATATCTTCTGCATCAAAAGCATTTACCTCTATAACATTATAATTATCATTTATTAAATTTAATGTTTTAATTATCCATGATAATTGTGCTTTCATCTGTTCTGTAGAAATGAACAAATATTTTAATTCGTCATTCTTGAATTCTTTAATCAATTCTACATTTGGTAGTGTTTCTGCACTAACCAAACTTACTAATACTTTACGTGCCATAATATTTATTATTTTTTTTCATTTATTTCCATATACCAATTCTGGGCTTTTTCGTCACCTACCCATTTTTTTACTAATACCCAATCTTGTTTCGGAAATTTTTTCCATCTTTTATTATTTTTCGAAATACATTTTAAAATAAAACCTTTCAAAACCTCAGCATTTTCATTTACGATAAGTTTTTGTTCTTTTGCTTTATAAAAAGTTTCAACTATTTTTTTACCTTTATTAAAATCATCTAAACTGTGAGGAATATTTAAACCTTCATTTAACAATTCTTTTTTTTCTTCTTCTCTTTTAATACGATTTTCTTCTTGTCTTTTTAATTCTTTTTCTTCTTTTTGTTTCAAAAAATCTTGGGTTTGTTTTATTTCCTCATCTTTACGTTTTTGTTCCTCAATTTTTGTGATTTCGTTTAAGCAATTCTGGATTTTAAAATTCAAATCAGCATTTTTGTCGAATTCTTGTGCTTCTTTGTATTTTTCTATTGCTTTTTCATATTGCTCTTCTTCAAAAAGGCTGTCGGCT
>JAFGXO010000059.1 GCA_016936595.1 Bacteroidales bacterium | reverse complement strand
TGCTATAAATGTTAATGAATATAGTACAAATGAAAGTGTTTTTGAATTTACTCAACATTTTGGTTTAGAAATGCCAGCTGTTAGCGGTGAGGGAGGGGGTAGTCATGTGGCTGATATTTATGAAATTCCGTTTACTCCTTTTTTTACAATTGTTTCTCCCGAGGGGTATATTGTTTGGGATACTGCTATTTTTATTACAAGTCGGCAAGAGTGGCTTGATACTATGGCTAATTATGGTGTTGTTCCTACTGTTTGCTCCGGTACTGATATTTTATTTTATGAAGCTAAAACTGATGTTGATACTTTTATTGCTTCAATTGATGCTATAAATAAAGATGTTTATTTGCAAATCCCTCAGTTTGTTGATGTTTCTGAATTAGAAATATTTATGATTTCATCTTCAAAATCAGAAGTTTTTTTTGAAGGGAATATTCAAAATAAAGATTCTTCGGTGGTTGATCTGTCGGACAGTTTGTTAACTTATACCGTTTTTGCTGAAAATGCGTCGGTTTTTAGTGATTGGAATATCATTTTGCAAACTTTACCTGTTTATATTGAAGGCGTTGACGATTTTTTTATGTATTTTGATTATCAAAATAAACACTTGAATTTTTCTGATGCCGGTTTAGTTGAGCAGTATTATGTGTTTGATATTTCTGGACGTCAACAATTTAAGGTTACACCAACTGTTAGTAGCCAAAATTTTAATGCTTTACCAACAGGTGTTTATATAATTGTTGCAGAGTTAATAAATGGAAAAATTTTAAATCAAAAAATAATTATAAAATAAAAAGGGGAAATTTCCCCTTTTTTAGTCTTGCACTTGTGAGTGTTCTTCGCATGAATATATCCAAACTTTTACATACTGATATTCTCTGTATTTGTCTCTATCTCCGGGATCGTTATCATATTTTCCTTCAACAATATATCTTTTGTCAAAAGAAACTCTGCTAATGTCATATCCGTGTTTTTGGAGTTCCATAATTAGTCTTTCTTCAACTGAGGTTGCTCTCATTCGTGCTAATTCAAAATTTGAGCAGTATTTAGTTGTTGGAACTTGCGATGCACTTGACTGAATATAAACGCTTGCTGTAGGATTATTGTCTAAAAAATAAAAAAGTTCATTTGCTAAAGTAGTAATATTTTTTTCGTTAATTGAAACATCTTTTTGATTATAATCAAAGTATTGAATGTATTTTACCGGAACTTCTAAAATTCTACCTTCTTCGTTATTTGATGTTGTGGCAATATTGTATAATTTTCCGGCATAGTAAAAAGTAGGGCAACCTTTGTTTGTGTCTACATCAATTTTTCCTTTAAAATTCATGGTAAGATATCTATCTCTAAAAATTGTGTCTGTTATATAAATAATGCTGTCTGAGCCGGAAATATCGGGGCGTTTAGTTTTTCCGTAATCAGTATTTCTACCGTTAGCATAGTTGTATTTTGGTCCTAATAAAAATAAATTTGTGTCAATATCCACAACCCAATCGGGGTTAGATAAATCTAAGTATAGATAATCTAATTTGTTTCCTAAAGAATCGCATTGATGGTATTGATCTTTTCTTGTTTTAAGTGCAAATCGAGTCATTTTATTTGCTTCAACCATTTTTGTTATTTTGATGTTAAATTTTCCGTTAACACCGGAATAAAAGTCTATTGATCTAATACCGTTTGGGTTTGTGCCGTCTATTGCACTAAGAGCTACTTTTGCGTCTTCTATTGGATTATAATAATCGTTTACATTTTTTGTAAAACCGTGAATATAAATAGTTATTGCTTTTCCCATCATTATAGAAAAGATATCGGTTTTATCATCGCAGCCGTTGCCAAATTCGTAGGAAGCAAAATATGCTCTTCGGGTTTTTTGATCTATTTTAAAATTAACTTCATCAGATGGAGAATTTACTTTTGCACCAAGGTTTAAAGGTGTTGTCCATTGAGTCCAATCGTTATCAATCATATATGAAACAAATACATCATGTTCGCCAAAGGTGTTATGTCCGGTGCTTGAAAAATAAAGTGTTGTCATGTCGCCATCTAAAAAGGGCGAATCTTCGTCGCCAACGGTGTTAATGTTGTTGCTCAAAGGTTGTGGTTTGCTCCAAATATTGTTTGCTTTTAATTCCGAAATGTAAATATCTCTTTGCCCTTTTGTATTGGTGCTATCTTCGATAGATAATAGCATGTGTTTTCCGTCGGGGACAATAAAAAAGTTAACATAATTGCTTGCATTAGTAAAGTTTTCTATTTGAACTGTTGTCGGGTTACTCCATTTTAGGGAAGCAAATTGAGTAGAATCAGCCGAAAGGCTGTCGGCACTTATCCAATATCTACCTGTATCTCTTGATGTTATTATTGTGCTAAAACTAAAAGGGGCATCGGAATAAGTTCCGAGATAAAAAGCCTCAGACCATTCTCCTTCTTTTCTGTCATCGTAAACTCTAACAAAAAATTTATTTTTATTAGAAATTGAATCAAATTTTGAAGAAACTAAAATTTCGTTGTAAATTTGATAGTTGTGATATTTTAAACGTTGAATGGAGTCTAATAAATCTAATTTAGCTTTATCAGGTGTTTCAAAAAAGGTTGAATCTAACTTGGATACACTTAATCCGGACGTGCTCTTTTTGAATACATCTTGGCAATTGCAATCTTGTATGTCTTCGTACAAACCACTAATGTACATATAATCGCCTTTTGCACTAAATCCAACTATTGTGTGAGGAACAACAGTATTAAAATTTAGATACGTGGGTTCTCCGTTTTGCCATACGTCAATATCTTTGTAGTTGTGACTTCTTGAGGTATTACATGCGTGTTTTTTTTGTGGAACTAAGTCTGAATACCAAATATCTTGCGTCCATGTATTGGCTTTTTTGATAAATTTTCGCTTGCTGTAATATATTCTTTTGCCATCAGGAGAGATAATAGGAGCAACCTCTGCTTTATCTGTGTTAATGCTTGTTCCTAGATTTGTTGAGTTTGGTTCAATAACTAAACTTTGGTCAACAATTATTGGTTTTGGGTATTTTATTGAATCCTTTTTTGCTGAAATACCGATAGCATCAATTTGATTCCAACCGTCAATAGCTAAAGGATTGATTACAACTCTAACTCTTTGTATTCTTTCGGGAAATTTTAAAAAAACGTTTATAACATTGTGATATGCAGGTGGTAAAAAGGCTGAATCGGGTGAAAAAAGTTTTAATTTTCTGTTTTTTGTTCCGGCAACGTCTCTTAGGTTTTGGTCTTGTGCCTGAAAATCGGGTAAACCAGATCTTGAAATTACTGCTGTGTCGGCATAAACGAGTTTCCAGTTGTTATCTCCGGTTTTATACGGAGAATAATATATTAAAGAAACTGAACCAGGATTATAACTTTCAAAAACGGCAATTTGATTGGCTATGCACGTATCTTCGTAGCTAACTTCTATATATGCTATTTCTACAATTTCTTTGTCTATTTCGTTTGGTTCAACACTCCATGCATACGGACTCAATCTTCCTTGAATATCAACATTTGGAACGCCTAATACTTGTATGGCTCCATATCTGGTGTTGCTATATTGCGAGCTTACAGTATCAACCTTTGATGCCCAAAAAATATTTTGCGAAAATAATTGAGTACTTAATATTAAAATGGTGATGAAAAATAAATATCTTTTCATTTGTTGTGGTTTTTCTGTGTAATAAAAATATTCTTATTTTTTTTCTATTTTTAATCTTGTAGTCCAATGTATGCTTTGGGTAGTTCAATTGGATAAAAAAATGGAGCAACATCGGTATTAAATCGGATTGGAGTTGAACCTGGAGGACATTCTCCTGTATGTCTTTGTTGTATGTTGTTTGAATTAAACCATCTTTTTTTATTATATTTTAGCCCGTCTTGGCAATCGGTGCTTCTTTTGTTCACAAAAAATATTGATATGCCAAATTCATGAGTAATAAAGCTTGGATTGTTACCGGTTGATATTCCCATGTCGAAATTATACATTGCTTGTAAAGCCATAAAATTACCAAGCATAAATTCATAGCCTATACTTGCAACTAATTGATTTTTATTTAATAATTTGTAGTGTTTAAAAGTTTGTCCTGCTATTCCAAAAACAAATTTGTTTTTATATGCTAATGCTCCAAAATTAATAAGAGAAAAGCTTTCTTGATTTTGAAATTTAAAGTTTGGATATAACATAAATCCCATGTTATCCCGTTGTTTAGTTGTAGTGTTTTTTTGATAAAAAGGAATGTAAATTCCTCCGTGTAAAGTTGTTTTTGCGGGATAATAAGCGTTTGGATCAGATGTAAATGTGTATTTTACTTTTGGAAGATGATCGTATGCAAAACCAAAATTTACCCATGTTGGGTGTGTTCTGTGAAAGTCTATAGGAAATTGAGTTAATAGCCCTATTGTTGCGTCGGCAACAAAAATATTTTGATTGGGTATTGTTGCTGAAGATGAAGAAACTATGCCTTCGTAAACACTAAGTTGGTCGTAAAAAACAAGGTTATTTGTGTTTAAATAATAACCTCTGAATGAAAATTTAACAGCAGGAATTATTATTATTTTTCGCAGATTGCCAATTTTATACGAAATAGATACCCCTGCGTTTGAATTTGTGAAGCCGTCTGATAGCTTGTTGTATTCGCCTTGAAAGCCAACTCCGAATTTTTCGATAGATAAATCAACTGATGCTGAGTTATATATTGTATTGTGAATTGCACTGTACCATTTCATTTGATTATTTATAGATGTTCTTACAATGTTTTTGCTTCCTGCAAATGCAGGATTAACAGAAAGTACATCCATAACAGGGTTGTTTAAAGCCATCTCCTGACTATTGATATTCGTAAAAATGCTTGCAACTATTAATAATATAAGTAGAGGTTTTTTCATGAGCTGAATATGATTTTTTAGTGTTTTTTTTATCTTATTAAAATAAATGTTCCTGCTTTCGATCGCTTATCATTATTATAAACTTGTCCGTCCCATTTTACAGGATCAAAATTTCCTTGGCTAATTTCTGCATTTATTTTCCAGATATAAGTGCCTGCCGGACAGTTTTGTTCTTTAAATGTTCCGTCCCAACCTTCTGCGGGTATTCCGTTGTCAAGTTCTTCGGAACTCCATAAATGTTCTCCATAAGAATTGTAAATATCTATTCTGTAAGATAATAAATTTTGAGCCATTGGTTTAAAAACATTTAAATCGGGGTTGCTACTGTTTGGTGTAAATGCGTTTGGTACGTAAATGTCTAAACATCTGTGATCTAAAATTACAGTAGAATCGTAACTTCCGTAGCAATATCCGTCATAAGTTGTTAAGTTTATTAAGTATTCGCCTTCTTCCTCAAATATGTACGATGTGTCGGCAATTCCTTGCATAACGATAGAATCTTTTTCTTTCCCGGTGAAGTTCCAAATGCTTTTTATAACTGTGTTTTCGGATTGGTTTAAAAAATCAATATTTGAAGGGAAACACGTAACAAGTTCAGGGGTTGTAAAATATGTAGTTGGAGGGTTTTTTACAATTAAATTTGTTTGAACAGAGCTAACGCCACAAATATTGTCTTGAATTAGGTTTATTGTGTAGGAGCTATAGATGCTAAAGTCGGCGTCAAAACTACTAAAACAGTTATCGCAGTCGTCAATAATATTTCCTTGATCATCGGTAATATTCCAGTATGTACTGTTTACACTTAGGCAATTGTTTGAATCTGCTGCGGGATTTTTTAAAGTTATGCTTTGTGGTTCGCAAAGATAATATGCGTTAAGTGTTGTGTCAAATTTTGCTTCTTCGATTGTGAGAGCTATGTTTGGTTCAGATTTGATATCAACTTGTCTGAAAAATAATTCTGGTATCTCCGTGCAAATGTTTTGAGCAGAAAGAATAACTAAATATTTGTCTTTTATAACTGTACCGCCAACTGTAATTGAATTTCCGCAAGAAGTTTTTGAATATAAATGGGGTATTGGATTTGATAAATCACTATAGTCTATGTAGTCAGTAATGTTGTCGCCCCAGTAAATTTCCATTGTTAGGTCGGAGTATTCCATACCATAAGGTTGAATAATAATAACGGTAGTATCTTGTCCGGCACAAACAACGCCTGGAGCGTCATATTCAATAGAAAGGTTTGGAACATCGTACACTGTTACATTTTTATTTATAGTGGAGGTGGAAATTCCATTTAAATAAATATCAAGTTGTACATCATAAATGCCTGAAGATGTAAATCTGTGGATGATTTCCCATGGAGAGCTTAGAGTTGTTGAAGTTGAACCGTCGTCCCATGTCCAAACTAAAGAATCTGCACTTGAAATTCCTGTTGCAGTAAATGTGTAGTTGGTTTTAGCACAAGGTTTGTCGTTTGAAAAAACAAAATCTTGTGAAAATGCTGATATAGGTAGTAAAAGAACTAATAAAAAGTATAGCTTTTTCATTTTTTTTAGTTTCAAAAATAAATTGATATTTTGTAAATACCAAATTTTATTTTTAAATTTTTAAAAAAAAAACAGCTTTTCTTTTATTTAATGCTGATTTTAGATGTTGATTTTTTTTAACAAAGTAAAGTGTTTTTATTATTTGTTGTCTAAAATTTCTTTTTTTCTTTTTTCAGCAGTTTCGGCTATTTTTTTAACATCTTTTTCAAATAATAATTTTTCTTCTTCATTTTTCCAGTCTATCGTTTGTTTAATTCTGTCAATTTGTTTTTCTTTGTTTACTTCTCTTAATTTGTTTGCAGTATTTGTATAATATTGATGAGAAGTTAAAAATTTAACCTGAATTTTATTCCAATCGTTTAATGAACCCATTTTGTTTTGGGCTTTAAGTTCGTCGTATAAAGTATTAGAAACAGGGATAAAATCAATTCTGCCAAGATAATCAAGGTCGGAATCGCACATGATTCGTTCTAATATGTTTTTGGGATTTGGAGGCAATTCAGTTGCCATTATTAATTCAGTGATTTTTTCAATTTGTTCTGGTGTATAGTTGTATTGAGGTAATAATTCTTTAGCAATTTGGCAGCCGTAATATTCATGGTTTTGGTAGCTGATAATATGTCCGGCGTCATGAAATAAAGCAGCAGTTTTTAGTAAAAGTATCTCTTCGTCGGAAACTCCTTCGCCGTATCCAATTAATTCGGCTTGATTTACGACATCTATGGTGTGTTTGTAATTGTGATAAAATAAATATTCGGGTAATTCTTTTTCTAATTTATCTAATATAATTTCCTGTAAATCAGAGAATTGTCGTAGTGCGTATTTTACTTGAAAAATATGATTAGGAATTAATCCTTCTTGTAAATCGGTTAATTCAGGCTTTAATTTTTCAACGTAATACATATCAAGTTCGCCTTCGTATTTTACAGGTTGTTTACCGTGATGGTTGCATATAAAATATTCACTTACAAGCACATAGGTGTTGGCTGAAATGTTTACTTTTCCAATTGAGCTTGATGTTGCCATTCTTGTTGCAGTATTTACTGTTTCTCCTTTTAAATCGTAAGAAATTTTTTTCTTTCCATAAGCCGATGCTTTAACTGCTCCTGTGTTAATTCCTATTCTTAATTCCCAAAATTCCTGATTTTTTATTTTATGTTCGTTTCGTAGTTCTTTAACATGCATTGCAATTTCAACAGCAGCCAGTACAACGTCGATTGGATTTGTACTGTTTTTTACAGGAACTCCTCCGGCTGCCATAAATGTGTCGCCAATTGTTTTTATTATTTGTAATTTGTATTTTTTTGCAATTTTGTTGAATTTAAACAACATCTGATCTAACTCATCAATAGCGTCTTGAACATCTTTACTTTGTGATATTTTTTTAAATCCATGAATATCAATGTAAAGTATGGTTACCATATTAAATCTAAGTGTACTCTGCCCAATTTCTACATTAAAATCTTTTGGTAGCATGTCGGGTGGTACTTTTGCAATTATTTTTTCTAATTCTTCAATTTTTGATGTAAGTTTGTCTTTGTTTTTTCCTAATTTGTTTAGGGTTTGTTGTAAATCTTTATTTTCTTTCATCAAAATATTGACCTTATATATCAAATCTTTATGATCAAGTTCAGTCATGCTTATTTTTTTAAATTTTATTTTACAAATTTTATACCGAGATATGAATTTTTTAGATTATAGTACATATTTAACAAGTCCTGAATTAAAAGTTCTCCAAGAGCTTACACGTGAAACTAATTTAAAAGTTTTAATGCCAAGAATGTTATCGGGCCATTTTCAAGGCGTGCTTTTGCAGTTTATTAGTAAAATGCTTAATCCTAAATTAGTTGTTGAACTTGGCACATATACCGGATATTCTGCTATTTGTTTAGCTCTGGGGCTTTCAAAAAATGGAAAATTAATTACTATTGAAAAGAACGACGAGTTGTTTTTTATCGCTCAAAAGTACTTTAAAAAATCTGAATTGGACAAAAAAATTGAACAAATTTTTGGTGATGCTTTAAAAATAATACCTTCTTTGCCTAATTTTATCGACCTTGTTTTTATTGATGCCGATAAAAGAGAATATCTTAATTATTATGAAACTGTGTTGCCAAAAGTGAGGCAGGGAGGCTATATTTTGGCTGATAATGTTTTTTGGAATGGTAAAATTTTTAACAGAATTGATAATAATGATGAATATTCAAAAGGTGTTATTATGTTTAATGAATTTGTAAAAAATGATAGTAGAGTAGATTTGATAACTTTGCCAATTAGAGATGGTTTGATGATTTTGAGGAAAAAATAAAAAACCGACTAAAAGCCGGTTTTTTGTTAATGGTTTATGTTTTCTATTTTTGAGGGATCGTGTTTATGTTTAAATAAAATCATAAATAAAATAGCAACAACTAAGGCATAAGCTGCAAAAGCAAACCAAATATCTGTCCATTCTCTAACCAAGTACGGTTCTGCTAATTTTCCGGCTTGATCTACTGTTAAATGAAATTTGTCAATTAAGGTGTTGTCGGCAGTGTAACCAAAATAGTCTGCAATATCTTGTAGTGTTGTAAATTTTAATGTGAAAAATTTTGATATAATAAATCCGCTTCCCCAAGCTCCAATAATTGTACCCCAGCCATTTGTCATCATCATAAATAATCCTTGTGCACTTCCTCGTATTTTAGAGTCTGTTTCGGTTTCAACAAACAAAGAACCTGAAATATTGAAAAAATCAAATGCCATTCCGTAAACTATCATCGATAAAATAATCATCCATAATCCTCCTGCCGGATCGCCAAAACCAAATAGTGCAAATCTTAAAAACCATGCAAACATGCTCATTATCATTACTTTTTTAATGCCGAATTTTTTTAAGAAAAATGGTATTGTTAAAATGAATAATGTTTCAGATATTTGTGAAATTGACATTATTATTGTAGAATATTTTACTACAAAAGAATTTTCGTAAATGGCAAAGTGTTTAAATTCATCTAAAAATACATCTCCGTACATGTTGGTTAATTGAAGCGATGCTCCTAATAGCATTGAGAAGATGAAAAAGACAGCCATTTTATAATTGCTAAATAATTTGAATGCTTCTAATCCCAAAAGTTGTACAAATGATTTACTGTCAACAACTTTTTGTTGAGGAGGACATTTGGGTAATGAGAGTGAATATATTGCAAGCATCAAAGATACTGCGGCAGATATATAAAATTGATTTTCGCTGGCTTTGTTGCCTGTTAAATTTACAACCCACATTGCTGCTATAAATCCTACGGTTCCAAAAACTCTAATTGGCGGAAATGCTTTAACTACATCAAAATTTGATTCCTTTAAAGCATTATAAGCAATTGTGTTTGTTAAGGCTATTGTTGGCATATAAAAAATCATAGCAATTAACATAACCCAAAAGAAATTGCCCGGTGTTCCAATAAATGGGAGTGAAAAAATGGCAATTCCACTTAATAAATGTAGTAGTGCATAAAGTTTTTCGGCATTTATCCAACGGTCGGCTATAATACCCGTTAAAGTTGGCATAAAAAGCGATGAAATACCTAATGTTAAAAAAACCGAACCGAACATAACTCCGTCCCAGCCTTGTGTTCCAAACCAGTAGTTGGAAATTGTAATAAGCCATGCTCCCCAAACAAAGAATTGCAGGAAGTTTAAAATTATTAATCGAATTTTTACACTCATTATTATTAAATTTTATTTTGTTTAACTTTACAAATCTAAAAATAAAAAAAGAACTTGAAAAAAATAGAGTTTATTTAGTTATTATCTATGTTAAAATTAATGATTTGCTTTATTGTTTTTAAAATGTATTAAGCTGTAAATGAGGGTGATAACTGACTAATATTTAGCTAATTGTATCTATTTAAATTTGTCTTTTAGTTCTCTGATTTCTTTTTTAATTTGAGCTGCTAATTCGTAATTTTCAGCAATAATTGCTTCATCTAATCTTTGGTTTAAATTAGATATTTTTGAAATTATTTTTTCGTTATGACTTTTAGGGGAGGTCTTTTTTTCAAAAGTTTCAACTTTAAAAGAAGCTGCTTCTAAAATTTCTTCTGATACAAATATTTTGCACTTAAATCTTAACGCTAAGGCAATTGCGTCAGAGGTTCTTGAGTCGATTCTAATTTTAGTGCCGGTTCCGGCTTGTTCGCAAATTAATTCGGAATGAAAAACCCCGTCTTTATCTATTTTTGTGATGAAAATTTCAATTAAATCAATCCCAAATGCCGATAAGGTGTTTACAAACAAATCGTGTGTTAGTGGTCTTGATCTGCTAATGTTTTCAAGTTCCAATGCAATTGCTTGGGCTTCGGCTAAGCCAATTACTATTGGTAAACGTCTGTTGCCGGCAACTTCCTGCATAATAATTACATATTGTGGTCCGGCTGCAGGAGCCAAAATTGCTGCTTTAAGTTCTATCTTATTCATGTACTCCTAAGAATGGTTTCAGACAAAAAAATTATGATTTTCTTTTTAAGTACACAAAATTAAGATTTTTTTCTCAAAAACGAAATTTTAATTTAATTTTGATGTTTTTTACTTTACTAATATAATTTTTAAAAATTATTTTATGCAATTAAAAACAGATTTTTTGGTTTTGGGTTCAGGTGTTGCAGGCTTGTTTTTTGCTTTAAAGGCATCAAAGTTTGGTAACGTTATTATTATTACAAAAAACGAAATTAATTCCTCTAATACTGCTTATGCTCAAGGAGGTATAGCTGCCGTTACTAATAAAGTTAAAGACAACTTTCAAAAACATATTGACGATACTCTTGTTGCAGGCGATGGAATTTGTGATATTAATGCTGTTAAAATTGTTGTTGAAAATGCTCCTGATAGAATTCAAGAGCTTATTGATATTGGAACTAATTTTGACAAAAGAAAAGATGGAGATTATGATTTAGCTCGCGAAGGAGGACATTCTGAACACCGAATATTACACCATAAAGATATTACCGGAAAAGAAATTGAGCGTGCTTTGGTAGAAAAGGTACTACAAGCTGAAAATATTAAAATCTTTGAGAATCATTTTGCAATTGATTTAATAACTCAGCACCATTTAGGGCAAACCGTTACCAGATACATGGAGGGAGTAGAATGTTATGGTGCTTATGTTATGGATATTAAAAATCAATCTATTAAAACAGTATTGTCTAAAATTACTTTTTTGGCAACCGGAGGAATTGGTAATATTTATCAAACAACAACAAATCCTGTTATTGCAACCGGCGATGGTATTGCTATGGCTTATCGTGCAAAAGCAATTATCGAAAATATGGAGTTTGTTCAATTTCACCCTACTGCTTTGTATCAACCTGAAGTTCGTCCGTCTTTTTTAATTACCGAAGCTCTTAGAGGTTTTGGCGGTGTTCTTAAAACTATAGATGGTAAAGAGTTTATGCAAAAATATGACAAACGCGGAAGCCTTGCTCCAAGGGATATTGTTGCAAGGTCTATTGACAATGAACTCAAATTAAGAGGCGACGATTTTGTTTATCTTGATGCTTCAAAAACTGACCATAATGAGCTAATTAATCATTTCCCTAATATATTTGAAAAATGCAAAAGTATAGGAATCGATATTCGTAAAGATAAAATTCCTGTTACTCCCGCTGCACATTATTTATGTGGCGGTGTAAAAACTAATTTAAGAGGTAAAACTACAATAAATTATCTGTACGCAGCCGGAGAAGTTGCTTCTACCGGATTACATGGAGCTAACAGGTTGGCTTCTAATTCGCTGATTGAAGCAGTAGTGTTTGCCGATTTGGCAATTAAAGAAAGTGCTGAAATTATTCCTGAAATTAATTTTATTGAAAATATACCCGATTGGGATTTTAAAGGTGCTAAATATGCTGAGGAAATGATTCTTATTACTCAGGAATTTAAAGAATTACAACAAATAATGACAAATTATGTTGGTATTGTTCGCTCAAATATACGTCTTGAACGTGCTCTAAACAGATTAGAAATAATTTTTAAAGAAACCGAAGCTTTGTATCAACGTTCTATTCCGTCAAAAGAAATTTGCGAATTGCGGAACGCTATAAATGTTGGTTATCTGATAATTAAAATGGCTAAACGACGACGAGAAAGCCGAGGATTACATTACAATATTGATTTACCAAAGAATATTAATGACGCTTATGGTGTTTAAAAAAAAAGAAGTAATATTTTTATTTTTTTACAAATATTGTAACTTTTTTATCTTTTGATCGTCAAACTAACAAAACATAATACAAATGACCGGTCAGCAATTTAATGATATAGTTGAACAGTATTCCGATAATGTTTATAGATTTATTTTAAAAAGCATTGGTAATCAGCAAGAAGCAGAAGATGTTGTTCAAGGAGCATTTGAGCGATTGTGGAAAAATAGAGATAACGTTGTTGCCGAAAAAGCAAAATCTTATCTTTTTACAACTGCTTATCATTTAATGATTGACGATATTAGAAAAAGTAAAAGAGAAAAATATATTGAAGAATATGATGCTAACAAGTATTCGCATTCTAATACTTATTCTGATTTGTCCGAAATTTTAACTGATGCATTAAATAAACTCCCCGAACAGCATAAACTGTTAGTTCTATTACGCGATTATGAAGGATATTCTTACAAAGAAATTGGTGAAATAACCAATTTTAGCGAAAGTCAAGTTAAAGTTTACATTTTTCGTGCTCGCAAAACTCTAAAAGAATACATTGGTAAAATTGAAAACGTTGTTTAAAAATGGCTACAAAAATTAACATACAAAATTACGAGCTTTTTGCTATTGATTATATCGATGGTAATTTGAGCGATGACGTAAAAGCAGAATTTGAGCTTTTTTTAAATAAAAACCCCGAAATTAAAAGTGAAATTTCTGACTTGAGTAACTTCTCTTTAAATGTTGATGATGAAGTTGCATTCGTAAATAAAAATAGTTTAAAAAAATCACCTGTTGAAGGTTTAACTTATAATGAATTTCTTATCGTTTCAGATATCGAAAAACAGATTTCTGACTCGGAAAAACAAGATTTGGAATTTGAATTTAAAAACAATAAAAATACGGCTTTAGAATATAATAAGTTTAAACAAACACAGATAAAAAAAGAAAAAATAGTGTTCGATAAAAAATGGAACATTAAAAAAACTCCTGTTGATGGTTTATCCTATGCTGAATATCTGATGATTTCTGATTTGGAAAAAACAATTTCTGAACAAGAAACAAAAGAACTTAATTCTGTGTTGAGAAATAAACAAAAAAATACTGAATTTGCACTTTATAAAAAAGTAGTTCTTCCTAAAGAAAAAATTATTTACCCAAATAAACAATCATTAAAACGAACTAATATTGTTTCTTTTAAAAGGATTCGAAATGTTGCTGTTTTAATTGCTGCTATGTTTGTTGTGTTTTTTGGTGTTAAAATGTTGTTTTTAAATAATCAGTTTATAACTACAACTTCTGCAACAATTGCTCTTGATAATGTTTCTATCACAGATTATAATTTTAAACGCTCAATTGAAGTTATCCCTGATTTTAATCAAAATGATGAAATTATCAATCAGCCTCAGCAAAATTATGATAATCAAAATCAACAACAAGTTTATGTTGACGATAATCAGTTTGATGTTACTCCTGATTTATATGTAGATACAAATTATCAACAAATTGCTTTTGAAAATAATTTGCCTGCAAAACAATATCAACTAACAGATATAAATGTTAATTCTAAAGTTGATTTTTTAACTAAAGTTAACGATTATCAATTTGATGATAATACTCAAATGAATTTTCAAACAGATGATGTTGTGAATTTTGTGTTTGATAAATTGAAAAATTTTACAGAGAGTGATCGAACTCTTAGGGTAGATTTTGATAGAGATAATAAATGTTACGGCATAGAATATAACGAAAAAATATATAGCGTTTGTTTAAAATAACCACATCAATTATTAAAAAAAGCTGTCCCCAAAGTTTATTATTTATAATTCAACTCAATATATTACTCGGTAATAAAATTTAAAATTGTATTGTAAATTAAACCTTGGGGACAGTTTTGTAGTTAAAAAAACTAACAATAATTATACTTTTTCCTCTCTAAGAATATTATCTTTACTAATAGCAAGTTGTCCTTTGTAATAACCACATGAAGGGCATACAGTATGGCTTTCGTGTGCAGTTCCGCAATTTGAACATGTACTCAATTGAGTTTCTTTTGCTTTGTAATGTGTTCTGCGTTTGTCTCTACGCATTTTCGATGTTTTTCTTTTTGGATGTGCCATTGTTCAAAATTTTATTTGTTATATAGACTTTTCAATTTCTCCCATTCTGGAGAATTAATTAATTTTTCTGTTGGTGCAAAGGTATCTAATTGTTCTAAGACCTCTGAATTGCATACACGTTCGCCTTTTGAATTTAAAGGGTGAACTTTTTTAATTGGCAAACTTAAAATAATATAGTCGTAAAGATGTTTGCTGAAATCAATAAAATCATCATTTGGCGAAATAAAAATTACATCATTGTCGTCATCTAATTCTTCTTCAGTGAATTTGAAAAATAAATTGAATTTATTTTTAACTTCTAAATCAAACTCTTCAAGACAAATATCGCATTCTGTTTTAATAAAACCTGATAAATTAATATCGGCAATAAATAAATTGCCATTATTTTCGAGCTCAATATCAACGTCTATTTGACCATTTTTAATTTCAGAGTATTCAAACAAATTAAAAAAATTACTATTAATTTTATAGTTAATAGTGTGTTTGCCTTTTTCCAATTGTTTGTATTCTATTCGATATTTATTTCTAATACTCATCAACCTTCTGTTTGTAACTTTTTTAAGCTTCTCTAAATTAGAATGTTGAATTTTAATACAATAAAGTTGCTTAAAAAATTGAGTGCAAAAATAATCAATATAATTAATAAACAAAAATTATTAACAGCTTGTTTTGTTTTTTAGTTCTTCATTATCAATAACAAAAAAAAATAAAATTTATTTTTATTTTTTTCGTTATCAAAATATTCATATATTTGTTAAAATTATAAACCTAAAATTTATTCAAATGAAAAAGTTAGCTTATCTAGTTTTTTTTATGGTTCCTTTTTTATTAGTAATGGGATGCAATCCCGATAAGGATACTGATGATAATACTAATCTTGATGATTCTACGACAGTTATTGACGATGGAACTTCAAAAATCTTTTATTTAGTTCCTTCTCCTGAAGACGTTTTTGGCTTTGCTGATGATCAGGATTTGATTTTTAATAAAGATTTTTTAAATCCTGTTGACAATTTAGCCAAGTATAACGATGTTAAACTTCAGGAATTTAATTTCGGTGTTTATGCAGCTGATTTAGCTTATTGTGCTGCATCTAATAAAAACGACGAAACAGTTCAATATCTTAATGTTGTTAGAGAATTGAGCCAAAAAGTAGGTTTGGCTGACGTTTTTAACGAAAGCTTGGTGTATAGAATTGAACATGTTAGTCCGGTTAAAGATTCTTTAATTTCTCTTTCAAACGATACTTATTTTGATATAATGCGTTTCTTAGAACGTAACGACCGTCAAACAACTTTATCTATTATGGCTGCCGGAGGTTGGATTGAAAGCATGTTTCTTGTTGTAAATCAAACCGAATATTCTGATGTAAACACAATTCAAAAAATTGCTGATCAAAAAATTATTATTTCTAATTTGTGGATGTTTCTTTCGCAAAATGAAACTGATCCAAATGTTAAAGCTGTTTTAGATGAATTTAAGCCTATTTTTGATTTATACCAATCTTTAGATGTTGTTGCTTCTGATAATAATAACATAATTACTGATGATAATGAAACTGTTTTTGTTGTTGGAGGAAATAATAAAACTTTAATTTCTGATGCCCAATATCAAGAATTGAAGAATATTATTGTTGATGCACGAAATAAATTAACCTTAAACAACGTTACCTTATAAAAATGTAAAGAATTATGAAAAAGGCAAAAATTTTAATCGCATTGTTATTGACACTCCCTTTATTGTCATTCTCTCAAATTGATTGCTCTGGCGTTTTAAAAAGTTTAGTTCCCGAAGATGGTTTTCAGATGAACTCATTATCTAAAGGTGCTCCTTGTATTTCTGGTCACACTTACGAGTTTATTGTGCCTGTTCAGCAAGGAAAAGAATACAGATTTATTTTTTATGCTAGTCCGGTTTTTAATAACGACCTTCATTTTCAGATTATTGATCAAAACCAGCCTGCAGGAAGTAATATTGTGATGGATTTACCCGGTAAACTTTCTGATGGTAGTCTTCCTGAAAAAAATCAGACTGTTCTGCAAGCGTATTATGATCAAGGCTTAAATAAAGAGGTGCATCCTTTTTTTACTGTTATTCCTCAAAATACTACAAATTTAAAACTTGTGATAAACATTGATGAAAAAACAGATTTAATTAAAGGTTGTGTTACTGTTGTTATTTTGGATAGAGAATTTGGTTTTCAATAGAAATATTGTTTAGCAAAAAACATCTTATAAATAATTTTTTATTTGTAAGGTGTTTTTTTTGTGGAAAATTGTGATATTTTACTTATATTTTTATTTATTAAAGTAAAAAAACCTCCTATTTTATTGTTTTTTATTGCTTGGTAGTCTTCTCTTGATTTTTTTATTATTGTTTTTATACTTCGGTTGCTAACACCTCCAAGTCGCATTTTTACAATAATTTCAGGCATGAAAAAAGTTGAAATATTTTGTTTTAAAAATCTCAGCATTAAATCGTAATCGGCTGCAATTTTAAAATTGGTATTAAAGTTCCCAAATGATTTGTATAGATGTTTTTTTGCATAAAAAGTAGGGTGGGGTGGCATCCAACCTTTTTTTAACAAATTAGGCTCAAATTTACACGATTCCCAATTTCTAATTATTTTTTCGGTGTTGTTTTGCGATACGTATTGTAAATTGCCGTATAAAATATCTGTGTATTGTTTTTTAAAGGTGTATGCAATTTTTTCGATAATATTATTTTTTGGAAAAAAATCATCAGCATGTAAAAAGCCAATAATATCTCCTGTTGCAATTTCTAAACCCTTGTTTAGAGCAAAATATATTCCTTCGTCTTTTTCAGAAAATATTTTGCTTACGTGTTTGTAGTTCCTAACTATATCTAACGTTTCGTCTGTAGATTTTCCGTCAATAATTATATGCTCAATATTGGAATATGTTTGGCTTTTTACAGATTCTAAAGTTCTGGTAATTGTTTTTGCCGAATTATAGGTTGCTGTAATTATTGATATACGCATTAACTGTGTTTTAAACTAATTTATTTCTTTCGGTGTCAGGAAAAACAATAGTTGGTTTAAATTCTTTTGCTTCTTCGGGTGATAAACAGGCGTACGAAATTATTATTACAATGTCTCCAACTTGTGCTTTTCTTGCTGCCGGTCCATTTAAACATATTTCGCCACTTCCTCTTTTGCCTTTAATAACATAGGTAATTAGTCGCTCTCCATTGTTGATGTTAACTATATGCACTTTTTCGCCTTCAATAATATTTCCTGCGTCCATTAAATCTTCATCTATTGTAATACTGCCAACGTAATGCAAATTTGCATCTGTTACTGTTACTTGGTGTATTTTTGACTTTAAAACTTCTATAAACATAGGTTTAAAATTTTTCGCAAAGTTATTACTAAAATTTAGTTTTTTGCAAGTATTTTAATTTATTTATACGTATTTGTTTTGGCTCAAATTTTAAATATTTAAATTTCTTTGTGTTATAGTGTTTTTTTTGTCTAAAAATAAATATTGTCAATTAGTCTTACCGAACCGCAAAAAACTGCTATACAGCCTACTTTTTGCGATTTTTCTTCCCAAGTCTTTATTTGTTCTAATTTTGTGTCGTCAACAATATCAAAGTATTCAACTTTTAAAAACTTATTTTGATTGATTTTTTGTATGACAAAATTTTTAATTTCATCAACTGATTTTTCCCCCGTAAGTGTTTTTGCTTTTTGCAATGTTGAATTTATTATGCTTGCATTTTCTCTTTCTTGAGAACTTAAAAGTTCATTTCTTGAACTCATTGCTAATCCATTGGGTTCTCTAATTATTTTACAGCCAATAATTTCAATGTTGCTATCAGCCATGTATTTTTTTACTAATTCTTTAACAATAACGTACTGTTGAAAATCTTTTAAGCCAAAAAAAGCTTTGTTTGGTATAACAATTTCAAATAATATACTAACTACTTGTGCTACACCGTTAAAATGTCCTTGTCTGTGTTTGCCTTCCATTACTTTGTCGATATTTCCAAAGTCGAAAATTCTTGAGTCTTTTTTAGGATAAATTTCCGTTACATTTGGTAAAAAAACAATACTAACGCCAGCTTGTTTAAGTTTTTCAATGTCTTTGTCTATAGTTCGCGGGTATTTTTCTAAATCTTTCGGGTCGTTAAATTGAGTTGGATTTACAAAAATACTAACTACTGTATAATCTGTTTGTGATGCTGATTGTTTAGTAAGTGAAATATGCCCATCGTGCAAAGCTCCCATGGTTGGAACAAATCCAATTGTTTTGTTTTTTTTTCGTAGCTCTGTTAAAAAAGAACTTAATTCTGTTTTTGTTTTAAAAATATTCATATTATTATATCTTTGACAGTTTTAAATTTAAAATGCTAATGAAATTAATAAAGCCCCCAAATATTATTAAAAAAATTTATAAAAATGTAATTTGGAATATTTCTAATGAGAAAAATCAAATTTTTTTAACTATTGATGATTGTTCTGATTATGAGGCTACAATTGAAGTGTTGGATATTTTAGATGATTTTAATGTTAAAGCAACTTTTTTTTGTATTGGTAAATACATTGAGGTAAGTAAATTACATTTGACTATTTCTGAAAAAGGTCATGCTGTTGCAAATCATGGCTATGAGCATATTGATGGTTTTAAAACTAATTTTGATGATTACGTTTCTAATGTTTATAAATGCAGTCAAATAATTGATAGTGATTTATTCCGCCCCCCTTATGGTAAAATTACACATAAACAGTATAAAAGTTTAAATAAAAGTTTTAAAATAGTTATGTGGGATGTGCTTAGTTATGATTTTGATGAACAAACTTCTCCCATACAATGTTTGGAAAATGTTAAAAACAATTTTTTGAGTGGTTCGATAATTGTTTTTCATGCAAATAAAAAATCAAGAAAAAACATGTTGTTTGCTTTGCCAATTTTTTTAGAATATATAAATTCTTCAACGTTTGAATTTTCATTAATTAACACTAACATTTTGTAGTTTTTATTGATTTTATTTTTAAAAATTTTAGTTTTTCTCCCGCCTGAACTTATTAATGATAGTGCTTTTATTAAATAATTTTGAAATTTTTTTTATAGTTCAATTATTTTTTTTGTATTAAAAATTTAAAAAAATAACTAAAACTGATTTAGAATATTTTTAATTAGTTTCAAAAATTTTAAATTTGTAGCATTACGAACCCTTAAAATAAATATCATGTCAGAATTAGCAAACTTAGATTGGGGGAATCTCCCTTTTGATTATATTAGAACTGATTATAATGTGCGATGTTATTGGAAAGACGGTAAATGGGGCGAATTAGAGGTTAATTCATCAGAGCAAGTTACAATGCACATGGGAGCAACTGTTTTACACTACGGACAAGAAGCTTTTGAAGGTTTAAAAGCTTTTAGAGGTAAAGATAATAAAATAAGACTTTTTAGATGGGAAGAAAATGCCAAAAGAATGCAAAATTCTTGTAATGGTATTTTAATGCCCGAAATCCCAACAGAATTATTTAAAAAAGCTGTATTTAAAGTTATTAAGCTTAATGAACGTTTTGTTCCACCTTATGGTAAAGGTGCTTCGCTTTATATTAGACCTTTTATTTTTGGTACCGGTTATGGAGTTGGTGTAAAACCTTCTAATGAATATCTTTTTATTGTTTTTGTGTCGCCGGTTGGTCCATATTTTAAAACCGGATTTAATCCTGTTAATATGCTACTTGTTAAAAATTTTGATAGAGCCGCACCTTTGGGAACAGGAAATATTAAAGTTGGCGGTAATTATGCTGCCGGATTAAAAGCTATGAAATTTGCTAAAGCCGGAGGTTTTGCTAATGTAATTTTTCTTGATTCTAAAGAAAAAAAATATATTGACGAATGTGGTCCTGCTAATTTCTTTGGAATTAAAAACGGCACATATATTACACCAAAATCCGAGTCTATTTTGCCTTCTATTACTAATAAAAGTTTGGAGAAATTAGCTGAACATCTGGGCTATAAAATAGAACGCAGAAAAGTTCCGTTGGACGAACTTTCTGAATTTGAAGAAGTTGGTGCTTGTGGTACAGCTGCCGTTATTACTCCTATTGGCAAAATTGTTATTCAGGATACCGGCAAAGAATTTGTTTATACCAACGGAGAGCCCGGAAAAATCACAAAAGAATTATATACTAATTTGCTTGGTGTACAAACCGGCGATATTCCCGACGAATTTGGTTGGGTTACAATACTCGATTAATTAATTTTTAAAAAAAAGACAACCTTAAAGGCTGTCTTTTTTTTGTTAATAGTTTATTGAATTTTTTAATCCATAAAAAAAATGTATGGTTGTAGTGTGTCGGTTTTAAAAATTTCGTCGTAAACTGATGAGGTTTCAAAAATTTTAATTGCATTCAAATACACACTGTCAATTTGTTTAGTAAAATGCAGGTAGGTGCTGTCGGGCAGTAAATATTTTGCAAAAGAAAAGGCTAACGTTTTAACAACTAAAGAGTCTTTATCAAAATATTCTTTGTAAATTTTAACTCCTCCTGTGTCAACAATAGAGTTTGCTATTGTTAATAATTCTTGCTCATTTGTTATGTTTCGGAACTTGTTTTTATATTTAAATATAAATTCAAGACAATATTCGTCAAAAATACCGTATAAAAAATCATTGTTGCTGCCATAATTATATATGTCGGGAACAATTGCATTTTGGGCGGCAACATATCTGCCTCCTTTTGTTTTGTAAAATTTAAAGTTGTAAAGTTTGTCGCTTTGAGTATCTATCCATCTGCCCGAAGGTCCATAATATTTGCCTTTTGTAAGATGCACAATGTCTCCCCGAACAAAGGGGATATCTTGCTGAAAAACTCCTTTTCCGTACGATTTTGTTCCTATAACTAAAGCTCTATCATTGTCTTGCATTGCCAAAGTAACAAGTTCTGCAGCCGATGCTGTTGAACCGTTTATTAAAATTATAACATTAGCTTTTTTAAACATTCCATTAGCCGTGGATAAATATATTTCTTGCGAACCTGTTTTTGTTTCAGTAACAGTTAATGTGTCGCCTTTTTCAAAAAAATCGTCTAAAATATCAATCGCACTGCTTAAAAGACCTCCGGGGTTGTCTCTTAAATCAAGTATAATATTATCAATTATATATTTTGATGTTAATTCTTCGGCTGCTTCTTTGAAGAAATCGTAAGTATTTGAATGAAAGGCTGTTACCTTAAAGTAGGCCGTGTTTTTACCACAATAAAAATATTTTACAGTATTAAATTGAATTGTGCCTTTTTCTATATTAATGTTTTTCTGAAGTTGATTTAAAAAACTTATTGTAGATATAGTTGGATTATCATCATTTGAAAAAAGAGTTGAAATAGAATCAATGCTTAAACCACATGTTGATTGATTATTAAAAGAAATGATTTTATCTAATTTTTTTATGCCTCCTCTTTCTGCCGGTGAGTTTGGAAATACATCTGAAACTAATACAGTGTCGTTATATATAAAATATCTTATGCCAATACCTTCAAATTCTCCATTAATTTCATTTTTTACGTTGTCGTATTCAGTAGCTTCGTAAAATGAAATATACGGGTCAATTGTTTTAAGCTTAATCATTAAAGCTTCTTTTAAAAAATTAAAAACATTTATTTGATCGGCATAATTTTCTTCTACAATGTTTATTAGTGCTCTTAAATTTCTGTATTCTTTGTTTTGGGTATAAAAAATATTCTCCGACTTGTAAACGAAGCGGCCAATAGAAAAACCAATTGCTATCGACAAAAATATTATTAATGGTAATGTTGTTTTATTTTGTTTCATTATAATCTGAAGTGTTCGTTTGTAGCTTAATCGGTTTATATACGTTGAAAAATATTTATAATTATAAAGTTTGGGGTTTATTTATTTGATAGATGTACAATTTTTATGCCCGCTCTTTTTAATAACTCCAAACCATCTGTAATTCGGTACATTTCTTTAAAAACAACTTTTTTTATGCCCGATTGAATTATTAGTTTTGAACATTCCATACATGGCGATGTTGTTACATAAAGCGTTGCATTATCACAATTATTGCCCGATTTTGCAACTTTAGTTATTGCATTTGCTTCTGCATGAAGAACATAAGATTTTGTTGTTCCGCTATCATCTTCGCAAATATTTTCAAAACCCGATGGTGTTCCGTTATAACCGTCTGAAATTATCATTTCGTTTTTAACAATCAAAGCTCCAACTTTTCGCCTTTTGCAGTATGAATTTTCTGCCCATACTTCAGCCATTCTAATATACCTATTATCTAAAATTTCTTGTTTTTCCATTGTTTTTTTTATGCAGCAAAAGTAATAAATACTTTTTTAGATGTTCAACTTTTATTGCTTTTTGAAAATTTTATTCCGTTTCTTTTGATTGATAAAGATAGTTTCTGTGAAAACTTTTTAAACATTAACTGTTTTATTGTCTCTTTAAATTGTGTTCATTAGTCAAATTTAACTTTAAAATTCATATTTTTAACTTATTTAAGTTTTCTTTCTTCTATTATTAAGATTAATTTAAAGTGCTTCTTTTTACATTACAAATACTAAATTTGTAATATTTGAACTATTGTTTGCTTTATAATGATAAATATTTAGAAATATAAGTTAATTTAAATCTATTTATTTGTTTGTTGGTGTTTGTGAAATAATTCGCTAAGGTCGATTTTTTTTTAAGAAATCTAAAAAAAAATTATTTTTGCGAACTTCTAAAAATAATATGCTAATTTTGCAAATTAAACAAAAAATATGCTTATGAAAAATGAGGAGATTCTCATTGAAAATATGTTAGAAAAAGTTATTGAAAGTATCAAAGAAAAAAAAGGGGAAAATATAACTTCATTAAAATTTTCAATTGAGCAAAGCAGTATTTGTGACTATTTTGTTATCTGCGAAGCGTCAAATATTAAACAAGTTCAGGCTATTAGTGATTTTATTCAACGCCAAATTAGAGATGAATTTAAAATTAGACCTACTCATGTAGAAGGATACGACACTGCAAATTGGATATTGTTAGATTATTTTGACATAGTTATTCACATTTTCAGTTCTGAAGCTCGTGAATTTTATTCTCTCGAAAAATTATGGGCTGATGCCGAATTTAAAAATTATAATTAAAGACTTTAAAAATGCAAGAAAATAAAGAAAATAAACAAAATTCCGAAAATAACCCGCCAAAAAAAAATATGAATAAAAATATTTTTTGGATTTATGGTGGTATTATTGCCGGTATAATTTTGTTGCAATTTATTAATTTTAAGCCTACGGCTGTTGAAATTGGCTGGCGTGAACTTAATAAACTTTTACAAGGTAACTATGTGTCTCGTATAGACGTAATTAATCGCGATTTTGCCGAAATTTATATTAAATCTGATCGTTTAGACACTGCAAAATCAATAACAAACTCTACAAATGATTTAGATGCTAAAGGACCTCAATTTAAATATGTGATTACTTCTGCTGATAAATTTGACGAAAAAATTGCCGAAGCACAACAAAATTTATCTGTAAATGATCAACCGTATATAAAAAATATAAAACGTAAAGATATATGGGGTGATGCTTTAGGTTGGGTTTTACCTCTTCTTTTGTTAGTTTTTATTTGGTTTTTTATGTTCAGACGCGTTGGAGGAGGTGGAGGAGGAAATAATATTTTCTCAATGGGAAAATCCAGAGCTAAACTTTTTGAAGGAAGTAAAATTAAAATTACTTTTGATCAAGTTGCCGGTTTAGAAGAAGCTAAAACAGAAATTGTTGAAATTGTTGATTTCTTAAAAAATTCTGAAAAATATACTCGTCTCGGTGGTAAAATTCCTAAGGGTGTTTTACTTATTGGCCCTCCGGGAACCGGAAAAACCTTATTGGCAAAAGCCGTTGCCGGCGAGGCCGAAGTTCCTTTCTTTTCTATGTCGGGGTCTGATTTTGTTGAAATGTTTGTAGGCGTTGGAGCCTCAAGGGTTAGAGATTTATTTGCACAAGCAAAAGCTAAAGCTCCTTGCATTATTTTTATTGATGAAATTGATGCAATAGGTAGATCCCGTAGCAAAAGAGCGAGTTTTAATTCTAATGACGAACGAGAAAATACTCTTAATCAGCTTCTTACAGAAATGGACGGGTTTGATACTAATACAGGAGTTATTTTACTTGCCGCTACAAACCGTGCAGATGTATTAGACTCTGCCTTGCTTAGAGCCGGTAGATTTGACAGACAAATTACTCTTGAATTGCCCGAACTAAGCGAACGTGAAGCTATTTTTAGGGTTCATACTGTTGGATTGCAAATTAAAAATGATGTAAATCTTAATTTATTAGCCAAACAAACCCCAGGTTTTTCCGGTGCTGATATTGCAAATGTTTGTAATGAATCTGCTCTTATTGCTGCTCGACAGGATAAAGATAAAATAGACCATCAGGATTTTCATGATGCGATAGATAAAATAATTGGCGGCTTAGAAAAACGTTCTAAAGTTATTAAACCAGACGAAAAACAACGAATTGCCTATCACGAAGCTGGTCATGCTACTGTAAGTTGGATGCTTAAACATGCTCAACCGCTTATTAAAGTTACTATTGTGCCTCGTGGACGTTCACTCGGTGCTGCTTGGTATCTGCCCGAAGAACGACAACTCTCTACAAAAGAACAATTTTTTGATGAAGTTTGTGCTGCTCTTGGTGGTCGTGCTGCCGAAGAAGTTATGCTTAGTTCTATTTCTTCCGGAGCTTTAAATGATTTGGAAAAAGTAACTAAACAGGTTTATTCAATGGTTGCATTTTTTGGAATGAGTGATAAATTGCCTAATGTTAGTTATTACGATTCTCAGGGACAAGAATATTCATTTACAAAACCTTACAGCGAAAAAACAGCTGAAATAATTGACGATGAGGTTAGAATAATAATTGAACAACAATATGCAAGAGCTAAAAAAATAGTTGTTGAATACAACGGCAAATTTGAACTACTTGCTCAAAGATTAAAAGAAAAGGAGGTTATCTATACCGAAGACGTTGAAGAGATTTTAGGACCACGAGAATTTACTACCGATGCTCGAGCTGTTATTGATGGTGTGAAAAAAATGAGAGACGAGAAAAAAAATAATGATAGTGGTGTGAAATTTTAACTCAAATTTTTCTTTTTTCTCAATTTAAATTGATACTTTTATCAAAAATTGAATTTTATTCTTTCTTGAAAAAAAACAGTATTTATGAACAATGATTGGACAAAAATAATATCCTTTAGTAGTAGCTATGAGGCCGAAATTAGGAAACAGTTATTAACTAATGCAGGAATTGAAACCGTTGTTATTAATGCCAAAGATAGTCTGTTCCTTTTAGGCGAAATAGACGTATATGTGCACCCTAAAGACGAAAAAAAGGCTATGATTATTCTTGAGCAGATGCAAGGATTAACTAAAATAAACTCTTTTATACTAAAAAAACCAATAGAATTATTTCGAAAATATTTGTTAAACAATGGAATTTCAACAATCCTTAAGGAAAGAGCAAATGATAAATATATTCTCGAAAATTACGAACTTTACATTGAAAACGAAAACATTGAGCAGGTTGTTCCTTTTTTAACCGGTCAAAAAATTGAAGATTGGACAAAGGTTGATACAAGCACTCGCGTAAAACAATCAAGATATAGAGTAGAACTATTGGAGGATAATGACATTGAAAGTTTTATTATCAAAAAAAGAGATTCTGATTTCCATTTAGAAGAAATATCATTGTACGTCCAAAATAATCATGCTCAAAAAGCTACTTCTATTTTATCTGAATTAACAAACTGGGAAAAAATAAGAACTTATAATAAATTTGAAACAGCTGAACTTAAAGAGGATATTTTAGGTCGTAATAAAATTAGAGCTTTAATAGTTCAAAATGGACAAGAATTTGATCTTTTTGTGAAAAAAACAAATGTTGAAAAAGCCGAAGACATTCTTCAATCAACAAAAGAATGGGTTGAAATTCAACGATATAATACATTTTTAGAAGCCGAAACATCTTTGGTTTATTTGGAGGAAAATAATATAGAATCAAGTATTCTTACTATTCGAGATAGTATGTTCATTATTGGTGGATATGCTCTTTATGTTGAAAAAATTAAAATAAATCAGGCGTTAGAAATTTTAACCGAAGCTAAGGGTGGAACAATTATTGAAGAATAATCTTTTCTTAAGAATTTTTTCTGCCTTGGTATTTGTAGCTCTTCTTGTTCTTGCATTTATCAATAAATACTCATTTTTGATTATTTTTGAATTTTTCATGTTGCAAAGTTTATGGGAGTTTTATAAAATAGCTGAAAATACGGGTAGTAAACCCAAAAAATGGTTTGGTTTGCTGTTTTCAGGGCTGTTATTCTTATTTGTTTTTTTAATTAAAATTGATCTAATTTCTTCTTCGTTTAGTTATTTTATTCTTGCGGTAGCTTTTGTTTCTTTTTCTTTAGAATTATTGCGTAAAGGTAGTGTTCTTAAAAATTTGGCTTACGAATTTATGGGCATTTTTTATATTGCTTTACCTTTTACTCTAACTAATTTTATTGTTTTTAATAAAAATAAATTTGATTTTTCTATTCTGCTTGGTGTTTTTTTAATTATTTGGTCTTATGATGTTGTTGCTTATTTTGTTGGAAGTTTAATTGGAACGAGAAAAATTTTTCCTGATATTTCACCTAAAAAAACCCTCGAAGGTACACTTGGCGGAATAATTTTTGGCATCTTTTCTGGTTTTATTGTGTACAAAATTTTGAATATTTATAATCTATTTGATTGGATAATAATGGCTGCATTAATTGTTTTTGGTGCGTTTACGGGCGATTTAGTTGAATCTAAAATAAAACGTGCAGCCGGGATTAAAGATTCCGGTAAAATAATGCCCGGACATGGTGGTTTGCTCGACCGTTTTGATAGCTTTTTGTTCGCTATTATTGCTGTCTCAATTTATTTAGTCTTTTTATAAATTCTTTTTTATGATTATACACAAACAAGGCATAAAAATAATTTTAGTTTTTTTAATTTTACTAATCATAGTTAATTTAGCTTCGTCTCATTTTTTTTCCGAAAAAAAAGCACTAAATATAATTGTTAACTCTTTTTCTGTTTTGCTTTTTACTTTAATTATTGTTTTTTTTAGAAATCCCAAAAGAACTGTTAAGGAAAATGAATTCTTTGTGTTTTCGCCGGCTGATGGAACAGTTGTTACTATCGAAAAAGTTCAGGAAGATGAATATTTTAACGATCAAAGGATACAAATTTCTATTTTTATGTCTATTTTTAATGTTCATAAAAATTGGATTCCTATTTCGGGGCAAATTACTTATGCTAAATATCACAAAGGTAAATATTTAATGGCTCACCTCCCAAAATCCTCTGTTTTAAATGAACGTAATTCTATTGTTATAAAGAATAAAAAAAACGAAGAGATTTTAGTAAAACAAATAGCCGGATTAATTGCTCGTAGAATTGTTTGCAACGTTAAAGTTAACGATAATGTTCATCAAGATCAAGAACTCGGTTTTATTAAATTTGGGTCAAGGCTTGATGTTTTTTTGCCACTTAATTCTATTGTTAAAGTTAATATTGGTGATAAAGTTGTTGGAGGGTTAACTGTTTTAGCCGATTTAATTCCTGAGTAAAAAAATATCTTATGAAAAAAAATGTTGCTGTTTTGTATGGCGGATTCTCTTCCGAGGCCGTTATTTCTATTAAAAGTGGTAAATATGTTGCTTCAATACTAGATGAAAAATTATTTGATGTTTTTGAAATATTAATTGATAAAGATAAATGGACTGAAGTAAAATCAAATAGTATTGTTGACAGACATGATTTTTCTGTTATTATTGATAACAAAAAAATAACTTTTGATGCTGTAGTTATCGAAATTCATGGTAATCCCGGCGAAAATGGAATCTTGCAGTCTTATTTCGATCTTCTACAAATTCCATATAATACAACAAATGCTTTAGTTTCTGCTCTAACTTTTAACAAATATTTCTGCAATAATTATTTGAAAAGTTTTGGTGTTCTGTCGGCTAATTCTGTTGTTGTTAGAAAAAATGAAAATTATGACCAAAAACTTGCAAATTTTATTGATCAAAATTCATTTCCTTTTTTTATTAAACCCAATGAAGGTGGCTCAAGCTTTGGAACAACAAAAATTTTTAACGAACAACAAACTTATAAAGCCATAACCGAGGCTTTTGAACATTCTAATGAGGTTATTCTGGAACAGTTTATTAAAGGTATTGAACTAACTTGCGGAGTGATTAAAAATAATTTTGTTAAAGCTCTTACTCCTATGGAAATCAGAAGTAAACATGAGTTTTTTGATTATGAATCTAAATATAATTCTGAGCTAAATGAAGAAATAATCCCTGCTCCGGTTGCCCATAATATTATAGAAGAATGTAAATATATTTCCGAAAAAATATATGAATACTTAAATTGTAATGGTATTGTTAGAATGGATTATATTTTAAAAGAAAATATGTTGTATTTTTTAGAGGTTAACACTGTTCCCGGTATGACCTCTGAATCAATAGTTCCTAAAATGTTAGTTTATGATAAAATAAACATTACAGATTTATTTTCTGATATAATATTAACTTCTATTCAACAGAAACATTAGGTCAATTAGTAGCAACAGAGTCTAATGCGTTATCTAATTCTTCAAAAGTAAGCATAACACCTTTAACCTGAACGTGCATATATGTTGTATTGTTTGAGTGAGATAACAATTCCACTTCGATGTAGCTTAATTGTTTGTTTGGATTTACTGAAACTTTAACCGAATATTGTTTCCATGTTCCATTTTTTACATCAATTTTTACAGCATTAACATCTTCGGAAGCATCTGAGTAATAAGCACCGATTTTCATCTCTAATTCTTTACTTAAATCGTCGGGATAAGATTTTATATCAGCAGTTAAGGTGTAATTGCCCGGATTTTTTGTGGCAAATTTAAATGGTATTGAATTTGTAACCCCATCTTTGGGTAAACTCCATTCTCTTTTTAATGTCCATAAATCTTGCTGTCTAAGCCCAATTTTTGCCAAAGAATCTAATAGTATAAATTCATTGTTTAATGAATCAATTACTATTTTTTGAAGTTCTAAAAAATCGCTCATGTTATGAGTGTAATAATCAAAAGTGTAATAAAATTGAGCTCTTGTAATATCATAATCCTGAAAAATTTTATTGTAGTACGATAATGAGTCTTCGTTTGTTAACTTATTATCCATCAAGCCCATATTATTTAACAATGCATCTACTTTATGAAGATCAATAAGCAGATTTATAAATGTTTTTTTTGGTATTAATTCATTGGATTTATCGTTTTGATTACATGCAAAAAAACTAACCGAAAAAAATATTATTATTGTAAGTGTTTTAAAATAAGTCATTTTTAGAGTCCTTGTTTAATGTTTTAATGTTTTTTAGCTATAAATGTGCAACTTTTTACGTAATTTGTCTATATTTGCAAAAAAATAATATGGCAGAAAAAAATTCAAATATCGGCTACAAAATTACAATTATTTTGCTCTCTTTCATTATTATCTATTTTGTTTTTGATAAAATTCATACCATTAAACAAAAAGACAGCATGATTGTTGAAATTGAAACTCAAACAATGCAAAAAGATTCTTTAAACGATGAACTCGAAGATTTGTTTTTAGTGTATGAAGGTTTACAAACAAACAATGCACAAATTAATGATAGCTTAGCTGTTCAACAACAACGTATTCAGGATTTAATGACCGAGTTAAGTAACCTAAAAGCTTCGGATTATGCCCGAATTAAGCAACTTAAAGACGAAGTTGAAACTTTAAAAACGATCATGAAAAGCTACGTTCATCAAATTGATTCTCTTTATCAAGCAAATCAAATACTTGTTGCTAAAAATACCCAAATTCAACAACAATATGATAATCAAGTTCAACAAACGCAAAATTTATCAACACAAAATGATAGTTTGCAACAAACAATACAGGTAGCTAAAGAATTAACAGCTTATTCACTTAATTTAACTGCTCTAAACCAACGAGGTAAAACAACTGAACGAAGCAATAAAGTTGAGAAATTTCAAGTTTGCTTTATTTTATCCGAAAATAAAGTTATTACTACCGGCAGAAAGTATGTTTATCTTAGGATAACTAAACCTGATGGCGAAGTTTTAAGGAATAATAATTCAGGATTTTTTAATTATCAAGGACAAAATATAGCTTATTCTTCGGTTAAAGAAATAGAATATGACGGAAATTCTCAAAATCTATGTGTTTATTATACTGTTGATGTAAGTGATTTGCCTTCAGGTAATTATACTGTTTTTATCTTCTCTGAAGGAAAAGAAATTGGCGATGCATCTATTAACTTAAACTAAAATTATTTAAATCATTAATACAAATATAACTATGAATTACAAAATAAAAGATCTTAGTCTTGCCGATTGGGGGAGAAAAGAAATTGGTTTAGCCGAAATTGAAATGCCAGGATTAATGTCTTTAAGACGAAGATTTTCTGAAGAAAAACCTTTAAAAGGGGCTAAAATATCCGGCTCTTTACACATGACAATACAAACAGCCGTTTTAATTGAAACTCTTGTAGAACTTGGTGCCGACGTGCGTTGGGCAAGTTGCAATATTTATTCAACTCAAGATCACGCTGCCGCTGCAATTGCTAAAACCGGTATTCCTGTTTTTGCTTGGAAAGGTGAAACTCTTGAAGAATATTGGTGGGCTACAGAACAAGCTCTTACTTTCCCTGATGGTTCGGGACCCGATTTAATTGTTGATGATGGAGGAGATGCCACTTTAATGGTGCATTTAGGCGTTGATGTAGAAAAAAATCCTGCACTTTTAAATGAAACTAAAACTACCGAAGACGAAATTGAGCTTTTTAAACGGTTTAATGCAATATATGCACAGGATAAAACTAAATGGCAACGTATAGCCAAAAATATTAAAGGAGTTTCCGAAGAAACAACTACTGGTGTTCATCGGTTGTATCAAATGATGGAACAAGGAAAACTTTTATTCCCTGCAATAAATGTTAACGATTCTGTAACTAAATCAAAATTTGATAATCTTTACGGTTGCCGTGAGTCTCTTGCTGATGGTATTAAAAGAGCTACCGATATTATGGTTGCCGGAAAATCTGTTTTAGTATGCGGATACGGCGATGTAGGAAAAGGTTCTGCTCAATCGCTTAAAGGATTTGGTGCAAAAGTTACTGTTACTGAAATTGACCCTATTTGTGCCTTACAAGCTGCAATGGAAGGTTTTGAAGTGAAATTAACTGAAGAAGTTGTACAAAAAACTGATATATTTGTTACTGCTACCGGAAATAAAGATATTATCACTGTTGAACACATGGCTAAAATGAAAGATAAAGCTATTGTTTGCAATATAGGTCATTTTGATAATGAAATTCAGGTTGAAAAATTAAAAACCTATCCCGGAATAAAACATATAAATATTAAACCTCAAGTTGATCAATATGTTTTTCCTGATGGACATTCTATTATTCTTTTAGCCGACGGTCGTTTAGTTAATTTAGGAACAGCTACAGGTCATCCTTCTTTTGTGATGAGTAATTCGTTTACTAATCAAACCCTAGCCCAAATTGATTTGTGGAAAAAAGATTATAAAATAGATGTGTATAGATTGCCTAAATATTTAGATGAAGAGGTTGCCCGATTGCATTTGAAACATGTAGGAGTAAATTTAACTACTTTATCTAAAGAACAAGCCGATTACATAGGCGTAAAAGTTGACGGGCCTTATAAACCCGAACATTATAGATATTAGCCTTTTTTTTGAAAATGTAAGGGTTTTTAAAGTGTAGTTTTCTAAAAACTCCTTTTTTATACACTTTTTGACGAATAATTTTTTAGAATGTATATTTTATTTTATATTTGGGCGAAATTTTTAAATCAATATTTAATATGAAAAAATTAAGAAATTCTATTTTAGGTTTAGTTGCCGTTGGTGCAATGTTATTGACTTCATGTTCAATAGTCGTGCCTGTTGCAGCTACAAGTAATCCTGTTGGAACTAAAGTTGGTACTTCTAAAGCAACTGTTTATCTTGGCTTTTTAGCTCTTGATCAAGATGCTAGTATTCAAACTGCTGCAAAAAATGGCGGAATTAAAAAAATATCTACAGTTGATATGAAACAAGGTAATGTTTTAGGTCTTATTTGGACTTATGAAACTATTGTTACCGGAGAATAATTAATCTTTTAATAAATTATAAAATTACTAACAATGAAAAAATTAAGAAATTCAATTTTAGGTTTTGTTGCCGCTGGTGCACTTTTATTATCTTCTTGTTCAATCGTAATGCCTGTTACTGCTACAAGTAACCCTGTTGGAACTAAAGTTGGTACTGCTACTGCTACTGTTTATCTTGGCTTTTTAGCTCTTGATCAAGATGCAAGTATCCAAACTGCAGCTAGAAATGGTGGAATTACTAAAATTTCTACTGTTGACATGAAACAAGATAATATTTTAGGTATTATTTGGACTTACGAAACTATTGTTACAGGAGAATAAAACCTGAAATTTCGCAATTATAAGGAACGGTATTTATATGCTGTTCCTTTTTTTTTAATATAAATATTATCTTTAAATGAAAAAAATACTTTTTAGTCTTATTATTATTATTATTACTTCTTTGTCTTTAAATTTATTTTCTCAAAATTTTATCTTGTATGGTGCTAAAGAAAAATATTTTTTAAATAATCTTGAGGCAAGCATTGCTGTTGATACACTTATTGTTTCTAAATATGATAAATATAATTTTAGTTTACAACATCAAGTGCCTATACAACGCTATATCAGTTCAACGTCATACAACTTATTTATTGGTTTAGCTATCAACGACACCCCATCATCTATTCTTGAGCTTTATTTGAATTATAATCAATATGAAATATTAGCGTCAGATACTCTTTATTTTAAACGGAAACCTGTTTATAAAGTTTTTATCAAAAATAAAAATGAATATCTTTACAAAGTTATTTTTAAGTCAAAAAAATCTTATTATACTGCTGTTTTAACTTTTGTGAGTTTTGAAAAAGCAATTATTGAAAACTTATATTTAGATGAAAACTTATTTTTAGATAAGTTGAGAAAAAAAATCAAAAATAAATGAAAATAAAATATTTATTATTTGCCTGCATGTTCTTGTTTTCTTCATGTATTGGTGTAAAATTTAAGGGTAAAAAAAGCCCGAAACAATTTTATGAGGTTTTTTATATGGAGCAAGATGTACTCCAGTATTTTATAAAACCTATTGATTTTAAAGGTGATGATAATATTTTTAGAGTAGATTTTACTTTTAGGGATAGTTCAAGCAATACCTCTTTGGTTACAACAAATTATTCTATTTATTCTCCCGAAGTTGTTAAACAAATTGATTCTTCTTTTTTTGTTGTTAACAATCAAAAAATTAAACTCAAAAACCCTGATCGACTTTTTATTGATTTGCGAAAAACTATATATCAAATCAGATATTCTTCTGTGATAGAATACGATGGACTTGTAAAAATAACTTCTTCTGATCCTGAGTTCTGGGCATATTACAACGGTTCAAAACACGTTTTTTATCCTACAAAAAGAACCTATAATATTTTGAGTAATGTAAAAACTCAAATTATTGATATTATTGAATTTAATAAAAATTAATTTTTTAAACACTTTGATAATGAAACAATTATTGCTTTTTTCTGTTTTTGTTTTTTTTGTGATTTTTGCATTTGGGGCAAAAAATGATCGAACTTTAGAAATCCAATCATCTACAATAAATTCGACGGTTTCAGCTAATGATAATAATCACGAACAAATTTTAATGCCGGTAAATTCTTTTTTTGAAACAGCTAGGGGTGATAAATGGGGTGCTTTTTGGATTGCTTTTATTATTGCAGCCATAGGTGTTTATTCAATTTATGGCTTTGCCGCCGGAATTGTTGTTGTTGGAATAACTTATTTTGCAACAAATGGCAATAAAAAGGCTTTTAAAAAAGCAATTTGGGGCTGTCTCTCCGGTCTTGTTTTAGGAGCATTGTTTTTAATCTTAAGATTAAGTATTACAGGATAAGTTGTTTTATGTGAGTTATATAACGTTTTAATTTTTTTAGTATGAGACCACCAATTTGTGCAATTTGCCATAAAAGCTTTAGTAGTAGAGGAGGGTTAGTGCATTTTTCATTAACTGAACAGGAAAAAGAATATAATAAAAGTTTTGAACAACCCGGTTTTGTTGGTCATCCTGCCGGTTTAGAGTGGTTTTGTGAGGAACATTTACCTGAAGCAAAACTCAGAAGTAATCTTACAAAAGCTCAAGCAATTAGAGAATTGCAACAAATTTTTTTAAAGAAATAAAAAAGCCGCTTAAAAAAAAACGGCTTTAAAGATTTAAAAAATATTTTTTGGTAAATTAAACGCAGTGAGTTTTCTGAAAATATCTATACGAGCATTTAATTCTTCTTTAGGTAAGTCTTGTAATTTTTTAGTTCCAAATTCCTGAACAGAAAGCGAAGCAACTGCAGAACCCACAATTACGGCATTTTTCATGTTTTCAAAAGAGTAATCGTTTGTTTGAGCTAAATATCCCACAAATCCACCGGCAAATGAATCGCCTGCTCCTGTTGGGTCGGCAACTTTTGACAGTGGTAAAGCCGGCGCAAAAAACACATCATCTTTGTTAAATATTAGTGCCCCATGTTCTCCTTTTTTTATGATAACTATTCTGGGCCCCATTTTTATGATTTTTTTTGCTGCTACCGGAAGAAAAAATTCCCCTGAAAGTTGTCGTGCTTCTTCGTCGTTTACTGTTAATACATCTACCATTGATATTGTGCGATGTAATTCGTCAAGCATAGTGTTCATCCAAAAATTCATTGTATCCATTACAATTAAATTAGGCCGATTATTTAATTGTTCAATTACTTTACGTTGAACTACTGGTGTTAAATTTCCAAGCATTAAAATATCTGCGTTTTGATAGCTGGTAGGAACAACCGGTTCAAATGATCCTAATGAATTTAATTCAGTTGCAATAGAGTCGCGTTCGTTCATGTTTTTATGATATCTGCCGTGCCAAAAAAAAGTCTTTTCGTCTTTTTTCTTTTCAATACCTGTGATATCAACATTGTGATTACGTAGCACATCAAGATAATTTTCGGTAAAATCGCCCCCAACAACCGAAACTAAATTGCTTTTAATATTAAAGTTTGAGGCTGCAAGCGAAATATAGGTTCCGGCACCTCCTAAAATGATGTCAGAATTTCCCCATGGTGTTTCTATTTGATCAAAAGCTACACTTCCAACAGTCAGTAAAGTATTCATTTTTTTTCTGCAAATTTATAAATTTGAGTTAATAAAAAAACTTTTTAAAAATTTTTCAAAAAAAATTTGTTGATTAAAAAAAAGCTTTTATCTTTGCATCGCTTTTTTAATGAAAAACAAAAGTCTTCTCTAGTAGCTCAGTTGGTTAGAGCACCGGACTGTTAATCCGGGTGTCGTTGGTTCAAGTCCAACCTGGAGAGCAAGCCCAACTTAGTTTGGGCTTTTTTTTTAAGCTCATCTTAATTATGATAGTGCTTATAATGCTTTTTTTTGGCCCCATAGTTCAACGGATAGAACGGAAGTTTCCTAAACTTTAAATACAGGTTCGATTCCTGTTGGGGCTATTTTTTATCACTATATTTGTTTGATTTATATTTCATTAAGTTTATTTTTCCCCTTGCAATAAATATTTTTATCGTTTTAATATTAAAATTTTTAACTTTGTTCTTTATCATTAAAAATTAAGAATGAAGATTAATCCTAATTTGCTTTCCAAAATAAATTTGCTTGCTAAGGGCGAATTTGATCCGTTTTATATATACGAATCTCAAAAAATTAGACAAAATTGTCGGGTGTTTCACGATATTCCGTATAAAAATAAAGCAATACATTTTGCTACTATGGCAAACATTAATAATGAATTTTTGAAAATAGTGAACGAAGAAAAAATAAATGTTTTTGTTAATTCATTGATACACATGGAGGCTGTTCAGAAAGCTGGTTTTACAGATGAACAAATTATTTTTACTTCATCGGCTTTATCTGAAAAAACTATGCGGAAAATTCATTCTGCCGGTGCTCAATTAAATCTCGATTCACCTCGTCAATTTGATATATGGCAAAAACTTTACTCCGACCAAAAGGTTGGTATTAGGTGTAATATCGGTGATAAAGTTGAGCCTTATTCTACTCGTGCAGGTTTTTTTATTGGTAAACAAAGTCGGCTGGGTTTTACAGTTGATGAACTTAAGAATATGGATAATAAGCATATTATCAAAGGTTTACATTTGTATGCCGGTACCGATATTTTTGATCTTGAATATTTTTTGGCTTGCTATAATGAGCTTATTGAACTTTCATTTTTGTTTCCAAACATCGAATACTTAAATTTTGGTGGAGGCTTTGGTGTTTCGGAAGATGGTGAAACAAACTTTGATGTATATACTTATGGCTTAAAAGTTTCAGAACTTATGCAAAAAGCGTCTGAAATGCACAAAAAAAACCTTAAATTGATATTGGAACCCGGTAGAATTATTGGCGGAATTGCCGGTCATTTTGTTGCTTACATTACAGATATTAAAAAACGCGACAATCAAATTTTAGCAGGCTTAAATGCTTCAACAACTCAATTTTCCAGACCATTACTTTATCCCGATACTGCAAACCATCCTGCTTTAATAATCAGAAATGAGGAAATTCTTAACTCTGATAAAAAATATTTAACAACAATTTTTGGTTCTTCAACTTATTCTCGTGATATATTTTGTGCTAATAGGAATTTGCCTGAACTTAAAATTGGTGATGTAGTTGTTTTTGGTAATGGTGGCTCATATTCTGCTTCTTCTTATACTGAGTTTTTAGGGTTTATGAAACCTCAGGAAATTTTTTTTTAATTTTAAAATTCTACAATTATGAAACATACTTTGCTGTTTTGGACTTTTTTTGTTCTAAATTTTATAGTATATCCATTTTATTCTGATGCACAAAATGTTGCAAGTATTGAACAATTGCAAGATGCTCTTTTAAATGCAGGTTCTGATTGTGTTATCACTCTTGAAAATAAAATTTATACCACTTCTGAACCAATTGTTATATCAGGTTTAAATAATATAACCATTGATGGTCAAGGTGCTACATTTGTTTTAAGTTCTACTTCCGAAAACGTCTTTAATATACTTGATTGCGATGGTGTTACTGTTAAAAATATAAAAGCAACTCATGTTGAGCCTCAGGGGCCTATAGGCTGCACCGGTAATGTTGTTTATATTCAAAATTGTTCTTCTGCTGTTTTTGATAATTGTGATTTAAATGGTTGTGGAATTGTTGGGATAGCCTCTTATAATTGTAATAAAATGCAAGTCAAAAATTGTTATATTCATAAAAATAGTCAGTATTCAATTATTTATCAAGGTCCTAATTTGAAAATTAAAAATACAGTTTTTGAAAATAATGGACATCATAATGCAATTTATTATTCTTATAATGAACCTAATGGTGTAGTTTATTGGCCTCCTGATGAGGAAATTATTGGCGATGTTAAAAAACATGGCTTAGTTCTCAAAAAGAATATTTATAAATAGATTTTTTCTGTAACCTGAAAATATCAACTCAATATTTTTTAAAAACATTAATTCATATTGCTAAATTGAAAATTGAAAGAATTGATAAATCGGCATTTAATACTTTTATAAGTGTTAATAATTCAGTTTATAAAAACAATAAATTTTATAGAGGAACCGAGGCAGGTATAGAAAAAATGCTCCTGCTAGATAAATCTTCTTTTAAGAATCATTCTACTTCAAGAATGTACCTAATGAGAGATGGAAATGATATTGTAGGAAAATTTGCTTTAATAAATGATTATCGTTTGTTAGATTATATACAGGTTTCTTTTTTTGAAGCACACGAAGGTTTAGGCGATATTTATCCGTTGATAAAAAAAACGGCAAAAAATTATATCCCCGAATGTTCTAAGATTGTTGTTGGGCTAAACGGACATATAAATTACGGAGCAGGGATTTTGCAAAATAAGTTTGATGAAGTTCCATTATTTGGCTTGTCGTATAATCCGCCTTATTATTCGAATTATTTTAAAAATTTGCTACAAAGAAAAATGTACACTTTTAAATTTTCGATGGATGCTTACCACGAATGGGCTAAGATGTATAATCCTGATCGTAAGTTAGATAGTTTACATGTTCGGTTTATGAATAAAGGAGATATTAATAAAGAAAGTGCAATATATACTAAGCTTAATAATTTGTCTTTTGTAAAACACGTTTATTGGGCTGACAGAGATATTGAAGAGGATCAGGAATTATTTTATCCGTTTAGATTTTTGCTTGATAATGAGCATCTTATTATAGCCGAAATTAATGGTACTCCTGTTGGTTTTTATCTATGGTATCCTGATTTTAATCAAATTGTTGATAATCATAGAGAATTAAATGTTTTTGATGTTTTAAAATATCGCTTAACCAATAAAATTAATACTTTTAGGTTTACTCAAATTGGTGTAATTCCCCAATTTCAGCGTAGTCCGGTTGCATTAGCTCTAATAAGCAAATCATTATCAAAATTAATTCAAAAAAAATATCAGTTTTGCGAAGGTGGTTTTATTTTTGAAGAAAACAGAGCTTCTATCGCTTTTGTTTCTCGAATTTTACAACGGGTTTATGGTAAAAAACCACAACCATACAGGCAATTTGCCGTTTTTGAAGATGATTTGTAGTTAATAAGTTGTCGAGTTGTAAGTTATCGAATTTTTAGAGTAACTTGTTACTCGAAAAACTCGAAAAATTCAGCAATGTTTAAAATAAAAAAAATAAATACTGCTCTTGATTTGCATAATGATTGGGATAACTTTACCTCTAATTATTTCCAAACAAAAGAATTTTTAGTTCATGCTCAAAAATACAATCCTTGCGAACAACGTTACTATCAGTGTTTTAATAACCGTGAATTTGTTGGTGGGGCAGTTATGTACTCTATTAGGTTAGATTTTTTAACGTTTCTGAGAATAAAAAGCCCATTAAAAATGAATATTGTGGGAATACCTGCGTCGGTTTCGGCTCAGGGTATTTTTGGTGAAATAAATATTGTTGAAAAGCTAACTGATTATATTTTTGATGCCGAAAAAGGTTTGGTTGTTTTTTTAAATCTGTATAATAAACCCGAAAAAAAATTTTTGGCAACCGGAAATACTCTTCCTACAATTGTACTTAAAAATACTTTTTGCTCGTGGGACGATTATTTTGCTAAACTTAGGGCTAATTATCGCCGAAGATTAAATTTGATCCAATATACAAGCAATATTGAGCTTTTAGAATACAGTTGTCATCATTTTACTGAACAAATGTATGAACAATATTTGCAAGTTTTTTATAAAAGTAAAGATAAATTAGAAAAACTTAACTTTGAGTTTTTTAAAAATTTGCCAACTAATTTTAATTTAACTGTTTGTAAAAAACAAAATAACGTAATTGGTTGGAATATTACGGCTAAATATAAAAATTATTTCTATTTTTTTCTCGGTGGAATTGATTACAAATTTAATTCTGAAAATAGCACTTATCTAAGGCTCTTGGTCAATATTGTTAAACAAGGAATTGAACAAAAAGTTGAATATATTGATTTTGGACAAACAGCTGAAATCCCCAAATTACGAATGGGTGGGCATATTGAAAAAAGATATATTCAAGCTAAACATAGTAATAAATTTTTTAACAAATTTATAAAAATGGCTGAAAAATCTTTGGGATATAATCGGCAAATTCAAAGTTTTAATGTTTTTTCGAAAAATACATTTTAAACGATTAAATTTTTTTTAATCCTATAAATTTATGAGAAAGGATTTTTTGTTTTTTATACTTTTTGAATTTTTTAAACTTTTAATTAAAAAAAATTGTCAAAAATATTATTTATTCGCCCTCATGCATCGCCTGAAACAATTGGTTTGCAGCATTTAATGATTGTTGAACCATTGGAATTAGAAATATTGTTCGGGCTTGTTCGGGAAACCGACGAAGCAGAAATTATCGACATGTTGGTTGAAGAACGTTCGTTTGAATATTTTATTCATTTGCATAAACCTGATATTGTTTGCCTTACGGGATATATTACTAATGTTTCAATAATAATCGACTATTGTAAAATTGCAAAAGCTGATAATCCTGAAACAATAACAATTGTTGGCGGTGTTCATTGCGAAATTGTGCCGGAAGATTTTGAAAATGAGGCTGTTGATTTTAGAGTTGTTCGTAATGCTGCAATTGTTTTTACCGATTTATTAAATCACATTGATCAAAAAAATGATTTACCTGCCGGAATATTAGCGAAAAATGAAAAATTAGATTTATTAAAGTTGCCGGATTTTAATTTCTATGTTCCTTGGGCAGTAAGAAAATCGGTTGAAAAATATCGAGACAAATATTTTTACATTTTTCATGATAAAGTTGCTCTTATTAAAACTTCTTATGGCTGCCCTTTTAATTGTTCGTTTTGTTTTTGTTCGGTTATAACAGCCGGAAAGTATAATCAAAGGTCGCTTGATGATGTTTTTGAGGAGCTTAAAACTATTCCTGAAAAAGAAATTTATATTGTTGATGATGATTTTTTGACTGATAAAAAGCGTCTTGAATTATTTATTGAAAAATCTATTGAACAAAAAATTGACAAAAAATATTTGGTTTATGGGAGGGCGGATTTTGTTGCAAATAATCCTGATTTAATTAAAAAATTAGCAAAAATTGGACTTCGTACTGTAATTGTAGGTTTTGAGAGTTTTTTTGAAGAGGATTTAAAAAAATATAATAAAAAAACAAATGCCGATTTGTATAAAAAAACAATGCAAGTGCTAAACGAAAATAAAATTGATTGTTATGCAACAATGATTGTTTCGCCGGATTGGGATAAAAATGATTTTAAAAAAATGATAAAGTCTGTTAAATCTATTGGAATACATTATGTTAATTTACAGCCTCTTACACCTTTACCAAAAACAGGTTTTACTTATCCTCAAGATAAACTTTTAATCAAAAAAGAAGAGTTTGAAAAATGGGATTTAGCTCATGTTTCTATTAAACCAAGTAAAATGAGTGTTGCCAATTATTACAAACAAATTTTAAAAGCATATAATAAAATTTTATTTCAACCTAAAGTGCTTTTAAAATATCTAAAACTATATAGATCAGATATGCTCGGGAAAATGATTGCCGGAAGCTCAAGGGTTAGAAAACAATATCAACAAAAAATAAAAAACAGCAAAAGGATTAAATAAATGCTTTGTTCTATTTGAATGCTCTAAAAAAGATTACTGCTGTATCTGTTTGTGAATTATTATAAAAATAAATTATGCCAAAAATATTATTCATACAACCAACTCAATACGCCGAAAACGGAAAACTTTGTACTCAGAGAAAAATTAATCTGCCGGGATTAGCGTTCCCTCTTTTAGCTGCATATACTCCAAAACATTGGGATATTGAAGTTGCAATTGAAGTAGTTGATAAAATAAACTTTGACAGCGATGCTGATTTGATTGCAATAGGCACAATGGGGCATGCAATTTTTAGAGGAGCCGAAATTGCACACGAGTTTAAAAAACGCGGTAAAACGGTTGTTATGGGTGGATACATGGCTTCTATTGCCTACGAAGAAACTTTAAAGCATGTTGACAGCGTTGTTGTTGGTGATGCCGAAATATCGTTTAATTTAATGCTTAAAGATTTTGAGCAAACCGGTATATTAAAACCTATTTATAATCACCCAATTACTGAACTTAAAAATTTACCCTTGCCTCGTTATGATTTGTTAACTCAAAAATCAATTGGCAATATGTTGCCTGTTCAGGCGGGTAGGGGGTGTTCTTTTCAATGTTCTTTTTGTTCTATTGCTTGTTTGTACGAAGGAAAATATATATTTAGGCCTGTAGATGAGGTTATTAGGGATATAAAAGAAGTTAAAAGATTGGGATTTAAACGGTTTTATTTAATAGATGATAACATTGTTTCTAACCCAAAATATCTGCGTGAATTATGTGAAAAAATAACTCCTTTAAAAATGAATTGGGCTAGCCAGTGTGCTTTGCATTTGGCTAAAAAACCTGATTTGCTTGATGTTGTTGTAAAATCCGGTTGCGATTTAATGAGCTTTGGTGTTGAAAGCATTAGTCAGGAGGCTTTAAATAGTATTCAAAAACCTTGGCTTAAAGCAAGTGAACATGCCGAAAATTTTAGAATTTTAAGTGAAGCCGGTATAACCGTAAGCACAGAGATGATTGTTGGTACTGATGAGGATACTGAGGATAGCATAAGAAAAACATTTGATTTTATAAATAAAAATAAAGTTCCTATTCCGCGATTTTATATTTTAACGCCTATTCCCGGCACCAATTTGTATAGACAATATCAAGACGAAGGTAGATTATTAACCGAAAATTGGAAAGATTTTGATGGCTCTCAATGTGTGCATATTCCTAAAAAAATTACGCCCGAAAAATTAACTGAAATGTATTGGTGGCTTAATCGCAAAACTTTTTCGTTAAAAAGTATAATAAACAGAACTTTGTTTAATAAGTATCTTTGGCGGAATCCTAAAATGTTGCTTTTTTCAATTGGTATAAATATGCACTATAGATATTATATCAAAAGAAGAATTACCCCAAATATTTTTTAATTGTATAACAACAAAAGCCGTCTAATGATAGTTAGACGGCAAATATTTTTATGAAAAACTAAATAAATTATTCAGCTATAGGAGCATTAATTTTATTAATGTGTTTCATTAATTTAGATTTTAAATTAGCGGCTTTGTTTTTATGAATTTGACCTCTTTTTGCTAATTTATCAATCATTGAGCTAACTTTAGGAAATAATTTAGTAGCTTCTTCTTTGTCTTCAATGCTTCTAAGTTTTCTGATTGCATTACGAGCAGTTTTAGCATAGTAACGGTTTTCTTCTCTTCTTTTTTCGTTTTGACGAATTCTTTTTTTAGCCGATTGGTGATGTGCCATAATCTATAATCTTTATAATATTTTTGTTTAATTTTGAGTTTGCAAAGAAAATATAATTTTTATTAAAAACAAAAATATAGTTTCTTTATTTATTGAAAAAATTTAAAAGTGTTGATAACATTGATAATACTCATAAAGTTATGTTGTTATCGTGTGGTGTTTAAATGTTTCTTAAACCATTGTTTAGTCGGTTAATTACTTCTGTTTTTCCTACTATTTCTAAAATATCAAATAGATGCGGACCGCTTGTGTTTCCAACTAAAAGTAGTCTTACAGGATTAAGAATTTTACCTAAGCCTATTTCTTGCTCGTTTATCCAATTAATAAATCTTTCTTCTAAGTTTTTTGATGAAAAATCTTCAATATTTGATAAAAATTTAATTGATTTTTTGATTAATTCAGGAGTTTCTTCTTTCCAGTTTTTCTTGAGTGCTTTACTGTTATATTCTTGCGGGGCAATAAAGAAAAATGATGTTAATTCAAATAAATCTGCTTCAAAAATAGCTCTTTCTTTTACCAAATCAATAACTTTTACTGCATTTTTTGAGCTTATTGAAATATCTTCGGATTTGTATTTTTCTATTAGTTTGTGTGCTAAAATATTTGTGTCTGTAAGTCTTAAATGTTGTTGGTTAAACCATTTAGTTTTTTCGGGGTCAAATTTTGCTCCTCCTTTTTGTACTTTTGAAATTTCAAATGCGTTAATAAGTTGTTGTATATCAAATACTTCTTGTTCTGTTCCAGGATTCCAACCTAAAAATGCAAGCATGTTAACTACTGCTTGAGGCGAATATCCCCATTCACGGTATCCTGCCGATTTTTCGTTTGTTTTAGGGTCGATCCAATCAATAGGAAATACAGGGAAGCCCAGTTGATCTCCATCTCTTTTGCTAAGTTTCCCTTTTCCGTTAGGTTTTAAAATTAACGGTAAATGTGCAAATTCAGGGGCAGTCCAGCCAAAAGCTTCATACAAAAGGTAATGAATTGGTAGCGATGGCAACCATTCTTCGCCTCTGATAACATGAGTAATTTCCATTAAATGGTCATCAACTATATTTGCCAAGTGGTAAGTTGGTAGTCCATCTGATTTAAAAAGAACTTTATCGTCGAGAGTTGAAGTGTTAACTTTTACGTCTCCTCTAATAATATCTTTTAGTAAAAGATCTTTATTTTGAGGCATGTTAAACCTTACAACATAGGGTTTTCCTTTTTCAATAAAAGTAGTAACTTCTTGATTAGAAAGAGTAAATGAGTTTTTCATTTGTTCTCTTGTAACATAATTGTAATGCTGAACGGGCGATTTTTGTTCTTGCAAACGTGAACGCATTTGCTCAAGTTCATCGGCAGTATCAAAAGCATAATATGCATTTCCGTTTTCAATTAAAATTTGAATGTGTTTTTGATAGATTTCGCGTCTTTCGGATTGTTTATAAGGAGCAAATTTGCCGCCTTTAATAATGCTTTCGTCAAATTCTATTCCTAACCATTCTAATGCTTCAATTATGTAATTTTCGGCACCTTCAACATATCTTGTTTGGTCGGTGTCTTCAATTCTTAATATAAATTCACCATTGTTTTTTTTTGCTAAAAGGTAGTTAAATAGTGCAGTTCTAACTCCTCCAATATGCAATGGTCCTGTTGGACTGGGTGCAAATCTTAATCTCATTTGTAAATTATCAATATTTAGTTTATTCCAATAATAATTATTTTATCAACATCTGATCCTTTTACAACAAAGTAAATATCAGTTATCTTTATTTGTATATCATCTTTGAAGTAAATAGTTGATTTTTTTCGGGTTTCTCCTCTATAAATATCTTCCCAAAATTTTTCAATCCAAACTTTTGAGCCTTTTACAAATTTTGTTATTTCCGTGATTTTTTTGCCAATTAAAAAGTTCTTTTCTACTTGGAAAAATTTAGGCAGAAATTCGTTTGTGTCAATAATTGTTTTTTGAGAGTCTATTTCAAGATATAATCCTATGTGTTTTAGTGAGTTAAGGGTAACATCTAATTGAGCTGATTTTAGCTCTAATTCGTTTTGTTTTTCAACAAGTTTGCGTCTTTGTCGCATGAACTGCTTTTCTTTCATTTCAAAGGTTGCAGTTTGTAGTTGTGATTCTTTAAGTAAGTTAGCTGTTTCAATATTTTTAAGTAATACAGAAACTGATGAAGTTATTCTTACCGAAATTTGTTCTAAAAAGTCTATTTTAAATTTATCAAACTTATTAAATCCGGCTATTTCAATGGCTCCTAGTACGTTGTCTTCAAATAATAATGGTACAATTATTAGATTGCTTGGTGATTTGTCTCCCAAGCCTGATCGAACTTCTAAGTATCCTTCGGGAAGGTTTTCAATTATTACTCGTTGTTTTTCTTTTGCTGCTCTTCCAACTAAACCTTCGCCAATTTTTATTTCGGCTTTCATTTCTTTTTTTCTGTCGTAAGCGTAAGCTGCTTTAAGTACAATTATTTTTTCAGAGTCATGATTTTCAATAAGATAAAAACCTCCTTGAATAGAATCTGTGTATTTAACAAGAAATTTTATTAAGTGGGAGCTTAAATTTTCAACGCTGTCGCTGTTTTCTCTTAAAATTTCGTTTACTTCGGTAATTCCGTTTTGTGTCCACGATAAACGTTGTGATTCCTGTGTTCTTAATTTTTCTTCTTGATTTGCTTTTAATAAATTATCGCGCATTTCAATTAAGGATTTCCCTAAAACGTCATTTCTACTCAAAAGTTCATATTCAACGGTTAAATTTCCTTTACCTATTTCAATTGCAAATTGTTGGGTTTGTTTTAAAGAATCAATTAAAATATTTGCGGCTTTTGCCATTCTACCAAGTTCATCTTTTGTTGAATATTTAATCTTGTATGAGTCAGAAACATTTCCTCTGCTTAATGCTTCAAGGGTTTTTGATGTTCTTTCTATAGGACTAACTATTATTGAAAGAACGCTCCAAATGATAATTGATATAATAATTAGTGATAGTGTTGAAATAAGAAGTAGCAGTTGTGAGTTACTTTTTATGTCTTTTATTAAAATTTGGTCAGAAACAATAAAACCTAAACTCCAGGGTAAGTTTGACCCGTTAAGTTTTATGGGGTAAAAAGAAAAATATTCGGTTATTTTTTTAGAATTTGTATGAGTGAAGTTAAAAATTTTGCCTTTTTTTATGTTATCAACAATGTTGTAAGTTGTATATTCGGGGAATACTTTGTGTATTTTTTCGCCAACTAAATTCTTGTCTTCGTAAGCTACTATTGTTCCGTCGTTAGAAACGATTATTATTTTGCTGTTATCAAAAGGTTTAAGTTCGGACAAAAGGTTTTGAAATCGTTGAAGAGAAATATCTATTCCAACAGCACCAACAAATTTTTCGCCAACAAAAATTCCCCGAGCGATGCTCGTTTCAAGAAATGTAGATCCTGTGTCTTGAGTGTATGTGTAAAAATAAGGGTCTGTAAGCAAATTTTCTTCGGTTCCTGATTTCATTAAATAGTATTTTGAACCGGGCACATCGTTATCAAGGTCAGCACTATCGATTTGTATTTTTATTCTTCCCATTGAAATAAAAGCAACGGTTCTTTCGCGGCCGTAGGGCATAGTCCATTCAGGGTCAACAGCTGCAAGTTCCCAATTTAACCAAACTGCCAAAAAATTAGGGTTGTTTTCTAAAACATCTCTTAAAATTTGTTCGTAAAATATTGTTCTTGTTCTTTTGTCGAATTGTTTGAAACTAATAAATACTTTTTCAAGAGCTTCAACGGTTTTTAAATCGGCAGTTAAAATACTTTTGGCTGTTGTTGCACTTTGTTTTGCATACATGTTTGCAATGTTTGTAGCCATTTGTTTTGTGTAATTCCAATATCGTAAATTGATAAAGCCAACGCTAATAATAAAAATTATTGAGGTTGTTAGAATTATGTATATAAGTACTTTAACTCGTAATTTCATTTTATAAAATTTTGAATAATGAATAAGGTTTTGCGAAGTTTGTAACAACGCAATATCGAGAACTGTTTTTTGTTGTTTTAAGTTTCAATTTATGCAAATTTAAAAATTTTCTACAAATTCGTATTTTTGATTTCTTAATAAAGGAATAAACCTTGCTTCTTTTATCGTGTTTTGGAGTTGTAGTGCATTCATTTTGTGGTCAGCTCCGGCAGCCGACACAACATTTTCTTCAATCATGATTGAGCCTAAATCATTTGCTCCTGCCGAAAGGGCTAACTGTGCAACTTCTTTGCCAACTGTTAACCACGATGCCTGAATATTTTCAATATTAGTTAAAATAATTCTACTTAGAGCAATAAGTCGTAAATATTCCACCGATGTTGCTTCTTTTAAATCAGGATATTTTTTTTGTAAACGTGTGTGTTCGGGTTGATATGGCCATGGAACAAAAGTTATAAATCCGTAGGAATCTTTGGGTTTTTTCGCTTGTAAATCTCTAATTTTTATCAAATGTTCAATTCTTTCTTCTAAAGTTTCAATAAAACCAAACATCATTGTTGCTGATGTTGGAATGTTTAATTTGTGGGCTTCTTCCATAACATCTAACCACTGTTGAGTTGTACATTTTGCAGGCGAAACAATGTTGCGTACTCTGTTGGATAATATTTCGGCTCCTGCTCCGGGTAAACTGTCTAATCCTGATGCAATTAGTTTTTGTAATGTTTCGGAATATGATAATTTTGCCATTTTTGAAATATGAACAATTTCGGTTGGGCTAAGTGCATGTAATTTTAAGTTTGGGTATAAAGATTTTAGTTCTGAAAATAGATTTGTGTAAAAATTTAGCCCTAATTTTGGGTGCATTCCTCCTTGTAACAAAAGTTGATTGCCTCCTTTGGTAAATAATTCGTCAATTTTTTGTTTGTATTCTGCTATTGTTGTTATGTAGGCGTTTGGTGATTGAATGGTTGTGCAAAAATTGCAAAATTTACATTGTGCTGTGCATACGTTTGTAATATTAACGTTTCTGTCAATTATCCAGCCTACTTTTTTATCGTCGTTTTTTTTGGATTTTCGGATTTCGTTTGCAATAAACATTAGTTCGCTTGTAGGTGCTTTTTGATACAGAATTAATGCTTCTTCTGCATTCAAATTTAATCCGTCAAATATTTTTTTGTAAAGTTTTTTTAAGCTCATTATTTTTTTGTTCTTAGTAATCTGTGTATATGTTTTTTAATGTGTTTTTAATGCCGAAAGATACGAAAAATATTTCGTTATTATTGATGTCTGAAGAAAAATTTCTTTTACTAACTTCGGTAAAAATTTTAAGATTTGTTGATGTGTTAATAATGTATGCAAATGATAAATTGTAATTTGTGATTATTGTTTTATTTCCCTGTCCAATTTTGGAACTTGTTGTAGGGTAAGTTGCTGTATTGCTTGAGAGCATTAAGTTTGTGCCAAAATTTGAATTTGCTGTGTCGGTTGATGTTAAAATATTATTGTATTTAAATTCAATTTCAAATCCGTAGAACTGCCAATTAATTATTGCGAGAGATTCTGTAAATCCGGCACTTAAGGTGTTAATTAATGGTTCATTGAAGTTTGTAAATGCAGAATATGCGTATTCGTGTGAGTATGTGTATGGTTTGGCGTAATTATATTCTGTTTGAATGTACAAGTTTTGTTTTTTGATGTTCTCGTTTAATACATCAAATATTCTAAATCCTGCCTGGTAAGCAATTTTTTTGTTTTTAATGTCGTCAATAGCAAATTGTGAGTACAATTGTGCATATTTAAACAAGTTGTAACTTGCATTTAAACCAATAAGCACGTTGTTTTGATCATTAAAACCGTAAACTGTTTCTCGGATTCCGGGAATTGGAACAAAAAAGAGTAGGGGTACTTTTCGTTCAAATGTAATTTCGTTGGTTGTTTTCCAAATGATAGCTTCAAAAAAACCAATTTGTAAATTTTTTACAGGGAAATAGTTTATAAATAAAAATGAGCCGTGTTTTTTGTAGTGATAGAAATAAAATTTTGTTTTAAAATTTTGAAATTCAGTAAACATTGCGGTGTATTGAATTTTGTTGTTTGTAACCGTTAATTTTAAAAAAGGATATGCTATAGAGTTGTCTGATAATAACATAGAACGATACCCCGAGCCAATAAAATGTTTTGAATGACCAAATTGTATGTTTAAAAAGTCAACGGGAGTGAATGATAAATATCCTGTTGCGTAGTTGTAATCTTTTCCTTGTTGATCTTCTCCAAAGGGTTTCCAAACTGCTTGTCCGGGGGCAACTAAACTGCTGTTTACTTTTTGTTGAATGTAAGGCAAATAAAACGTTTGATTTTCCAAAAAATCAGAATAAAAAGATAATTTACTTCCTAAATTGCCGTGAATTTCAAATCCCCTTGTGTTTTGTCCGTAATCGTAATCAACTCCATCTAATTTTGTTTTTTGATAATTGATTAATGGATTTGCGTAAAAGCTTAAGTTTTTTTGTTCAACTTTAACAAGATCTTCTATAAAAATTTTTTTCCACACATAAGATAATGGTGCTTTTTGAGCGATATTTAATCTGTTCGTATCAATAAATAGATTGTTTTTATTTGTTTCATTTTCAACGTATGAGACTCTAAGAGGTTTAAAATTCGTATGAATGGTAGAATTAGAATTGTTGATGTTTTTGCTTACTAATCGGTCAAAATTATTTCCTAAAGGGTAGTTGTATTCTTGCGAAAATGCCGACGAAAAAATAAACAGAAGTATTATTGTTGTAATTGTTATTTTCATAGCTTATTTGTAATGATGTAATTTTATTAAGTGAGTGTAAGATTAAAACATATATTGTTAAATTGTTTATTATAAGTGTTTTAAGTCCAAAATTCTTTTCTGTGTTTGCCGCTTTCTTCAAGCATAATATTTAAATAACTTTTATATCTGGTATATGCAATTTCGCCATTTTCAAATGCTTCTTTAACAGCACAACCGGGTTCATCTATATGTTTGCAATTATGATATTTACATTGCGAAAGTAATTCAAACATTTCAGGAAAATTTTGTGCTATCAGTTCTTTTTCAATAAAATCGGTTCCAAATGCTTTTATGCCCGGAGTATCAATTACAAATCCGCCAAATTTAAGTTCAAACATTTCTGCAAAAGTTGTAGTGTGTTTTCCTGTTTTGTGTTTGTTGGAAACTTCAGTGGTTTTTAAATTTAATTCGGAACTTATAGCATTTATTAGAGATGATTTTCCGACGCCTGAATTTCCTGCAATTGCAGATGTTTTGTCTTTTAATAAGTTTTTTACTGCTTGTATGTTAATGTTTTCTTTTACCGAAATACTTAAACATTCGTATCCAATATTTTCGTAGGTTTCGGTTAATTCAATTACTAAGTCGATGTGTTTTTGTTCGTAAATATCAATTTTATTAAAAATTATTTTTGCCGGAATATTGTAAACTTCACAACTAATTAAAAATCTGTCGATAAATTCAACAGGGGTTTCCGGTTCATTTAGCGAAACAATAATTACAGCTTGATCAACATTGCTTGCAATTATATGTGTTGTTCGGGATAAGTTAGTTGCTTGTCGAACAATACTGTTTTTTCGTTCGGCTATTTCTGTTATAACGCCGGTATTATCTTCTTCAATATCAAAAAAAACGTAATCGCCAACAGCTATGGGATTTGTGCTTTTAAATCCTTTTGTTCGCAACTTGCCTCTAATTTTGCATTTAAATTTTTCGTTGCCGGATTTTATATAATACCAACTTCCGGTTGATTTATATACAATTCCTTTGTGGGTGTTTTCTTTCATTCAGTTTTTGAAATTATGTGCAAAATTTTAAATAGTAACTTTGTTTGATTCATTAAAAAACAATTCTTTTGTTGGTTTTTTGTATCATTCAGTTTAAAAATTGTTTTGCAAAATTAAAAATAATAACTTTGTTTGAAAATTAAAATTATAAATTTAAAATGAGAATTATATCGTATAATGTAAATGGAATAAGATCAGCAATTAAAAAAGGATTTGTTGATTGGTTAAAAACAGAGAATCCTGATGTTGTTTGTATTCAGGAAATAAAAGTTCAACCAGAACAAATAGAAACACATTTGTTTGAGGAGATTGGATATAAAACTTTTTTGTTTTCGGCTGTTAAAAAAGGATATAGTGGCGTTGCAATTTTAACTAAAATTGAACCCGATAAAGTTGTTGAAGGTATTGGAATTAAGAAGTTTGATAGTGAAGGTAGGTTTATCAGAGCTGATTTTGGAGATATTTCGGTTATTAGTACTTATTTCCCTTCGGGAAGTAATGAGGATAGACAGCGGGTTAAAATGGAATGGGTTGTTGCTTTTAAAAATTACGTTAATGAATTAAAGAAGGATCGTTCTAAATTGATAATTAGTGGTGATTATAACATTTGTAGATTGTGGATTGATATTCATAATCCTGAAAAACAGCAAAATACTTCAGGTTTTTTACCCGAAGAGCGTGAGTGGTTTCAAAATTTTGTTGATGATGGTTTTATTGATTCGTTCAGAGAATTTAATCCGGAGCCTCATAATTATAGCTGGTGGTCATATCGAGCTGCTTCGCGACAAAGAAATAAAGGTTGGCGAATTGACTACAATATGGTTTCCGAAAGTTTAAAAAAACAGTTAAAAAATGCTTCAATATTAAAAGACGTTGTTCATTCCGATCATAGTCCGGTTTGTGTAGAAATTGAATTTTAATTAAAAATATTTTTTGGTGTTGTAAAAAATAGGAATACTGCTCCCGTATTCCTATGTTATTTTTTTCTTCTTTGCTTTTGCAAAAATACTATATCGCTGTACCCACCATACCCACAGGAAAAATATAGAAATGTAGGTTATTATTTTAAACACATAATGATGATTAAAATCTAATTTTTCGGGGCAACAATAATCAGTTATAGAAAGTCCTGCAATTCTGAAAACGTTAAGAAAAATGAAAATTATTATTCCTAAAGAAATAAACCATATTTTACTTTTTTGTTTTCCCGGAAATGCAAAAATAAATCCAACAAAAAGCCCTAATGTGTTTCTGCCTAAACAGCCTCTATCGAGATGAACTCCATAGCTCCCAATAATTTTAATGGTTTTGCCGTATATTTCAATAGTAAAACCCATGATTTGAAGTAGAAATTTAGATAATATCAGTTGAATTTTTGTCAGCATGTATATTCCTTCTTCATAAAGAAAGTCAATAAAGCCAATTCCTCTGAGACCTTTAAAAAATAATATCCATAAAGTTAGAATAATTAGAGTATTAAATGTAAATTTAAATAAAAATTCAACACGTTTATTTCTAAATTTTTTTTTTGCCATTTATTTTATTTTAGCCGAATTTGCATTTAAAACTTTGTTGGAATTATCGCAAATAAAGGCAACTATTTTACAATTGTTTGCATTCCATGTGTTATCTAATGTAATGTTAAAAGTTTTTGTGTCTGTTTGATTTTCTGATGAACCTTCTGAAAATACAGTATCTCCCCATAAATTAGAAACGGCTGTTCTAAAAACATTCATTTGCTCGTATTCTTCAATATATCCGGGCGAAACATTAGTTGCTTGACGTGTGATAATTGAATCTTCAACAAGATAAACTATAAGACTTAAACTTTGTTCAAAATTAGATAAAGATGTTAAATCTACCAAAACTTCAAGAGAGTTATCTGTATTATTGAAAGTGTTTTCAATTTCTATTCCAAAAAGAGGAGCTTCTTGAAGGTTTGTTGTAACTTCATCTGACCAAGTTGCTTCGCTGCTTAAATATGTTTTGTCGAAATAATCAACTAAACCTATTGGAATGGCGTTTATCCCAAATTCGTCTATTATTTCGTTTCCTTGAATAGTTCGTAAATCGGTAATGTATTCGCCTGTTGGATAGGCTAATAATGTTCCGTGAATAGCAATTGGAATAATTTTGTCGGGGTATATATTTTCCAACTGATGAAGTACTTCGTGTGCTCCCGGGCAGTTTGTACATCTTATTCCGGTAAAGTCAATGATTAGTACTTTTTTTTCTGCAATATTTTGTGTGTCGTTTAAAGATGCTGAAACGGTATCGTTAATATAAAAAAGACTACCGTCAGGCGGTGTTACTTTATCGCATGAATTTAAAATAAACATCACCAATGCAAAAGGAATTAAATATTTTAAATGTTTCATTGTTTTTAATTTTCTTTTTATCTTAAAAGATTTATTTGTGGATTTTTTATAGCTTAAAAACAGCTTGTTAACGAGAACATGAAGCCGTTAGTTGCCGGAACTGCTCTGCAAACGCCTCCAATACAAACAACTCCTGCTCGTTGACGACCATAACTAAATTGTAATCGGGTAGCATTTATTTTATATCCAAATGCTGCGTTGTAGTAGTGAGCTTCTTGGTTATTTGGATTTTTGTAATTGTATTGATCGGTAGCAGAAAAAAACCAATGCGGTGAAACAGTGTATTCTGCTGACAACATAGCCCAGTTGCCCATGTCTTGTTCAGAAAATAAAGCTTCGGCTTCAATTCTTAAATAGTGTTTTGTTTTTAGTTTTATTGTCATGTCTAAAATACCAACATTAGCATAAACTGTTTGCATTTCGGGTTCGCCCCTTAAAATTCCGTAATTAAAAATTAGATTTTGGTAAATTACGGTAAATTTGAAACCTTTTGATATTTTTTTATTTATTTGAATGTTTGCATCTTGATAAAAAATATCTTTACCTATTGCAAAAAAATCAGAAATATAACCGTCTGTGCCTTTTTGATTGATTTCAATGTTTGGGTCAATTTGTTGCTTGTTGATATCTTGCATCCTTGAATAATTAAGACGAATATCTGTTCCGTATTTCCCCCCAAAAAAGGAATTTTTTTTGAGTTTAAAAGTTATTTCTGAAGAAATACCCATTTCACCGGTATTTTGGTTAGCATAAGGATAAAAAGCAGAAAATGCGTAAACATGATTTCTTGAAATGTCAGGTATGTAGTTGATATTTAGGTCGCTAAGTGTTGCAGTGCGGTTTGATCTAAATCCAAAGTTGTCAATTCTTTTTGCGGAAAGTAAAATTCCTAAACCGCTTTTTGCAAAAGAAATATTTACAAATGTTGCTGTACCGGGTTTGTAAATGTAATTATTTTCGGCAGAGGGATCATTAAATTTGTAAGCAAATTCTCCCGAAAAAGCAAAGGCGCCTGTTGATAAATTCATTCTGCCGGACATTGCTGTTACGTTTTGTGGCATTAGTAATGAATAGGTTGTGTCGTTTACAGTAATAAATTGGCTTTGCTCTTTTTGATATTTACTTACAAAACTATAACCAAAACTTATTCTGGTTTTAGCATCATTTAAAGAATCAATAGCATCATTTGGCGAAAATTCAATATCAAAAGCTCTTATAAGTCCTTGATTTTGAACTTGAGAATAGCCTATATCGGTTTTTGAAAAAGCGTATCGTTGTGTGCCAACAATTCCGGTAAAATATATTCCTTGATGGGGATTAAATTTTACTCTAATTCCGTCCATTGCGTTGTCGTAGCCAATGTTTTTATCTTCGTATGTCCTAAAAACTAATCCGTTACCTAATTGTTCATAAAAATTTCCGACTGTGATATCAAAATTATCGGCAGAATATTGTAAAAATCTGTACGGAAAACCAAATCCGTCGTTTTTTGTATCATAACCCTGAAGAGTATTAAAATAGCCTTCGTAACGCATTCCGGCAGTGAAATTTGCGTTTGTATATAAAATATTTGCATAGGAATTTAATAACACAAATTCGGGAGCATCAGTTGCTCCAATAAGCGAATCGGATTTATAGGTTTGCATTGTTGTCTGAAAATTCCCTCTAACTGTTCCTCCATTTTGTGCATAAATTTTTGACATGAAAATAAATGATAGAACTAATAAAAAAACTAATTGTTTCATTTGTGAAAGTTTAAAAAATGATTAATCTAAATCTTCGGTTAATTCAAGCAAAAGCTCGTAATATTCGTCTTCATCGCCTTCGGTGTATGCGGTGTGTTCAAGAACAATATTACCATTTCCGTCAACAATAAATGTGTGAGGAACGTCGGCTACTCCCATTGCTCGTTTAAAATCTTGATTAGGATCAAGTAAAACTTCAAACTCCCAACCTCTTCCGCTTACAAATGGAGCAACTCTACTCATACTTCTGGAATCATCTATTGATACAATGTAAATTTTTACGTTTGTTTCATCTTGCCAGTCGGTGTAATTTTCATCAAGAACAATTAGCTCTTTAATACAAGGTTTGCACCATGTTGCCCAAAAATCAATAATTATCGGATAACCATCGTTTTGAATGCTGTCGGTATAAAAAACGCTACCATCTAAACTTTTTATTTCAATTGATGGAATAGTTTTGGAATTTGTGTTAGGGTCTTGGTCAACTTGAGCATTAACAGCTAAAATGATAAGTGATAGCGAAATAAATAAGAATAGTTTTTTCATAATAAAAGTTTTTTGGTTAATTTACAATAAAAAGAGTGAAGTTTTTAATTTTGTTGCACAAAATAAATTTATTTTCACAAATGAGAACAATAATACAACGTGTAAAAAGTGCAATTGTTGAAGTTGACAACAAAATCATAGGAAAAATTAACAAAGGTTTATTGATTTTAGTAGGTTTTGAAGATGATGATACTCCAACTGACATTGAATGGATAGTGAAAAAAATATCTAATTTGAGGATTTTTGGAGATAATGAAGGCAAAATGAACCTTAGCGTTAAAGATGTTAATGGTAAAATTCTTTTGGTTAGTCAATTTACTCTTCATGCAAGCACAAAAAAAGGTAATAGACCTTCTTTTATTAAAGCTGCAAAACCTGATATTTCTATTCCTTTATATGAAAGAATGATTGCTGAATTTGATAAAGAAACGCAAATAATAACTGAAACCGGTAAATTTGGGGCTTATATGAATGTTTCTTTGGAAAATGATGGACCTGTTACTATTTTTATTGATTCAAAAAACAAGGAATAGTATTAGGGCAAAACTACTTTGTTTTTTTATTAAATCTAAAACTTTAAATATATTAAACATAATATTTTGTGAATTTTTTTCTCATACATAATCTGAGTTATTGCAAAAAAAAAACCGCATATAATTAAGCAGTTTTTTTTGTTTAAAAACATTTTAGTGATTAGTCTGCTGGAGAAATTGCTTCAACAGGACATACTTCTGCACATGCTCCACAGTCGGTACATAAACTAGCGTCAATGCTATATATATCACCTTCGCTTATTGCTTCAACCGGGCATTCGTCGATACAAGATCCACAAGCAGTACAATCATCTGAAATAATGTAAGCCATTCTTATTTAATTTTAGGGTTTATAAACATAATGCAAATGTAATTATACCTTTTTAAAAAAGAAATTTTTTTGCAAAAAAATTATGGAGTAAGTGCAAAACGTACTTTAAATCCACCTTGAGCGTTTGTTGTTTTGGGTGCTGTATTGGTTTCCATAATTGCGTCGTTAAAATAAAATTGTAAGCTTAATTTGTCGTTTATAGAATAATCGGCTGTAAAGCTTAAAGTAAAATTTTTGCGACTTGTATTTATTGTTGGAGTAATTTCTTCAACAATTTTACGGTAAAGTTCTATGTCGTTTCCGGCGGTTAGGTCTAATCGTAAATTTAAATCGCTGTTTATTGCTTGCTGTTGTCCGTTTACTTTTATGTTCATGCCTAAATCTTTTAATGTGTATCCGGCACCAATAGTAATTGAGTTGTTATGACGTTCGCGAATTTGATTGTTGTTAAAACTTAAAAATAAGTCTCTTGCTTTTTTGTATTCAATTCGAGTTGTTAAACTTCCTTTCCATGTAATATCTATCCCAATAAAAGGAACAAATTTTTCGCTAATTAGTACACCATTAATCTCGTAAATAGGAATAAATAAATCATTTGATTCATACATTGACCTGCTAAATCCTCTTGCGTCGTATGTTTCATAGTCAAAATTAGGATTAGAATTAAAATCGTTAACCGTGTAAGTTGATGCATAAGAGTGAGTTAGAGATATTTTTTGAACGTAATCTTTTACAAATGGTAAATTAGATAAACCATCAAAAGTAACTCTCCAGTCGGGTAGTGGAATTTGGGGAAATGACGAAAGTTCAATTGCATCGGGCGAAATGCCTGAATATGCAGATAAAAATGACGCAATAAGAACTTCTTGCGAAATTCCACTGTATCCTATTGGATAAGTTCCGGAACTGTCGGTATATGTTTGGGTGTTGTCATAAGTTCCGTCAATATTGTGTCTTTCTTGTGCTAATCGCGATGCAATTTGTTGTCTGTTATCTAAAAAATCTTCAAAATATTGCGAATAATAAATTGAATCCGTATTAGCATTTACGTTTTCGAATGCTGATTGAATTGTATTAAATGATATGAAAAAGTTTCCGTTTCGGAGTTGGGTTTTTATATCAAAATTGTTGTCAACAATATTTCCGTAGTTAGTTTGATTAACTGTGTTGTTTCTCTGGAAGTTTAAATCAATTTTTATGTTGTTTATAGGTTCAAGGCTAAATCTAACTCTAATTTCTTCGCTATTTGTGTAATTAATTGGCAAATTAAACAAAGAGTCGTCTGTGAGCCATCTATTCTGAGCAAATCTTTCAATTAAAGAATAATCTTGTATTCCAATAAGATATCCTACACCCGGAGCAATAACATCGTTAACTTTTTGACTTCCAAATAAAAATGTTTCGGGCATATATCCGTTAATTAATGAGCCAGCACCGAGTTTGTAATTTATTGAAACACTTTGCAGCATCATTAGAGTATTTAATGTGTAATCTGAAATAACAATTAATGGATTTTCAGCCATTGGTTTTTTCCCTTCAATAACTAACGTAACGTTTCTTATTGTAGAATCGGGGGTTATTTTTATTTTGTTAGGGCTCATTATTTCGTAGTTTGAGCTATTAAGTACTTGTCCATCTTCAGAGGTTAGTTCAACTTTTGTTATGTTTTCGGTTTTTAGATTGTGAACAATGTATTGTGGAGTTCCATTGAATAATCTTACTGTTCGTGTATAACTTACGTCTTTATCTTGACGTTGTACAGGAGTTCTTCCGTTAGCAGTAAAGCGACCTTGTACCTTTTTTAAATATCCTACGCTACTGTATAAGTTGGTGAAATTTAGTCTTCCGTCGAGTCGTAAAGTTGATGAATTTTGTATTGTATTTCCAAAATTTAAGTTGTATTCAGGTGTAGTATCAGTTGCGGCAACAATTAGTTCGTCGGGACCTCTACGCCAATCGTAATTAACTACATAATTGGCAGTTAACGAAGTCCATCTTAATAATGGTAGTTTGTTAATTGGTACTCTGTAGTTAAGTTTAATTGATTGTTGGTAGTCGGTATTTTGTCCTAAATCATAAAGATTTAAGAAAACCGTGTCGGAAGGGTGTTTAATGTTCCATTTTTCAAAAAGAGTTTCTCGTTCTCTCCAACCGTCGGGTTCTATACGTGCTCCGTTATTGGCAGTAAAGTCTAATTTTAAACCGTTAGTAATTTTATAAGAAATATCGTAATTTCTATTCCATAAAAAATTTTTTTGATATGATGTTGGAAGATTAATATCTTCGTCTCCCACGTTTCTGTTCCTAAAAGAAATGTATTGTCTGTTTACTTCTGTTGAAAAATTAATTCTTGTTGGTAGATAATAAAAGTTAAAATCTTTTACGATTTGAAAAATTCTGGCTCTAAATAATTTTGATCTTTTAAAAGGAGTAACTACTTTAGGATTAGGAGCATAATTGTAGTTTACACTGTACATTAAATTTTTCTGATAATTAAATTCAATTAAAGGAGTTCTTGTATAAATTTCATTAAAAGCAACAGAAGTTGAAAAATTAGAAATTTTCCATGGTTTAGGCGAATTGCCTGTGCTTCTTGCATTGTTGTTTCCGGATCTGTTTGTGTTTGTTTTTCCTTGAATATTTAAATTTGTGATGTTAAAACTGCGTCGCTGAGTGAATGTTTGAGCGGCATTTTTAAGTGAAGTTTTAGTAGAGTCCGGTAAAGATGATAGAGCATCTTGAAATTTAATGTCGGGGTCAAACGGATTATATTCAGGATTAGAAATACTTTGAGAAAAACCTACGTATAATGGAACAGAAACGCCATAATCACGAGGGAAAAATTTTCCAAGTTGAACTTGAGAAGTGAAGTCGTATTCGATAGTTTGATCGGTGTATCTTTCGTTAACACGTTTTTCAATTCCACCAAAACCGGGAGTGTGCATATACCCCGAAAGAGTAACACTTGCAAAGTCGGCAAGATTAGCATTAAATCTTGCATTAGCAGCATATCCGCCGGAACCGTTAAAATCGGTTAATCGTAGTTCATTTACCCAAATTTCTGCTGATTTAGTGCTTCCGTCGTCGCTTGTGTATAAATTGTATTCTCTTTTGGGGTTTCGTACTCCAATCATCATTACTTTTACATTTGATAAATTTGGATTACCTAAAACACGTATTGTGTTTTTCCCGTCAAAAACTACGTAAGGAGTTGCAAATGAGATGTTTGAATTTGGATCAGCCATTGCTAAGTTACGTTGTTGTTTAACATCTAACAACTCTTCTAATGAAAGGTTTAGTTCGTTTTCGGTTGGCCAAACTATATATCTGTCGGTGGCTGTAATGTCATCATCATTTGAAATATAAGTTCCTGCGGGTGTTTTTTTCAATGGAATTTCATATTCGTAATAGTTATCGGTAAAATCTGAACCTATACGAACGAATAAACATAGGTCGTAATCGTCAAGCAAATCCTCTTCGCCAATTAGTGCTTCGGCATGAACGTACATTTGAATGGCATTATATTTTCGTAAATCCATATCAACATTTTTATACACCGCTTTTGCTTGACCGTCGGGTAGGTTTAAAACTCTTAAACTCATTGATTGTTCGTTTTCTTTAATTGGTTGTTGGTCAAATAAATCCTGAGTTCTAACAACTCCCGGAGGCATAATGTAGTTAACGGGATCTTTTTGAGAACTTTCTTCAATGTTTACAACAGAAATATCAAGAGTTCCTGATGAACCGGTTTGAGGGTATATTGTTCCTTCGCTTCCTTGAGTGATGTTATATTGATATTCTCTCCATTCATCGCGAATAAGATTGAATTTTGCAAACCTTAAAATTGTTGGGTTTGCAAAACCGCTCATAAACAATCGCATAAAACGAATTGATTTGAATCCTTGTACTTGTCCAACTACTCTGTCGGGAGAATGAACAGGGATTTTAAATTGATACCAAGTTACTTTTTGGTCTGTGTCTTCGTTTGGTAAGCCTAATGCTGTAACATCAACTTTGTTAACAATGTAATTTTGTCCAACATTCATTTGATCGGGGCTTAGGTGTATTTGATATTGATAATATGCTTCGTAATTATCTAAGGTGTTGTCTCTGTTTACATCTTCCATATCCGGGAGTTGCGAAACAGCAGAGTAGTTGTTACCGCCACTTATTGCAGAGTTTCCTTCCATTCCGTTAAACATTTTGTAACGGGTTAGTACATCTGCTTGCAGACTATCGTAATAATTATCTAAATAGAATTTAAAATTGTCGTTACTGGGGTCGGTTGCTGCTTTTTGATAAGCAATTGAATTAACGCCGTATAGTTGTGCAATTAGTTGAAGGTAATCATAAAAAAACATTCCTTCGTTTGTTCCGCCTAAACCGTCTAATCCCACATCTTGAATATCTCTTGCACTTGCGTTGTTGTCAAAATTTTGGGTTGTCATAGGTTGTCGTGTAACAATTCCCCACTGTGTTGTGTCTATTTGAGTTGGGTCTGAAGGATAAGGTATGCCGTTTTCTCTACTTTTTCGTGAATCTTTAAGAATATCTTCTGAAATATCGCCAAGATTTAGGTATAATTCGCCACCGGTTGAAAGAGAGTCATAAATAAAAGGGTTTAACAGCCAAAATTCTACGAATCCAATATTTGAGCTTTCAAAGTCGGTGATATATAAATCTCTCATGATGCCTCCCCATCTGCTTTGTGGGTCGTTTAGTTGACCTTGATCGTCGATACCCGCAGAAATATTTGATGGTTCTACATCGTAATTATAAGGGCCTCTGTCTGAGGGGTAGTATGCAATATTAAAAATTGTCATTCGTGTAGGTAAACCGTTGGGGTATTGTTTGTTAGGGAAGATTTCCTTTTCGTAAACTTGTCTAATATAATGCTTTGAAATATCATCAAGAGTAATGTATGATGGACGAGTATTTGAAGTTTTAACTGTAAAATCATCGTTAATATCGTACCAAGATATTTTTGCCCTGTTGAAACCTGATGTAAAACCTGTTCCGTCGGCAGCTTCGGGAAATAAATCATTTTGTCCTTGAGGAACACTTGACATCATCCATGCCTGAGGTGATTTTAAGTCAATAAAAGTTTGGCTTTGTTCAAAATCATCAATAAATGATACTCCGTCAGCATCATATCGTTTTTTTATGAATCTTGGATTTCCGGGAATTAATTGAGCAAATTCGGCAGTAAGTGTAATGGTTGAAGGAACTTTTGTTTCAATAAATGGTAAAAAATCTACTGCACGAGTTAAAAAAGGAGCATCGTGAGTAAAATTTGTATTAAAACCGTAAATTGTATTTGATATCGGTTCAATTCCAAGTCGTGTTTTTGGATCTACAGGAAGTTCAGATAGGTGCATATACGTTGCTCCGACGTTGAAATTATCTGAAAATTGATAATTCCAATGTGTTCCAAGTAAACTTTTTGTTGTCATACCAAATTGATCATTGCTTTCGAGCGAAATTTTAATTGGCATACCTGAGCGTAATAGTGCTTCGTTTAAAATGGTAACTTTACCAATATTGTAATCAACAGAAAAATCAACATTTTCGGTTAATTCTTGCCCTCCTTGTGTAACTTTTACAGAGCCTTGCGGTACATTTAAAACGTTAAGCATAATTTCGTTACCGCCCGACGATTTATATTGACCTTTTAAGTAAAATTTGTTTTTTACTGCTGTTTGTTGTGCAATGTATTGAGTTGAGTCGTAAAGTTCGGGGAATGTGTATTTTTTAGCTATTTGTTGATTTCCAATTTGCGTTGCCAGATAATCTCCAAATGGTTCTAATTCGGGGAATATGATTAGTCCGTTTCTTGAATTAACTGTAATACCTTCAATTAAATCAAAAAAACCATCTGGGTTTGGGTTGTTTTGATTGTCGGCATTATCAAAATTGAAAACTCTTAATAATCGTTCGTCTGCAATATCTCCTTCGGGAATATAATTTGTTTTTGTACCTAAACGGTCGTTGTTGTAATATATTTCTAAGGCGAAATCGTCTCTGCTTAACGAGTAAGTGTTAAGACTGTAAATGTTTTTCATCATTAAATCCCAAGTAGGGAAATTAGGGATAGAAGCCGGACCTCTTAGAAGTTTAAGAATTAAGGTGTTTGGTGCTTCTATATCGTTTGTGAATTCTCCAACCTGAAAGGTTTCGCCGTTAACGGTGTATTCGTATGCAACAGCTAATACTTCGCCGGGTTTAAGTCTGTAGTTTAGAGATAAATATCCTAAATCCATGTTCACCGAATATTCATTAGCTTCAAGTTTTCTGGCACTTTCGAGTTTTGCAAAATCAACACCTTCGGTAAAATTTGGTATAGTTGAGAGTACATTTGAAACAGCAGATATTTGACGAATACCTGAATATGTTGAGGTCATTAAATCGTACAGATTATTTGTTTGATTATCTGGCATATTAACGTTGGGATTTCCCACAACAAAGCCATCGGCATAAATATGGTTAGTGTTTGTTCCTAAGTCCATAAAAGCCACAACATCTCTAGCGTTCTGAAAATCAGAAGTTTTATTTGTAACCCAAACTTCTATCCGAGTAATTTTAACGTTTGAAGTAACAATTGGGAGTGTTTGCATTGCTGCTTCGTAATTGTCTCTAAAATAATGGCTTAAAAAAAAGTGTTTGTCTTCTTCATAGTCACTTGCCGAAATTTCAAAATCATTTAAAACGGCACCTCCTTGAACTTCGATAGTTTTAGTTTCTCCATTTTGATGTGAAACGACGTTTGTTATAGTAAGATTTCCGAATTGTAAATCGGTTCGAATACCAAAAAGAGTAGAGCTTCCGGGAATAAGAGTGTTGTTTAAAGGGAATGTAATGTCTCCGGCCTCAATTTTTTGAATAATTTCGTCTTCTTCTCCGTTGTAATCAACTTTTCTTCGGTTTTCATAAGCAAACATTGCTTGAGTATTGTAGTTTATGCCAACATTCATTTTATCTCCAACTTTACCGTTTACACCGAGTTGAATATTTTGAGTAAAATCAAAGTTAACGTTTCGTCGCACTCTTTTAGCAAGTGCGTCATTATCAATGTTGTAGTATGATAAACCTAAGCTAATGTCAACGTTTCCGGTTGGAACAACAGTAATTTGGTCGCTGCCAAAAATTTTGTCGATTCCGGCTATTCCAAGATTTATTTGTGGATTTAAAAAATCGTTTAAAAAATCATTATCTGTTGATTGTCGTTGATTGTTAAGTTTCCAATTGTTCCTGATGGCTGTTTTTGTTTGATGTAAATTGTATTCATCAAAAGTCATAATGTATGGACGACCTGTTGAAAAATTTCCTACTTTAGGTGTGATAATAAAATTGCCTGTTGCGGGGTCAAATTGCACATCTTGAGAATAATCTGAAGGGAGTTTTAAATATAATGCTGAATTATAACGTTGGTTGAGTAACGGATTATCAAAATGCTTTATTTGAAATGGTAAATTGGTTGTGTCAGTTTGCGAAAATAAACTGATATTTGCCATAATAAACAGTAATACAGCAATATACTTTTTTATTTTGTATTGTGTAATTATCATTTTAGCTCAAAAATTTCTTAGTTCTTTTTGTTTTACATTTCTCAAACGACTTTTATATAAATAATAGTGTGATAAGAATGTTAAAATAAAGATGGTAATTAGTTAAAAAGTTGAAAAAAGTTTTTAAGAGTTTAAAGTTCTTAAAGTATTTAAAGTTTATAAAGTATATAAGATCCTTGAATTTTAAAATAGCGATTAATTACTCATGTTTTTAATGCCAAGTTTAACCAGTTCTTCAACTGTTGCATTTTTGTTGACTTTTATTAATCCTTGAACAACCTTTTCGACTGTTTTTTTATTAAATCCAAGCATTGTTAAAGCTGAAATTGCTTCTTCTACATTTGTATTAAAACCTGATAGAAATGGTAATTCGTCTGACGAAGTTATTTTTCCAACTTTATCTTTTAAATCAACAATAACACGTTGAGCTGTTTTTGCTCCAATTCCTTTTATGCTTTTTATGGTGTTTACATCTCCGGTTTCAATTGCTTCGATAATTTGTAATGGTTTTAAAGAAGATAGCATTAAACGAGCAGTGTTTGCTCCAATTCCCGACACAGAAATAAGTTGGCGAAAAATTTCACGTTCACTTTTGTCTGCAAATCCGAATAAATCATTTGTATCTTCTCTTAAAATTTGATGAATATACAATTTTGCTTCTTTTTTTTCATTAAGTTGTTCAAAAGTTGTTAATGAAATGCTGATAAAATATCCAATTTTACCAGCCTCAATAACAACGTAAGAAGGAGAAATTTCAGCAATTTCTCCGGAAATATATTCGTACATATTTTTAAATTAAATGTTAAGTGATTTACATTAAAAATGAAAAATCATCTGAATTGCTCAATTCAATAGGTGTTTTGTCATGTTTAAAAATTCGGGCGTTTCTTTTTCCGATAAGTTGAATTTTATTGTCGTTAATTTGTAACATTGTTCCTTCTCTAAGTCCAACAACAAAAATATCTGTGTTCATTTCAAGATACTCTTCCAATCTCATTTCTCTGGTTTCTCCGGCGTGTCCGTCGGGGTGAGCGTCTAAATAATGTGGGTTAATTTGAAATTTAACTAAGTTAAGAACGTTAAAACTTTTTGGTTCTACAATTGGCATATCGTTGGTTGTTCTGATAGTTGGGCAAGTAACGTTTGAGCCTGCACTCCAGCCAATATAGGGTGTTCCGTTTAGTACTTTATTTCTAATAGCTTCTATTAAGCCTAAATCTTGCATTTTTTTTGTTAATGCAAAAGTATTTCCACCTCCAATAACAATAACTTCTGCGTTTTGAACTTCTTCTACCGGATTTTTAAAAGTGTGTATTGAAACAGCATCGTGGCCTATTTTGTTGAAATTTTCTTTCACTTTTTGTTCATAAGCGTCGTAAGAAAAAGTAACTGCTGCATAGGGTATAAATAGGGCTGTTTTTTTAGTTTTTCCCAAAAAATCTTTAATATTATTAATACAGTGGGCTAAATATTCTTCGCCTGCATTTGTTGAATTGCTAATAAGTAGTAAGTTCATGTTAATTTTATTTTTTGTTGAAATTTTATTTTAACTCTCAAATATTTGTTAAAAATAATTTATGCTCTTAACTTTGTGCGATGAAAAGGCGTTTGTATAGTACAAAGAAAACAAATTTTTAAACTTTTTATAAAATAAATCTTTGCAAAATTGTATAATTTAATAAATTACGCAAATTAATTAAGTTTTTTTATCAGATAAAATATTTTGCAAATTTAATTAAAACTATTAAACAAAAATAATATGCCAAAAAGCTTTTTTATTTCGGGTTTGCTAATAATATTAGTTACTTTTGCCGGTTGCAATATGGCTAAAACTTATTTAAAGCAAGGAAACTATGATGCATCAGTTAAAATTGCCGCACAAAAATTGCAACGAAACAATAAAAAGAAAAAAATGATTCTTATTTTGGAAGAGGCTTATCCTAAGGCTGTTGATGCCGATTTAGATAGAATAAATTCATTACATGCTGCCGGCCAGCCTGATAGATGGGACGAAATTTTTCTTATTTATACTAATATGAATGAACGCCAGCTTAAAGTTGAACGAACTTATCCGCTTGTTGTGGACGGTAGAGAAGTAATGTTTCAGCATGTGAATTATAATCAAAAAGTTAACGAAGCGAAGGTTAAAGCGGCTGATTATTTTTTTAATCATGCTAAATATTTAATGACTTTGAATGATAAATTTTCGTACCGACAAGCTTTTGATGAGTTTTTAAAAGCTCAAAACTATACCGGAACTTACCCTGATGCTGACTTATATATGGATACTTGTTATGAAAAAGGTCTTACTAACTTGATTTTAATTTCGGTTAACAGCACACCTTTTCAGCTTGATAAAGATTTTATGATCAATTTAATTGATTTTCCAACAAGTCAATTAAATAGCTTTTGGTTTAATTATTATACTACAGATCAACTAAATGGTCGGTACGATGTTTATGTTAATATTACTCTTACAATGGTTGATGTTACGCCTAATAGTAATTCTGTTCGAGAATATACTGAATCTAAAAAAGTTGAAGATGGTTGGGAGTATAAACTTGATGCAGACGGGCATTTTGTTACTGATACTTTAGGAAATAAAATTAAAGTGATAAAGTACAAAACAATATCATGTACTATAGCTGAAACAAGACAATTTAAAATTGCCCATATTGAGGGTTCTGTAAATTATATCGACGGACAAACCCGACAAATTTTTAAGTCGGTGCCGGTTGCTGCCGATCATACTTTTGAACATTATTTTTCGGTAGACAGAGGCGATCAAGATGCTTTAAGTAATGATACCAGAACAAAATTAAGAACTCGTCCTGTTGCTTATCCCTCTGATATTGATATGATTTATGCTGCTAATTCAACAATAAGAGATGTTATTTTTAATGTTTTGATGGATAATAGAGGTTTTATTGAGGTTAATTATTAGGTGAGTTTTTTGTTCAAAGTCTGATTTTAAGTGTAATAGATGGTTTCTTAAAGTGGTTTTATCCTTTCTATTACATAATTTCGTTGGTCTAAAGCTGCTTGGTGAAAAATTAACCATTTGTATATTGGTTTTTCTCTGTTTATAATATCTGTTGAAAATTTTTTTGATTTTGTATTTAAAACTTCGTTTTTCCAGTCTTCAGGATTGTAATGAAATCCTATTTCAGGAAAAATTTTCTGGTATTTTTCGGCTCTTTTTTTGTAATCGTCTTCGACGTATGATAAGCCTTTTATAAGTTGTGGTTTTATTTCTGAAATATTTTGGGGGGCATTGGGGGAAATTTTACTTAAATAGTTGTAAATATTTTCAACTGCGTTAATAAAAATATCAAGATTATTTCTTGTAATTTGTTTTAACTTTGCGTTTTTTTTATATTCCCAATTCAGATATGGAAGGTCAGGATAATGGTATGCTTCTGCATGACCTATTTCGGGTAATATTAGGTTTCGTAAGCGGTTAATAGCTTTTATATTATCCCATTTTTTATCTGACCATAATTTAATATCTTCAACATTATTTTCTTCTGTGCTTTTTCTTCCGGAAAATCCTTGATGAGACCAAGTGTCGGCATAGGTATGAAGAGCTATGCCGAGTGCTATAAGATTATACGTTCTGCTATTAGTGTTAGAATTAAAATTTTCGATGGCTTTATTCATCAATGCTTTTCCAAAGTTGCTGTTGGATTTTGTAATGTAATCGTAATTTTTTTGATTGGTGTATATTTCGGGCGGTAAAAAATGAAAACTAAAATATATTTTCATTTGAACGCTTTTTTTAAAATCACCCAAAAATTGCAATCCTTTGTGTGCCGTGCATACAGGGTCTAAAATGTTTTCATTAAGTCTAGAAAAATCGCATTTTACATCTTCGGGGATTTTTATTGGCGAAAATTCTGTTGCATCATCAACAAATTGTGAAGAGTATGCAATAATTTGAGCTTCATTTGCTGTAAATCCTGATTTTTCTGCCAATATTCTGATAACATTGTAATGAAAATCTTTTTGCATTTAGTCTATTTTTTGAATTTGCCATTTGTTCTGGTCAAAAAGCATCATCTCTTTATATCCTGCAAATTTAAGATTTTCTATTGATTTTTTCCAAAACAACTCCATTTCTTCGGGATTGTGAACATCACCGCTAATTGTTACAGGTATTTTTAGGTTTAACATTTTTTGCAGAATTGTTATTTTCGGACTAAAGTCGTCTAATAATCCTTTGTATAAACTTCGCGAATTCAATTCTACTATACAATTTGTTTTTTGAATTGTTTTAAGGCAGTTATCAACAATTTTTTGATACCATTGGGCTTTTGAATCAAAATATTTGTGATTTTTGTTAAATTTTTCAATTAAATCTAAATGTGCAATTACGTCTGGAGAGTCTTCTTCAATCATTTGATTTACTGCGTTATAATATCTTTCAACTAAAAATTTAATATCGTTATTATAAAGTTCCGATAATCCACGCTGAAAAATTTCATCAGTGTTATCAATGTTAAAAATTGTACCATCTTCAAAAGTTTCCGGAAGATAATGTGCTCCTCCAATTGTGTAGTCTAAGCCAAGATGTTTAAAATTTTTTATGTATGAAATGCCGTTTATAAAATCGGCTTCAAGGCCGAGATATATTTTAATTTGTTCGTTATATTTTTCCTTTAAATTATTTATGTCGCTTATATATTTTAGAAGATTTTCGTATTTCATATTCCATTCGCTTTTAAATGGCACCGGCGAATGGTCTGAAAATCCGATAATATCAAAGCCCAGCTCTATTGCTCTAAGTACAGTTTTTTCGGGATTATATTTTCCGTCGCTCCATTTTGAATGGTTGTGATAATTTGTTTTGAACATGTTTCTTTTTTTGAAAAAGATAATAAATTACATTTGTTTTGAATATTATTTTTGAATAACAAGCATTTTTTTGGCTGTTTTAGAAACAGATAAATAATCGAAACCACAAATCTTGTATAATTCTTGTTGAGTTCCTTGTTCAATAAATTCATCAGGAATACCCAAAATCTTAATTTCAGAATTGTAATTATTTGCATTCATAAATTCTACCACGGCAGTACCAAGACCTCCAATAATTGAATTGTCTTCAACGGTTATTATGTGTTTAAATTTGCTGAAAATTTGGTGAAGAAGTTCTTCATCAAGTGGTTTAACAAAACGCATATCGTAATGAGCTGCACTTATATGTTCGTTTTTTAGTAGTTCTATAGATTTAACAATTTCTGATCCAATAGCACCTATTGTTAAAATTGCAATATCGTCTCCTTTGGTAATTATTCTTCCTTTTCCAATTATAATTTCGGAAAAATCTTTTTGCCAATCAATATTACTGCCTCTTCCTCTGGGGTATCTGATGGTAAAAGGGAATTTGTTTTTTTCAAGTTGAGCAGTGTACATTAAATTTCTTAGTTCAATTTCGTCAAAAGGAGAAGCTACAACCATGTTTGGAACAGAACGCATGTATGATAAATCGTATGCCCCGTGATGAGTAGCTCCATCGTCACCAACAAGTCCTCCGCGATCTAAACAAAAAATAACGTGTAAATTTTGTAGTGCAACATCATGAATAACTTGATCATAAGCACGTTGCATGAATGTTGAATATATGTTGCAAAAAGGTATCATTCCGTCAACGGCTAATCCGGCCGAAAATGTTACAGCATGTTGTTCGGCTATTCCAACATCAAAAGCTCGTTCGGGCATTTCTTTCATCATCATATTTAATGAACAGCCTGATGGCATTGCAGGAGTTATTCCAACAATTTTTTCGTTTTGTTTTGCAAGTTCAATTATTGTTTTGCCAAAAACATCTTGAAATTTAGGTGGTTTTGGTTTTTCGTTTCCGGTGTTAATAACTTGCCCGGTTTCAATATCAAAAGCAGCACTTGTGGCGTGCCATTTTGTTTGATTTTCTTCGGCAAATTTGTATCCTTTTCCTTTAACTGTTTTAATATGAAGTAATTTTGGGCCGTCAATTTCTTTAAGGTCTTGTAAAACTTCAATTAAGTCGTGCATACAATGTCCGTCAATTGGTCCAAAATATCGTAAGCCCATTCCTTCAAAATACGTGCTTTCCTGAATAAGTGAGCTTTTAATTCCGGTGTCAATTTTTCTAACAAATTCGCGTGTTCTGTCGCCTAATTTGCTTAGTTTCCCTAAACTGTCCCAAACTTCTTTTTTAAGTTTATTATATCTTTTTGATGCGGTAAAACGAGTAAAATATTTGCTTAGTGCTCCAACGTTGGGGTCTATAGCCATGTCGTTGTCGTTCAGGATAATAAGAATGTTTGATTTACTAACTGCCGCATTATTAATTCCTTCAAAAGCAAGTCCGGCAGTCATTGAGCCATCGCCAATTACTGCAATAACGTTATTGTTTTTTCCTTGTAATTTCGATGAAATACTCATACCAAGAGCTGCTGAAATAGATGTAGATGAATGACCTACAGTAAATGCGTCGTATTCGCTCTCAAAAATGTTTGGGAAACCGCTTATTCCGTTTAATTTTCTGAGGGTGTTAAAGCGGTCTTTTCTGCCGGTTAAAATTTTATGTCCGTAGGCTTGGTGACCAACGTCCCAAACAATTTTATCGGTAGGAGTATCAAAAACGTGGTGTAATGCAACTGTTAATTCTACAACACCTAAGCTTGCTCCAAAATGCCCCGGAGTTTTGGATAAAGTTTCTATGATAAATTTTCGCAATTCTGAAGATAATTGTATTAGTTCTTCTTCATTAAGTTGCTTAAAATCTGTAGGGTAATTTATTTTATCTAATAATTGATGTTTTACTTCTTCCATAATTGATTATTTTTGAACAAAATTAAATGAAAAATATTGAATGTCTAAAAATTTACTCTTAATATTTCTGAAAAAGATAAATCTTGCAAAGATAATTAATTTGTCAAAAGTTCTTTTTTCTTTCTATTGGTCTTCTTTATTTAATGCTCAATTTCGCTGGGGAATGCCTTTTTCTGTTTCTGTTGAACCAACTACTATGTGCAATTTAAAGTGTCCTGAGTGTCCGGTTGGTAAAAATATTCTTAATCGTTCAAAAGGAACTATTAGTTTTTATTTGTTTGAAAATATTATAAATCAAAGCTCAAAATATTTATTGAATTTGTTTTTGTATTTTCAAGGAGAACCTTTTTTGTCGGGAAATATTTTTAGTTTGATTGAATATGCTCATAAAAAGAAAATTTTTGTTTCTACTTCAACTAACGGACATTTTTTAACCCCCGATTTTGCCGAAAAAACTGTAAAATCCGGCTTGGATAAATTAATTATTTCAATGGACGGAACTACTCAAAGTGTTTATGAAACTTATAGAATTGGTGGAAATATTAACAAAGTTAAAGATGCAATTAAAAATATAGTTGACGCAAAAATTAAATTGAAGAGTAAAACTCCGTTTGTTGAAGTTCAGTTTTTAGTTTTTAGCACTAATGAACATCAAATTAATGAAATGAAGTTGTTCTGTAAGGAGCAAAATGTTGATCAGTTAAGTTTTAAATCGGCTCAAATATATGATTTTGAGATTAATAACTCTCTTCTGCCTAAAAATATTAAGTATAGACGTTATAAAAATGAAAATCAAAAATGGATTTTAAAAAAGAAGCTTAAAAATAGGTGTTTTAGATTATGGAATTCTATTGTTGTTACATGGAATGGAGACGTGTTACCGTGTTGTTTTGATAAAGACGCTAAATATTCTTTTGGAAATGTAAATAACAATAACGTTGCAGATTTAATATCTAATAAAAAGTTCAAAAATTTTGCTAAACAATTGCAAAACAACAGAAAAAACATTGATATTTGTAATAACTGCTCGGAGTGAAAACAATGCAATCTTGAAACATTTTAGCTATGAAGCAATCCATGAATCATCTTATTAGCTTAATTGTAAAGTTTGTTTAAATTGTCCGTCTTAAAAATTATTCATTTAACTTTGCCCAAAATTTTTATTTTATGAAAATAGTACAATTTTTTGTCTTTGCTTTTTTTATTTTTATTGGATATAGTGGATTTTGTGCAACAATAACCGGTAAAATATCGGATTCGGATAGTACAGCTTTATCGTTCTCTACTGTTTACGTGAAAAATTCAACTTATGGTGTAACAGCCGATTATAATGGTAAATATTTTATTGAACTTAGTGCCGGAACTTACACTTTAGTTTATAATTATATTGGATATCAAATTTTTGAAAAGGAAGTTGTTGTTAAGAATAATCAAAATTTAATTATTGATGTGTATTTGCAAAAATCTGATGTTCAAATTACTGAGATTGAAATTGTTGCTAATAAAGTTGATAAGGCAAAAAAAATCATGAGAAATGTGCGTGATTACAGAAGAACTTATTTAACAAGTGTTGAGAATTTTGAGTGTGCTTCGTACGTGAAAACTTCAATTGAAAATGAATATGAAGAACAAATTTCTGATAGCACTGTTAACGATAAGGATTTTCAAACTTATTTGAATAAAAAAAACATGAATTTGATAGAATATGTTGCTAAAACATATTTTAAACGTCCTGATAAGTTTAAAGAAATTATTTTAGCTTACCACAACTTTACCGAAGAAAAACCTATTGGCTATGATAGAGCTATAGTTGTTGGTATGGATTATGGCGAATATGATATTTCTGCAAATTATTACGTGTACGATAATCCGTTTTTATTCTATAAAAATATTACAAGTGCTGATTTTAATTTTTATAAAAATCAACTTGATTTACCAAATTTATGTAATCAGCCTTTAGTTAGTCCAATTGCTTCTAATTCAGCTCTTTATTATAATTTTACCTTTGTTACTTCTTTTTATCAAAATGATGTGAAAATTAATAAAATTAAAGTTGAACCCAAAAATAATATTAGTGCTTTGTTTTATGGTAATATCTATATTGAAGATAGCTCGTGGGCTTTAGCTAGTGTTGATTTATTTATTAACGAACAAGCTCTTTTAACTTATCAAAATTTTAATATTATTCAGAATTATCAAAAATTTGATGATAGTATTTACCTGCCTGTTAGAACCGAAATTATTTACACTATTGGAAACGGTAAAGACAATATTATTCTTGGTAATACAAAAATTATTAGGAATGATTACGTTATAAATGAAGATGTTAATAATAAAATTTTTAACAACGAAATTATAACTTATGAAGTTGATGCTATGGATAAAGACAGTTTGTTCTGGGTTATTAATCGTCCAATAGCTTTACGGGTTGCTGAACTTAATTTTATTACTAAAACCGATAGTGTTAGAAATTATTATTTAAGTGATGAATATCTGGATAAACAAGATAGTTTGTTTAATAGAATTACTTGGTGGACGCCCTTTGTTGGCATTGGCCGAAAAAATCATTATAAAGGAACTCAATTCTATGTGGGCGGATTGCTGGAGCAAATAAATCCGTTTGGAGTAGGAGGTTACAGACATAAATTGCCGATTGATATTCAAAAAACTTTTAGTAATGATTTTATGGCTGAGGCTAAAATTTATGTTGATTATGGTTTTAAAAATAAAGATGTAAAAGGTAAATTAGGGTTTGGTGTTACTTACTTCCCTAAAAAATTTGTAAGAACTTATGTTGAAATTGGCGATTTTTACGATGTAGTAAATAATTATGCGTCTATTGAGCAGGTTTTTAGTCGAAGTAATTATGTTCGCAATAAGACTTTTGAAATAAAACAACGTATGGAGATCTTTAACGGTTTATACGCTGAACTTAGTTTTGCTTATTCTAATCAGTTGCCAATAAATAATTTGCAGCTTTCTAATTGGTCTGATTTTTTATTTGAAGATTTGAATACACCAATGGATTTTGATCAATATATTAAAAGTGAAATTAGATTGGATTTAAAATATGTTCCCGGACAAAAATATATTTTACAAGGAAACAGAAAAATAATTATTGGCTCCGATTTGCCCGAATTTAATTTGCAATACAGAAAAGGAATACCCCGTTTGTTAAAAAGTGAAGTGAATTTTGACTACTTAGAAATCGGATCAACCGGAATTTTTAACCTTGCTCGTATGGGTGAGAGTCGTTGGCAGGTAAAAGCCGGAAAGTTTTTTAATGCCCAAAATCTACGTTTGTTAGAATATAAATTTTTCAGAGGTTCTGATCAGTTTTTTTTCTCCAGTCCTGTTAATTCAATGCAGTTATTGCCGGCAATTTTTACTACCAATAGTGAATTTTTGCAGGCTAATTATGTTCATCATTTTAATGGAAGTATTTTGAATAAAGTTCCTTTGTTTAAATATTTAAAACTGTCTATTGCTGCCGGAGGTGCAAGTTTGATTATTCCCCACGAAGATTTTTATCAATTTGAAATGTTTGCCGGATTAGAAAAAATATTTAGAATTAAAACTGAATTATTTCGGTTTGGTTTGTATGCTGTAACTGCTGATAATAATCTTTCTACAGCTGATTTTACTATTAAATTTGGCCTGAGTTTTTATAATGCCTACAAAAAGAAATGGGATTATTAAGTTGACCTGTTGAATGTGAGTTGTTTGTTTAAACTTCAACTAACTTTGTACTAATCCGAAGAATCAGAAGTCTCTAACTTGTAAAGACTTCTGCTTTGTTGGAGTGATAAATATGCTGATTTTTTGTAACAATAACTCTTGATTTTTAATCCTCAACAATATTTCCTTGTTTATCAATAAAAAACCAGTCGTTGCTGTTCCAAATTTTGTGTTCGTCCATTTGCTCAGAGGTACAGTCGTAAGTTACTTCGGCAACACCGTCTTCAAAAGGATATGCACATGAAAATTGTGGTTCAATAACAATTTCGCCGGTTGTTGCATCGGCGTAACCAATTTTCCCTTCAACAACAATTCTAAAAAGTCCTTCCGAAACATAATCCGGTCCGTTATCATACCAAAAAATATTGTATAAAACATTTTCGTTTCTGTCTATGGCATAACAAGTTGCGTTTTCATCCATTACAATAGCGTAAGTTTCAAATTTGTCGGTATAACAGTAATAATATTTGCCGATAGGAATAACAATTTCGCCGTCGGGAGTGGCATAACCGGTTTGTTGACCAATGTAATCGTCATCTCCATCAAAAATTTTTACAAGATAATCAGCATCTGATGAAGTTGTGCTGTTATTATTTTGTTGATCGTCTGAACCGCAAGCCATTACTAATTGTGCGAAAATTGAAATAATAAATAATTGGAATTTCATTATTTGTGATTTTAAAATTTAAGGCAAATATACAAAAAGGTTAACATATATTGACCTTTTTATTGAATATACGCAAAAATTTATACATGTGTTATGACCTTTTTAAAAACAAGAATATTACTCATAAGTGTATTTTTTATAATTTTACTCTTGTGAAAATTGATGTAAGTTAACTTTTTTTATGTTTATGAAACATAAATTAAGTGTCTAACAATCATATAATCAGCTATTTAATGAAATTTTTTTAATTATTTTTAAAATTTACTTGATAAAAATTATGAATGTAAGAATAAAAACTGTTATCTTTGACCAACCGTTCAGTCAAAAAAAATATGCCACGTACAGAAGATCAAAATAAAGTTATTAGAAATGAAAAAATACAGTTGATACAAGATACTGCTTTGCATTTGTTTGCCGAAGAAGGTTTTCATAGTGTTTCGGTACAAAAAATTGCAAAAACAGCAGGTATATCAAAAGGTCTTTTATATAATTATTTTTCGAGCAAAGAAGAGTTGTTGAGAACGATAATTCACGATTTTGTAAAAGGAATGTATGATTTTTTTGATCCTGATAATGAGGGATCATTAACTGATGAAGAATTTGTTTTTTTTATTGAAAAGAATTTTGAAATTGTAAAAGAAAATCCCGCTCAGTGGAAATTATACTCTGCTTTGTCGATGCAAAAAGATGTTGAAAAATTTCTTGCCGACGAAGCAGCTCAGTTAGCTCCGCAAGTTTTTGTTGTTCTGTATAATTTTTTCAAAAATAAAAATTGTGAAGATCCTGAAACTGAAATGTTGTTTTTTTCGTCTTTACTTAAAGGTGCAATTATACAATTTGTTGCTGCTCCGTTTGATTTTCCGATTGAAAAAATGAAAATTAAAATAATTGATTTTTATAAAAATAAATTTAAAATATAATATTATGAGAGCTAAAATTTCAATATTAATTTTGTTTTTGGTAGAGGCAATTACAATTTTTGCTCAGGACCCAAATCAGATAATTCAAAAAGCTTATGAAAATAGCGAAGGTGCATCGCAATACGCTGAAATGACAATGCAGATTGTTAGACCACGTTGGCAACGAGAGGTTTCATTCAAATTTTGTAGTCTCGGAAAAGATTATTCAATGGTTTTAATATCAAATCCTGCTAAAGAAAAAGGTCAAACTTATTTAATGGTTGAAGATGAAATGTGGATGTGGAATCCTGCAATTAGTCGTATTGTTAAACTCGGACCTTCAATGATGTCACAAGGTTGGATGAATTCTGATTATTCCAATGATGAGCTTTTAAATGGAGGATCAATAATTACCGATTATGATAAAAAAATTCTGGGATCTGAAACAATTTCCGGAAAAGATTGTTGGAAAATTGAACTTATTCCAAAGTTAAGCACAACAATTATTTGGGGAAAACAAATTGTTTGGGTTTCAAAAGATAAATATTTGATTCTTAAAACTGAATATTACGATGAAGATGATTTTTTAGTAAAAACGCATATTGCGAGCGATATAAAAATTTTTGATGGAAGAGAAATTCCAACAAAATTTGAAATAATTTCGGAGGATAATCCTGATAATAAGACTGTTATTATGATGAATGTTATTAAGTTTGATATTGATGTTGATCCAAGTTTTTTTACTCAGCAAAATATGCGAAAAGGAATGTCTTTGCAGTTTCCGCAATAGAACGCAGATTTTACTGATTTGACTTATTAATACTGATTTTATCAGTCTAATCAGTGTTCCATTTAAAAAACAGAACGCAGATTTTACTGATTTGACTTATTAATACTGATTTTATAAGTCTAATCAGTGTTCCATTTAAAAAACAGAACGCAGATTTAACTGATTTAACTTATTAATACTGATTTCATCAGTCTCATCAGTGTTCCATTAAAAAAAACAGAACGCAGATTTAACTGATAATTTTTCAATGAAATTATTTGACAAACTAAAAAAATATGAAAGAAATAATATTAATAGCATGGCGTAATTTGTGGAGAAATAAACGCAGAACTTTAATTACTGTTTCATCAATTTTCTTTGCTCTATTTTACGCTATTTTGATGAAATCTTTTCAGTTAGGGACATACAATTTAATGTTAGATAATACGGTTACTCAATATACCGGTCATTTGCAAATTCAAGATAAAGAATATTTTGATAATCCAAGTGTAGATTATTCTATTCCATTTACTGATGAAATCACAAATATTCTTGATCGTTGTAATAAAATTGAATATTATTTTCCGAGAATTCAAACTGGTGTTTTGGCTTCATCTGGTGCTAATTCTAAAGTAGGAACGGTTATGGGTGTTAATTATGATATTGAAACAAAATTAACCGGACTGAATAACAATGTTGTGAAATATTATCTTGATAGTAACAAAATAAATTCAATTATTAGAAATTATGATGTTTATAATGCTGAAATTTTACTGCAATTTTCTGAAAAATATTTTAACAATAAATTTGATTTAACTAAAGAATTAGATGCAGCCGGTTTTGATACAACTAAAAACATGCAACAAATTTTTGATGTTATGCAAATGCCTTTAGTTAGGTATAAAAAATATGGAAATGATGTGTTTATTGGTTACAAATTGTCTCAGTATTTAGAATTAAATCAAGGTGATAGCATTATTTTAATTGGTCAGGGGTTTGAAGGAACAAATGCTGTGGGAAAGTATAAAATTGTAGGTTTGCTTAATTTTCCAATTGATCAAATGAATCGAAATATGATTTATATGCCAATCTCTACTGCTCAGGAATTTCTTTCTGCATACAGAGTAAATGGTTATGATACAGTTTATTACGTTAACTTTATTGCGATAAATACTAAATATCAAGTTAGTATGCGAATGGCTGATTATAATAGATTATTAACCTTAAAAACAGATTTGGAAAATAAGCTTGATAATGATATGCTTACAGTTATTGGCTGGCGTAACTTGAACGAAGGGATTATTGAAACAATTCAAGTAGGTAATTCAAAGGGCTTAATTTTTATTTTTATTCTTTACCTTGTTATTTCTTTTGGTATTCTGGGAACAGTTATGATGCTTTTATCTGAAAGAAAAAAAGAATTTGGTATGATGCTGGCTCTTGGAATGCGTAGAAAAATATTAGCTCTTATTATCTCTCTTGAAATGATTTTTATGACTCTCGTTTCTGCTTTTTCAGTTTTTATTGTTACTGCTCCTATTTTAATTCTTGGAAGTAGGCATCCATATAAACTTCATGGCAACACAGCCGAACAACTTTCTAAAATGAACATGGAACCTTTACTTAAATTTCAGACAATTGATTTTTATATTTTAGATCAAGTAGCTGTTGTTCTTGTAATTGTTCTGTTGATTTTGATATACGCTATTGTTAAAATTAGTAAATTAAATGTTATAAACTCCTTAAAATCATAAATAATTGGATTAACTTATGTTTTTTTTAAGTAACACTAAATTTAAACAAAATGAATTCAAAATTTATTACAAATATTAAAATTGCTTGGCGTAATTTGTGGCGAAATAAACGAAGAACTTTAATTACTGTTTCATCAATTTTCTTTGCCGTATTTTTTGCCATTTTGATGCGATCGTTTCAAATTGGAACTTATAGCCACATGATTGATAATATTGTAACTAAATTTTCGGGTCATTTGCAAATTCAAGATGTAGAATATCTCGACAATCAATCCATCGATTATTCAATTCCATTTACCGATTCGCTTATAAATATTTTAAATAATAACACAGATGTAGAATTTTATTTTCCTCGAATTCAATCCGGAGCACTATCATCTTCGGGTGAAAATTCAAAGTTTGCTGTAATTATGGGGGTGGATTATCAAAAGGAAAATGAGCTGATAGATTTTTATGAGAATATTGCTCTCTGTTTTTTAGATACTGCTTCTTTGAACAGTATTGCAAAAAACATGGATCAAAAAAATGCTGATGTTTTATTAAAATATAAAAATAGAGCTTATTCAAATTCTGCTGATTTAAGAGAAGATTTATTTGCAGATGGTTTAGACACTTCTAAATATTTAGGTGATATTTTGAACAAAACAAAATTGCCTGACATTAAGTATAATAAATATGGACAAGATGTATTTGTTGGATATAAATTAGCTCTTTATTTAGAGTTGGGCATTGGCGACAGCATAATACTAATGGGGCAAGGTTATGCCGGAACTACTGCTGTTGGAAAATATCGAATAATCGGCTTTTTGAATTTTCCGGCTGATATGTTTAACGACCGATTTATTTATATGCCCATACATACAGCTCAAACTTTTTTGTCGGCGTATAAAATTAATAATGATTTTGATACAACATATTACGTAAATTATATTGCTGTAAATACTGTCTATCAGGCTTCTATTAAATCAAATGATTATGATAGAATTTTAAAAGTTAAAGCTGATATTGAAAATGAAATAAAGAACCCATTGATAACCGTGTTAGGATGGCATAATTTGAATAAAGATTTAATAGAAGGAATAGAAATGGATAACGGTAGTGGTAAAATAATGATTTTTGTTCTTTATTTAATTATTGCTTTTGGAGTTCTGGGTACTGTAATGATGATGATTGCAGAAAGAAAACGTGAATTTGGAATGATGATGGCTATTGGAATGCAAAGAAAACAACTTTCGTTTATTGTTTCTATTGAAATGTTTTTTATGGGTATAATTGCAGCAGTTTTGGGTATTATTGTTACTGCTCCAATAATTTGGATTGGGCATAACCACCCCATACGTTTACGTGGGGATCAGGCAGATTCAATGGACATGTATAATATGGAGCCGGTTTTGCCTTTGCATAATTTTGACACTTATGTTGTTGCCCAACTGGCTGTTGTTGCAATTATTGTTGCTGTTGTTTTGGTTTATGCTCTTTTAAAAATTCGTAAATTAAAAGTTATTTCGGCTTTGAAATCATAAAAATATTATCTGTAAATTAATAAAAACTAAATAAATATGCTGTTATCACTTTCTTGGAAAAATATTTGGCGTAAACCTTCAAGGTCAATTGTGCTTATTATCGCTATAGCTATTGGTTTAACTGGTGGTGTTTTTACTATTGCTTTAGCAGATGGTATGCTAGAACAACGTAATCAGGAGGTTATTGATCAACAATATTCTCACATTCAAATACACAATAAGGAATTTTATGATAATCCTAAAGTGAAAGATAGTATTCCAAATACTCATGAACTTACTTTGTATTTGTCTGAAAGAGAAGATATTCAGAATTTTACTAGTAGATTGAAGTTTCTTGGAATGGCTAATTCTACACGCTCTACTCAAGGGGTTATGATTTGCGGAATAGATCCCGATGATGAAATGCTTGTTACTACAATTCATGATTGCTTAATTGATACTTCAAGTTCTTATCTTACAGCACAAAGCACTAATCAGATTGTTATTAGCACAAAAATTGCTCAAAGTTTAATGCTTGTTACTTATGAGTTAAATCAAGATGATATTGATTTGCTTTTATTGTCGAAATTTAAACCCGAATTGCTCGATAAATTATTACCAATCATTGATGTTTCTACTCGTTCCAAAAATGCATTCAAAGATTCTTTGCGTAAGTATTTGAGTTCTGATGAATATGAAAATTATGCCGAAGTTTTTACAAAACAATCAACTGAATATAAGCTAAATAAAAAAATTATTTTAAGATTTAATGATATTAATGGTAATTTGATTGATGAGGCTTTTAAAATTATTGGAATTTACGAAACTAATGATGCCATGTTTGACAACCTAAATATTTTTGTAAATAAAAATTATATAGCTCAAATGCTTGGCGTTTCTGCTAATACTGCAACCGAAATTGCAATTATTACTACTAATGTTGATAATGTTAAACAAACTACTTCGGAAATAAGAGCCGCAAACGAAAATCTTTTAACCGAAAGTTTTATTGACCTTGACCCTATGTCGGTTTGGCAAAATGAATTTATAGGTGTTTTTTACAATATTATTATTGCTTTTATTCTTTTTGCTTTATCTTTTGGTATAGTTAATACCGTTCTTATGTCGGTGATGGAACGTACAAAAGAATTGGGAATGGTTATGTCAATTGGTATGAAAAAAAGTAAAGTTTTTTTAATGATAATGTTTGAGAGCATTATGGTTTCGTTAACCGGTGGTTTTATTGGAATGGCTTTGGGAGCAATAATAACAACTTATTTTAGTAAACATGGAATTGATATTTCTGCTTATTCAAATGCGATGGAATCTTTTGGCTACGATTCGGTGATGTATCCTAATTTAAGTTTTGACTTTTTTATTAACATTACAATTTTAGTTATTTTAACGGGTATATTGTCTGCAATTTATCCTGCTCGAAGAGCTTTAAAACTTAATCCGTCGGAAGCTTTACGTAGTGATGCTTAATTTAGATATTATACTTTTATTTAATATCTTAACTTAATTTATTTAAACTATTACTTTAATATAAAATATGAACGCTGATTTAAAAAAACGCACTCTCGATTTTTCTGTTAGATATTATAAATGTAAAAGAATTGGTGGATGCTAATATTATTGTTGCTCTTAAAAATGAAGCAAATGAGTTGTTCTCAATTTTTGTTTCTGTAATTAAATCAATCAATAAAAAATTAAAAAAAAGAACTTGATTTTATCTTGAACCAATTAATTATAAAACATTCAAAACATTAAAATATGTCAATAATAGAAGTTAAAAACGTAAATAAAATTTACTCAACAAGCGAGGTTAAAGTTCATGCGGTTCGTGGTGTTGAGTTGAATATTAATCAAGGTGAATTTACGGCTATAGTTGGTCCTTCGGGTTCCGGAAAAACTACATTGCTAAACATGATTGGAGGTCTTGATGATGTTACCGACGGAAATATTTTTGTTGACGGAACTGATATCACTCAATTAAAAGATTCTCAGATGATTGATTTTAGAATGAAATACATTGGTTTTGTTTTTCAGGCTTATAATTTAATTCCGGTTCTTACTGCTCTCGAAAATGTAGAATTTATAATGAGTCTTCAAGGAGTGAATAAAAAAGAACGACGTCAAAGAAGTATAAAATTGCTCGAAGCTGTTGGTTTAGGTGACAGAATTAATAGTCGACCTTCCAGGTTGTCCGGAGGTCAGCAACAACGTGTGGCTGTGGCTCGTGCTTTGGCTTCTAAACCTAAATTTGTTTTAGCCGATGAGCCAACTGCAAACTTAGATTCTGTTTCAACTAACACTCTTTTAGAAATAATGAAAAATCTTAATGAAAAAGAGGGTACTACTTTTGTTTTTTCTACTCACGATAGCAGAGTTATTGAAAAAGCTAAGCGTGTTGTTACTCTGGAAGACGGTAAAATTATTTCTGATGTAACTAAGTAGTTGAAAATTTGTTAAGTCTTTTGAAGCATGAAGTTACTTGCAATATTTGCATACATTTAGTTAAATTCTTCAGTTTATCTTAATTGAAACAAAATATTTAAAATTCATCTGAATGCTCTGTCCCAAAAAAATATTAGAGCAAATAACATATTTCCAATGAAACGTATAATATCAATAACTGTAATACTTTTGCTTGCATCAATTTCGTTTTCGCAAACCACTAAACAAAAAAAATACTATCTTAACGGTTATCTATCATACATGAATCAAACAATTATTGATAGTATAAACGGTAATTGGGTTAATGATGGCTTAGTACATAACAGGTTGATGTTTAATTATTTCGGTGTTAAAAACTTGACTTTCGATTTGGAAGTTAGAAATCGTTTAATGTATGGCGAAACTGCTAAATATACACCAAACTATAGTAATTATTTTGACGTAGATAGAGGTTTTTTCGATTTATCTTTTAATGTTGCCGATGGAAATTCTTATGTTTTAAATTCTAATATTGATAGATTATATTTTCAATATGAAGTTGGTAAATTTAAAGCTACTATTGGACGCCAAAGAATTAATTGGGGTATGACTTTTGTCTGGAATCCCAATGATTTGTTTAATAATTATTCTTTTTTTGATTTTGATTATGGCGAAAAACCTGGCTCTGATGCAATAAATATTCAATATTTTAGAAATTATGCTTCAAGTATTGAGTTTGCGGCAAAATTAAATTCCGATACTGCTCTTACTGCTGCAATGATGTATAAATTTAATTTGTTAAATTATGATTTCCAAATAATTGCAGGTTCTTTGAACAATCAAGATGTAGTTGGAGGATTGGGCTGGTCGGGTAATATTTGGCAATTTTCTTTCAGAGGCGAGGGCTCATATTTGCACCCCGTTGATAATTTCTCTGATACAAGCGGTGCTTTTGTAGCTTCGTTGGGATTTGATTATATGTTTACAAATAGCACTATAATAACTGCTGAGTTTTTGTATAATCAAGCTGCCGGAAATCTTAATGTAGATAATATTTTTAAAATTCAAGATGCTCCAATGAATGTTAAAAGTCTTTCCTTTTCAAAATATTCGGCTGTTTTACAAGTTGCTTATCCTATTTCTCCGGTTATTAATACATCAATAGCTGCTATGTGGATGAGTGCTAATAATTGGTTCTTTTTGTCGCCAAATATCGGCTTTGCAATTAGCCAAGATGTTGAATTTTCTTTTGTCTCTCAAATTTTTACCGGAAAAATGTTAAATCCAATTTCTTTACAAAAAGAACAAAAGCTTATTTCATTGATTTATTTAAGGTTTAAATATAGCTTTTAATGTTATAGTTTAATTGTTTTTTTGTAATTATTAACCGTAAAAAACATCTTTATTTTTTTGTTTACTTTTGAGATGATAATAATTGTATCAAAAAAAATGTTATTTTTGTCATGAAAAATATATAATTTTTTTGAGATGAATGTTTTGAATAAAGTTTTTTTAGTGAAGTTAAAAGGTGTGTTTAAAATTCTTAATTATTCTGTAAGTGCCGATGAATATTTGCTTAAAGTAGGAATTGAAAAAACTAAAATTCTTTTAGATATTTTAAAACCGGAAATTAATAAAAAATATTATAAACATTTTCTTCATTCAGTTTACTTAATTGCCTCTGGATTGTATAGCGATAGTCTTGTTGAATCGTTTAAAATTATCGAAAATATATTATCTGACAAGCTTAAAAAAAATGGAGAATTAGCATCAAATCAAGTTTTTTCAAAAGCAAAGCATCTAAAAATAATTTCTTATCGCGAATATTCTTTTCTTTCAGGATTTAGAGATTTAAGAAACGATATATCTCATAATCTTGGAGAATGTTCAAAACAAGAAGCAGAGTTATCATTAAAAATGGCAACAGATTTTTTGAAAAAAAACTTTTAAAACGTGATACAATCTGAGTTTTTTATTCTACTAAATTTAGTCTATTCTAATAGTGTCAACAATTACAAATTTATCCTGAGCCGGTGCTATGCTGTCAATAACATAGCGTTCATTTTTAAGAATTACGGTTACTGTAAATGGAACTTTTCGTAAATCATTTCGTCGGTAAAAATGTACATAAACAAGATATTCTCCTGGACTTGGTTTGTTCCAATAAATATTCTCTTGTGGGTCACTTATTAGGTTGTTTTCATCTGCGTTTGCATCAAGGTCAAGGTAACCGCTGCCTCCATTACAATCGTTGCTGCGTGCATCAAAATATATTTGGTTTCCGCAAGGATCTTTTAAGTATAAATCAAGGTCATCAGTGCTTTCCCATGCTAAGTTAATTGTAATGTCTCCTCTTTCTCCTCTTAAACCTCCGTCGTCGATTGCAAGAAGAGCAATAGTGTCGTTCAGTGTTTCGGGAAGTTGTATCTGATAATATCTTCTAACATCTTCGTAATCTGCACTTTGGGTTGATACAACTGCTTCCGAATTATCTTCAAAATATATTGAATCAAAAACCACTACACCATTTGCATCACTTATTTTGGTTTGATTTAAATTTCCTGTTTCAAGCATTACGGTAATTCCTTGTAAAGGTTCACGGCTTATTGAGTCTATAACAACAATTTGAGCCATGCTTTCTTTTTCGAGCTCAATAATGTTTAATTTTTTATTTATATTTTTTAGTAAATCATTAAAAGACGCATTTTTGTAACCGGCGTGTGAGGCAAATGTTGTTACATTTTCTGTAAAAGAGGTAAATAAGAGCTTATAAATGGGGTATCTTCCAACCGAAAATTTTGTTTTTCCTTTTTCATCAGTTGATTGACTTTGGGCGTAATTAAAATCAGAAATTTTTACATCTACTTGTGTGTTTTCTAAAGGTATTTTTGTGTCGGCATCAATAGTTTGATATTCAATGGTTTGATTGCATTTTACTAATAAAAGCAATAATAAAAGAGGTAATAAGTACCACCATCTAAATTGTCGTTTTAGTTGAATTGTGTATGTGTCTTGTTTTTCGTTGAATATAAAATTTGATTTTCCTCTCATTTTTGCGATTTTTAGTAATGATTTTGTTTTTTTTAAAACTAAAAAATTTTTTTCAAAAGTATAAAAAAACTTTTCAAAAAACAATACTGAAAAATATAGCCATAAACCTTATGTAATTTTTCATAAAAAATGCTGAATATTATATTTTTGTGAAAATTTTTAACTATAAATTAAAGAATATGAAAAACAAAAAATTACTCGCTTTATTGGCAATTTTTTTATTGCCGGTTTTCTCATTTGCAGGCGAGGCTGATTTAGTTATTCCTGATGCAATAAAGGATAGTCCTTTGTTGATTTGGGGATTCATTATTACTTTTCTTGGAATTGGATTTGGTTTTTTGCAATATTTAAAAGTTAAGAAAAATGTTGCCCACAAATCTATGCTCGAAGTTGGTAAAGTAATTTACGGTACTTGTAAAACTTACCTTTTTCAACAAGGTAAATTTTTAATTGCTTTGTTTTTAATAATCACAGTAGTGCTCGCTTTTTATTTTGGTTATTTAAAAGAAGTTCCTTTTACAGGAGTGGCTATGATTATTGGTTGGACAATTATCGGTATTCTTGGTTCGTATGCTGTTGCTTTTTTTGGAATTAGAATTAATACCTTAGCTAATAGCAGAATGGCTTTTGCTTCTTTAAAACGTCAACCTTTGCAATTGCTTAATATTCCGCTTGATGCAGGTATGAGTATTGGCGTTATGCTTGTTAGTCTTGAACTTACAATGATGCTTGCAATTTTACTTTTTGTTCCCGGAGAATATGCCGGATATAGTTTTATTGGCTTTGCTGTTGGTGAATCACTTGGTGCAAGTGCTCTTCGTATTGCCGGTGGTATTTTTACTAAAATTGCCGATATTGCTTCTGATTTAATGAAAGTTGTTTTCAAAATTGGCGAAGATGATCCTCGTAATCCGGGAGTTATTGCTGATTGCACAGGCGATAATGCCGGAGATAGTGTAGGTCCTTCTGCTGATGGTTTTGAAACTTACGGTGTTACCGGTGTTGCTTTAATTACTTTTATCATTCTTGCTGTTACTAATGTTGATATTCAGATTGAATTATTGATCTGGTTGTTTATTATGCGTATTATGATGGTTGTTAGTTCTGTTGGTGCATTTTATATCAACGGTTTAATTAGCAAAATTAAATATCAAAATAAAGATGATTTGGATTTTGAAAAACCTTTAACTTGGTTGGTTTGGATAAGTTCTTTATTATCAATTGGTTTAAGCTTTTTAGTTAGTTATTTATTATTAGGCAATAACCCTGATATGCCAAGTAATTTGTGGTTTACTCTTGCTCTTATTTTTAGTGTTGGTACTCTTGCTGCTGCTATTATTCCTGAGTTTGTAAAATTATTCACAAGCCCAAAATCTACTCATGTTCAAGAAGTTGTTGAATCTTCAAAAGAAGGTGGTGCTTCATTAAATATTTTATCTGGTTTAGTAGCCGGTAATTATAGTGCTTTTTGGATTGGTATGGTATTTTTTGGTTTAATGTTTATTGCTTACTGGGCCAGCGGTAGTTTAGTTGACGTTATGAATTATCAAACAATTTTTGCTTTTGGGCTTGTTGCTTTTGGTATGCTCGGAATGGGACCTGTTACGATTGCTGTTGATAGTTATGGACCGGTTACTGATAATGCTCAATCAATTTACGAATTGTCTTTAATAGAAGAAACCGAAGGAATTGAAGAAGAGATTGAAAAAGATTTTGGTTTTAAACCTGATTTTGAAAAGGCTAAATTTTATCTCGAAAGTAATGATGGAGCTGGAAATACATTTAAAGCTACTGCAAAACCAGTGCTAATTGGTACTGCTGTTGTTGGTGCTACAACAATGATCTTTTCTTTAATTCTTTTAATTAAAGGTGAACTTGGTGTTGATCCTGTTACGATATTAAACTTACTTAATCCATTTACAATTTTTGGATTTTTATTGGGTGGTGCTGTTATTTATTGGTTCTCAGGTGCATCTATTCAGGCTGTTACAACCGGAGCTTATAAAGCAGTTCAATTTATAAAACTAAATATAAACCTTGATCCTAATGCTCCTAAACGTGCTTCTTCTGAAAATTCTAATAAAGTTGTTAAAATTTGTACTCAATACGCACAAAAAGGTATGATTAATATCTTTGTTGCTATATTCTCTTTTGCTTTGGCTTTTGCTTTTCTTTCGGCACCTGCCGGAACTAACGCTCCTGTTTCTTTATTCATCAGTTATCTTGTGTCTATTGCATTTTTTGGATTATTTCAAGCTCTATTTATGGCAAACGCCGGTGGTGCGTGGGATAATGCTAAAAAAGTTATCGAGGTAGATATGAAAGAAAAAGGCACGCCTTTGCACGATGCTTCTGTTGTTGGCGATACAGTTGGTGATCCTTTTAAAGACACTTCTTCTGTTTCTTTAAACCCGATTATTAAATTTACTACTTTATTTGGTTTGCTCGCAATGGAAATATCAATTGCCGAAAAGTTCCAGGCTGCAGCTCCTTATGTTGGTGGTGCTTTCTTGATTATTGCATTGTTCTTTGTGTATAGATCTTTTTATAAAATGAGAATAAAATAATTTTGTTCAAAATTTGATAATAAAACCGTGAGTGATAATTACTTGCGGTTTTTTTTGTGAATGAACAAAACCAATAATTGTATGTTTATCATTGTAGAATGTGCTTAGTTTAATTATCTTTGTGCTCTTTTAGTATAAAAAAAATATTATGGCAGAAAATCAGAATTGGACATTAGAAATTCGTCCTAAAAGAAATCTTTTTGATGTTAACTTAAAAGAATTGTGGCGTTATCGCGATTTAATTGTGCTTTTTGTTCGTCGTGATTTTGTGGCTAAATACAAACAAACTATTTTAGGCCCTTTGTGGTTTATTATTCAACCTTTACTAACTACTCTAATGTTTACAGTGGTTTTTGGTAGTATAGCCGGAATTTCCACCGATGGTTTGCCTAAAATGCTTTTTTACATGACCGGTATAACAGCGTGGAGTTATTTTTCAGCAGCTTTAAAATCAACTTCTAATACATTTGTTGCAAATGCAGGTATTTTTGGTAAAGTTTATTTTCCTCGCTTAACTATGCCTGTTTCAGTTGTAATTTCCGGATTAATTCAATTTGCTATTCAATTCTTGTTTCTTGTTGCTTTCATGATTTATTTTAAAATTAGTGGAGCCCATTTTGGTCCTAATATTTATATTTTGTTAATTCCTGTGCTTGTAATTATTATGGCCGGATTAGGATTAGGTTTTGGGGTTATCATTTCGTCTCTTACTACAAAATATCGTGATTTAACAAATTTAGTTGGTTTTGGAATTCAATTATGGATGTATGCAACACCAATTATTTATCCTTTATCCGAAATTCCTGAAAAATACAAGTTTATTATTCTTGCTAATCCGGTTACTCCTATTGTTGAAACATTTAGATTTTCTTTGCTCGGTAAAGGATCTTTTGATTTGTCGTATTTGCTTTATAGCTTTATTTTTATGATTGTTCTTTTGGCTGTAGGTATTGTGCTTTTTAACAAAGTTGAACAATCTTTTATGGACACAGTTTAAAATTAAAAACTAAAAACTTAGAAATAATAATTAAGAGAAGAAATTAAAACCAGTACAATGCTCAATTCACTAACTAATGAAAATTCCCTTTTTAGAAATAGATAAAATAAATCAGTTATATGAACCTCAATTAACAAACGCTGTTACAGATGTTTTACATTCAAATCAAATTGTTTTAGGACAAAATGTTCAAAAATTTGAACATGATTTTGCAAAATATTGCGGAACAAAATACTGCATAGGGGTAGGTAGTGGTCTTGATGCTCTTTTAATTACTATAGCTGCATATAAACAATTAGGTTTTTTTGACGATGACGATGAAATTATTGTCCCTTCAAATACATATTTTGCATCTGTTTTGGGTGTTACCAAAAATAATTTAGTACCCGTTTTTGTTGAACCCGATGAATTTACCTTTAATATCAACCCTGATTTAATAGAAGAAAAAATTACTCATCGAACTAAAGCAATTCTTGTTGTTCATTTGTATGGACAGACTGCCCAAATGAACAAAATTTTGGAAACTGCACAAAAATTTAATCTGAAAATTATTGAAGATGGAGCTCAAGCTCATGGAGTAGTTTATCAAGATAAAAAAGTGGGTAATCTTGGAGATGCTTGTGCGTTTAGTTTTTATCCTACAAAAAATCTTGGAGCCATAGGTGAAGCGGGAGCAATTACCACCAATGACAATAAGTTAGCTCAAACTATTAAAACTTTTAGAAATTATGGCAAAGATGTTTCAGGAGAGGTTGTTTTTGACGGTTTTAATTCTCGTTTAGACGAAATACAGGCTTCTATTTTAAATGTAAAGTTAAAATATCTTGATTTGAATAATCAAAAACGATTAAGAATTGCTAATAGATATTTGAAAGAAATTATTAACGAGAAAATAATTCTGCCACAAAACAATGGAGATAAATCGCATAATTGGCATTTATTTGTTGTAAAATGTCTAAAAAGAGACGAACTACAAAATTATTTGTTGCAAAATGGAATACAAACTGTTGTTCATTATTCTGTATTACCGATAAAAATGAAAATTTTTGAAAAGTATTTTGATCTGGATTATGAAATAACTGAAAAAATACAAAATGAAGTGTTAAGTTTGCCCCTGAATATTGCTCTGAACGATGTTCAAATTGATTATATTATTAAAATAGTTAACGAATTTTGAGAATGAAAAAAGTTTTAATTACCGGAGGTACCGGTTATATTGGATCCCATACAGCTGTTGAGTTTATTGAAGCCGGATATGAAGTTGTGATAATTGATAATTTGTCTAATTCTAAAATTGAAGTTCTTGATGGAATACAAAAAATTACAGGGATAAAACCTGAATTTCATAATTTTGATTTGTCTAATGTTCAAAAAACAGCCGATTTTTTTAAAAATAATACAAATTTTGATGTAATTATCCATTTTGCTGCTTATAAAGCAGTAGGGGAATCAGTTCAAAAGCCTTTAATGTACTATCAAAACAATATTAATTCTCTAATTAATGTTTTGCTAGGAATGAATAATAATCAAATCGAAAATTTAATTTTTTCTTCTTCTTGTACTGTTTACGGACAACCGGATATTTTACCTGTAACCGAAAATTCACCTATTGTTCCGGCAAATTCTCCTTATGGCAACACTAAACAAATTGCCGAAGAAATTATCAATGATTTTGTACAATCAACATCAAATTTTAAATCTATTGCATTGCGTTATTTTAACCCTATTGGTGCTCATAAATCAGCATTAATTGGAGAATTACCAATTGGTGTTCCTAATAATTTAATACCCTTCGTTACTCAAACTGTTGCCGGTTTAAGAAAGCAACTTGCAGTTTTTGGTAACGATTACAATACTCCGGACGGAACCGCAATACGTGATTATATCCATGTTGTTGATCTGTCAAAAGCTCATCTTGTTGCTGCAGAACGACTTATTGATCGTAAAAATAAATCTGATTTTGAAACGTTTAATATAGGTACCGGAAACGGAAATTCTGTAATGGAAATAATTAAAACTTTTGAACAAGTTACCGGAAAAAACATAAATTTTAAAATAGCTCCTCGAAGAGAGGGCGATATTGAGCAAGTTTGGGCAGATACTTCTTTTGCTAATGCCGAACTTGGTTGGAAAACTGAGCTTTCATTAGCTGATGCATTATTATCGGCTTGGAATTGGCAAAAAACATTGTCTGACTAGTAATAATTTTTAACTTGAAATTTTGTTTTTATTTTGATAAATTTGCATAAAAAAAAATATTATGCATATCCAAAATAAATTATTAGAACCAATTCTTAATTCAGCTTATCTTTTTGATTATTATAAGATATTTAATGAAAAAAATAGTAGAAGAAAATCAAAAACGTTTGGAGTTTTACGAAAAAATCACACCAAGTACGAAAGCCGAATTTATAAATGGCAAAATTATAGTTCATTCGCCTGTAATGTTACGCCATAATCGTGCTACCTTATTATTTTCAAGTTTATTGAATAATTATGTTGTAACAAACAATCTTGGTTATGTTGGTGTAGAAAAAATACTAATCAAATTAACACGCAACGATTTTGAACCTGATATTTGTTTTTTCAAAAACCAAAAAGCAAAAGATTTTACCGATGACCAAATGTTTTTTCCTGCTCCCGATTTTGTTGTGGAAATTTTATCAAAAAGCACCGAGAAAAACGACAGAGGAGTTAAGTTTGTGGATTATGCAATTCATGGAGTTGGCGAATATTGGATTATCGACCCTGAAAAAGAATTTGTAGAACAATACGTTTTGAAAGACGAAGAATATGAGCTAATAAAAAAAACAAACGACGGAAAAATTAAAAATTCTCAAATAGAAGGGTTTGAAATTCCTGTCAGAGCCATTTTTGACGAAAAAGAGAACTTGAAAGCTTTAAATGAATTAAAATAATTCAGATATTGTCAAACTTATGTGTGCTTATGTGCCTTATGTGGTTGAAAAAAATAAAAATAGTTTAATGGATTTTGATATTGTTGTTATTGGAGCCGGAGTTGTAGGTTTGGCAATTGCAGCAGAATTGTCTAAAACATATTCAAATTTGGTTGTTCTTGAAAAAAATGAAAAATTTGGTCAGGAAACTTCAAGCCGAAACAGCGAAGTTATTCATTCAGGCATATATTATCCTCAAAATTCTTTAAAAGCAATACTTTGCGTTCAAGGCAATAAACTTATTTATGATTATTGTGAAAAAAATGAAGTCCCTCATAAAAAATGCGGAAAATATATTATTGCCACTGATGAAGTTGAATTAAAAAAATTAGATGACATTTTAGAAAATGCAAAAAAAAATGGAGTTGAAGATGCCAGGAAAATTTCTATTGACGAATTAAAAAATAAGGAGCCAAATGTGAATGCTATTGGTGCACTGTATTTTCCCAATTCAGGTATCGTTGATAGTCATTCTTTAATGAAAAGTTTAGAACGAGAAATTTTTATCAATAAAGCACAAATAGTTTATAACTCTGAGGTTATTGGAATTTTTAAAATAGATGAAGGTTATAAAATAACTATAAAAGAAGAAAATTCTACTTTTAGTTTTTCTTCAAAAATTATTATAAATGCAGCAGGTTTAAATGCCGATAAAATTTCTTTTATGGCTGGCATTATAAATCCCGAATATAATCTGCACTACTGGAAGGGCGAATATTTTTCTGTTGGGAATGGAAAAAACAAACTTGTAAATAGTTTGATTTACCCTGTTCCAAATCAGCAAGTTAGCCTTGGCATCCATGCAACAATTGATATAAACAGAGGATTAAAACTTGGGCCCAATGCTGTTTTTTTAGATAAAAAAAAAATTGACTATTCTGTTAATAAAGATAATTTGAAGGAATTTTATGATGCTGCAAAAAGATTTTTTCCATTTTTGAATATAAACGATTTGCATGCCGATCAATTAGGTATAAGACCTAAATTGACTAATAACGCAAAAGAGTTTAAAGATTTTATTATTTTAAATGAACAAAAATTAGGGTTTGATAATTTTATTAACCTAATTGGCATAGAGTCTCCGGGTTTAACGGCTTGTTTATCAATTGCAAAACATGTAAAAAGAATAATTTGTTAATTCAGTTACTTTTTTATTTGTTGCTATTTTTTAATAAAAGTTATATCTTTGCACATAATTTTCGGATATGGAAAAAATAAATCAGTTAAACAAAATACAACCTAAATGGTTTGCTATTTATACAAAACCAAGAGCCGAAAAAAAGGTAAATGAGCAGTTGCAAAATTATAATTATGAAGTTTATTTGCCTTTAAAAAAAGAACTTAGACAATGGAAAGACAGATTGAAAAAAGTTGAAGTTCCTTTGTTTAATTCTTATGTGTTTGTTAGAGTTAACCTGAAACAATATTATGAAATACCTAAATTGATTTCTGGTTTTGTTAAATTTGTTACTATTGGCGGACAAAAAGTTGCAGTTAGAGATGAAGAAATTGAAACAATTAAAAAAATGTTAGATTACTCGTCTCAAATTGATATTTCAAACGAAGATTTTAGATTAAATGAAAAAGTAAAAATAAGATTTGGACAATTAAGAGGATTACAAGGTCAATTAGTGGAGTTTAGAGGAAAATATAAAATTGCATTGAGAATTGATTCTCTAGCAACAAATTTACTTGTTGAAATTAATAAAAATTTAGTTTCAAAAATACTTTGAAATTATAAATATTACAATAAGCTTATAGAACATTATTTTGCTGATTTTTAGTTTGTTAGCAAAAATTTATGTAATCTACGTGGCGGAAGCATGCTTAACCTTCAAATAAATGTCAGACATAGCTGTAAAATTAGAAAACATATCAAAACAATACCGACTTGGCGTTGTAGGAACCGGTACCCTTAGCCACGACATAAACAGATGGTGGGCAAGAATTAGAGGGAAAGACGACCCATCATTAAAAATTGGACAAGAAAATACGTTAGCAAAAGCAGGAGGGAAATATGTTTGGGCATTAAAAGATATTGATTTTGAAATAAAAAAAGGCGAAGTTCTTGGTATAATAGGCAAAAACGGAGCAGGAAAAAGCACGCTTTTAAAAATATTATCACGAGTTACAGGCCCTACAACAGGTTTTATAAAAGTAAACGGCAGACTTGCAAGCCTTCTTGAAGTAGGTACAGGATTTCACCCGGAGCTTACAGGAAGAGAAAATATCTTTCTTAATGGTGCAATTCTGGGTATGACAAAATCAGAAATAAACAAACAATTAGACGAAATAATTGATTTTGCCGGAATAGCCAAATACGTGGACACGCCCGTAAAACGTTATAGTTCAGGCATGTACGTGCGTCTCGGCTTTGCAGTTGCTGCACACCTCAATAGCGAAATCCTCGTAGTGGACGAAGTACTCGCCGTAGGTGATGCCGAATTTCAAAAAAAAGCAATCGGGAAAATGCAAGATATCTCTAAGGGAGAAGGAAGGACGGTGTTGTTTGTGAG
>JAFGXO010000058.1 GCA_016936595.1 Bacteroidales bacterium | reverse complement strand
TGATTTTATAACGAATTATTTTAAATTTTAACTAAAAATTTATGTGAATTTGTTTGTTATTTTTATACAGTTTTCAAGCATTACTAATAAAACCATATATAAAGCATTAATATATATTTTTGTTGTTAATCCTTTTTTTTTATCATAGTTCTTAAATTAAATAAAACTGTTTATTTTTGAGCCGCTAAAAATTTATGTTATGTTAGATTTTAAAAATTGGCAAGAGAGAACCAAATTATTAGTAGGTGATAATTATAAAAAATTTGCAGATGCTCATGTATTGGTTGTAGGATTAGGTGGAGTGGGGGGAATAGCCGCTGAAATGATATGCAGGGCAGGTGTTGGTAGATTAACAATTGTTGATAGTGATACCATTTGTGAAACAAATTTGAACAGACAGATTTATACATTAACTTCAAATATTGGAAAATCTAAGGCTGAAATTTTGGGTGAAAAACTTAAATCTATAAACCCAAAATTAGAATTAAAAGTAATAAATTTATATGTCAATCAAGTAATTGTACAAGAGATTTTAACTTCAGATAAATTTAATTATATCGTTGATGCTATAGATACGCTTTCTCCCAAAGTACAACTTCTTTTTCATAGCGTAAAGCTTGGTTTAAAGGTAGTTTCTTCGATGGGTGCTGGAGGAAAATTAGATCCCACAATGGTATCTGTTGCAGATATTTCTCAAACACATGATTGTCCGCTTGCACGAATTTTAAGAAAAAGATTGCATCGATTGGGCGTTTATGAAGGTGTTAAAGCTATTTTTTCTCCCGAAAAAATTATTGATGGAAGTGTGAAGTTGGTTGAATCTGAAAATAAAAAAACAACTTTAGGCACAATATCTTATTTACCTTCAATTTTTGGGATTTATGCTTCGTGGGTAGTGCTTAACGATTTAATGAATTATTGATTTATAAAAAAACCGATTAAAATTTAATCGGTTTTTTTGTTATTCTTTATTTTTAGCTTCCTTTTTTTCTTCTCTATGTTTTTTTCGTTCTTCTTTGGATTTTTTGCTTTTTCTAATTTTTGAATTTTTAAGCATATCTTTTCCTTGTTCAAAAAACTCGTCAAAAAGTTCTTCTCCTTTTTCTAAGTCAATGTCTATAAGTGCAATGCCTTGTTCAAAATTGCTTAAAAATATTCTGCCTATAGCATAGGTAAATGCACCGGAAAATATCGACATCATTATTCTGTCGGCGGCTTTTATAGGTTTAAAAAGTATTGAAATTCCTTTTGCCGAAGATGAAGCAATAATACTTGCAACTATGCTTTTCCCAATGTTTTCGTTATAATCATAACCGTAAATTTTACTAAGTTGTTTAAGCATATCGTTTTGAATGAACATTACTCCAATTGCATCAACAAACGGAATTGGAATTGCTCCTGAAGCCATTGCCCAAATAATGTGACGGTTAATAATATTTTCTGCACGTGCTAATGTTGTGTTTTTTGTGGGAGTTTCTTCCATGTTATATTTTTTTTACAAAGTTAATAATTTTTTTCTGATTATTAAAAATCAAATCTCTAATAATCTTTCTACTTTTATTACTCCGAATATTTCTTTGATTTCTGCTATTATTTTATTGAGGTGTTCTTTATTTAGTACAAATATTTCTAACCAGCCTGACATTATGAACTCATCATCTAAAGTTTCAAAATGAAGAGATTTTATATTTACTTCTAAATCTTTTGATAAAACTCTTGATATTTTGTAAAATATTCCCATTTGATTTTCAGCTTCAATTTCTAAACGAGTATAGAATGATTTTGCTCTGTACATTTTCCAAGTAAGTGAAAATTGTTTTTTTGCTTCTTCTATTTTTGATAATTCATTGCAATTTTTTCGATGAATTACAATGTTTTCATTTGTAGTAATTCCAACAACTTCGTCGCCCGGTATCGGGTTACAACATTTTGAAATGATGAAATTTTTAGAGTTTAGTTCAATATTTTCTTTAGAAAGTGTTGGTTTAAAGAAATTTCTAATTTTCCATTTGTTAAATTTTTTAATAGCAGCTTTTAGTTGTTCCTTATCAATTTTAGAATTTCCAATATTAATATATAAATTTCTTTTGTTTTGCTGAAAATAATTTCTTAAATGATGAAATAGTTCCGAACTTGGTTGGGTTTTATATTCTTCTAATACTTCATTTAGAATTGTTTGCCCAAGTTCTTTTTCGTCAATAAGTTCACTTTTAAAATATTCTTTGAGATAATTTTTTGTTTTTGATGTAACGGCAATATCTATCCATTCTTTTTTTGGGGTTTGGTTTCTGAGAGTAATAATAAATACTTCGTCGCCGCTTTGTAATTTATAATCGATTGGTTTTAATACATTATTGACTTTTGCTCCTACACAATGTAATCCCAAATTTGAATGAATCGCAAATGCAAAGTCTAAAACTGTTGCTCCAACGTCTAAAGTAATTTCTTTTCCTTTTGGAGTATAAACATATAATTCGGTGGTAAACAGAAGTTTAAAGTCTTTAGAGTAATTGATTTCTTCAGGATCAATGTTTTCAAATTTCTTTTTAAGGTCATTAATTTTTCTGTCAAATTCTTCTTTTCGAGCTTCTAATCCTTTATATTTCCAATGTGCAGCAAGACCGTGTTCAGCTATGTCGTCCATTTGTTTAGACCTAATTTGAACTTCTACCCATTTTCCAAATTGATCTTTAACTGTTATATGAAGAGCAGTATATCCGTTACTTTTGGGTTGATCTATCCAATTTCTTGTTCTATCTGGTTTATTTTCATATATATTTTTAATAATATTGGCAATAACAAATGAGTCTTCAATTTCAGAGTTTTCGGGTTTTGGATTAAATACTATTCTTATTGCAAAGATGTCGTAAACTTCTTCTATGGAAATTTTTTTACGTTTAGTTTTTTGCCATATTGAATAAATTGATTTTTGTCTGCTTTTTATTTCAAAGTCAATTTTTGCTTTTGTTAGTTCATATATAATTGGGAGTGCAAATCTATTAAGTTTCATTATATTTCTCCATTTATCATCTTTTATGCGTAAAGCAATTATGGAGTGATTTTTTGGCTGAAGATATTTAAATGCCAAATCTTGAAGTTCGGTTTTTATGTTATACAATCCAAGTCGGTCAGCTAAAGGAGCATATACATACATTGTTTCGTTTGCAACTTTTAGTTTTCTATGTGGTTCAAGAGCATCAAGAGTTCGCATATTATGCAATCTATCTGCAATTTTTATGTAAATTATTCTTATATCTTCCGAAAGGCTTTCAACAACTTGTTTATAAACAACTAATTTGTCGGTATCAAAGTAGTTTGAAGTTCCTTTAATTTTAGTAAGTTTATTTACAAGATAAATTATTTCTTTTGCTTCTTTTTTTCCAAAACTTATTTTAAAGAATGAAGAATCAATGTCTTCGGAGTTAGTAAGAGTATCGTGCAACATTGCAGCAGCAGCCGAAATTGCAGACAATCCGATGTCTATAGTTACAATTTTTGCAACTTCGAGAGGATGGTTAATAAAGGCGTCTCCATTATATCTGGTTTGCCCTTGGTGTGCAATTTTAGCAAATTTGAATGCTTTTTCAAGGAGTTTTTTATCGTCTTCGGTTTTGCATCTATGGCAATTTTTTAAAAAATCCTTAAATTTTAGATCTACATCTTCTTCGGTAATCCTATGGTTCATTTTTTTTCTTTATAAAAAAACTCGCACAAATGTACGAGTTTTTAATATTAGAGATGTTATTTATCCTTCTGCTTTGTCGTTATCTTCGATAATTGTTTTATCAGAGGTGTCAATTTTCTTGCCAAGATATTCTGGTAGTTTCATTCCTGCCATGTTAAATAAATCTTCCATTGGAGGAACTGCTCCCATAAGTCCTTTTACAAAATTTGCTGTCGATCCGTTCCCTTCACCACCGTTACCGTCCCAAACAGTAACTTTATCAATTTTAATATTTTTAATTGCTTCAACTTGAATTTTAACAAGTTCTTCAAGTTTATCGGCAATAAGTAAACGAATAGCACTATTTGTATCGTTTCCGGCAGCATTAACTATTTGTTTAAAACCTTCAGCTTGTTTACTTAAAATTTCATAAGTACCTTTTGCAATAGCTTCCATTTCGGCAAATTTACCATCTGCTTGACCTTTTGCAACGCGTCTTAGTCTTTCTGCTTCTGCTTCGGCTGCTATTTCAATTTTTTCTTTTTCAATTTCCTGAGGAACTACTATGTTGGCATATTGAGTAGCTTTATCTCTTTGAGCACGAGTTATCTCTGCTTCTTTTTCTGCATCATAAGCTGCTTGTTTTGCATTTGCCTGATTTGTTTTTTCTGCAATATCAGCTTGTTTCATTACTTCAGAAACTTCAACCCGTTTCTTGGCTTCTGATTCTGCAATTTTAGTTTGAGAAATATTTTCTCCTTCAACGGCTGTTGCATTTGCTTCTGCAACTGAAACTCTTTTTGATTGCTCTGCGTTAGCCTCTCCAATTTCTGCTTGTGAATTTGCACTTGCAACTTGGATTCTTTGTTCTCTTCTGGCGTTTGCTTCTCCAATTGCTCCATCTCTGTCTTTTTCTGCAACTAATTTTTTGGCTTCGTTTATTGCATGTGCTGTTGCTTCTTTTCCTAATGCCTCAATATAACCGTCATCATCAGTAATATCGGTAACGTTAACGTTGATAAGTTTTAGCCCGATTTTTTTCAATTCGTGTTCTACTGCCTCGGTTACGTTTGCAAGAAATTTTTCGCGGTCGCTATTAATTTCTTCTATTTTCATCGTTGCAATTACTACACGTAATTGTCCAAAGATAATATCCGATGCTAAATCATGAATATTATTTAGGGTTAAACCTAATAAACGTTCTGCTGCATTTTGCATAACGCCTTTTTCGGTTGATATACCTACCATAAATCTTGCAGGTACATTTACTCTAATATTCTGATTGGATAACGCTCCTCTTAAATCAACAATAATTGGAATAGGAGTCAAATCCATAAATTCAAAATCTTGAAAAACTGGCCACACAAACGCAGCTCCACCGTGGATTACTTTTGCTGTTCTTGCATCTCCTTGGGCTTTCCCAACTTGTCCGTAAATTACAAGTATCTTATCTGAAGGGCATCTTTTATAACGCCTGATGATAAGAATGAACATTAAAAAAACTAGAAATATCACTAAAATAAATAAGAAACCAACTACGGTTCCGGCATCTAATAAAACATTTAAAAAATTCATAATTGTTTAATTTTAGTTATTTAAAATTGTTATCTTTTGGGTACAACTAATAGAGTATCTGTGTTTACAATGTCTATTACTTGCACATTGGTTCCTGATTTTATTTCTTCGGGCTCTTCTGTTACAGCATCTAAGGTTCGAAAACTGCCCTGTACATTCAGTTGTACCTGTCCTGAACCTGATTTTTTTGCTGGTATTCTTAAAACAACTTGTCCTTCTTTTCCAATAGCATTTTCTAATTCCATAGTTCCACTATATGACATTTTGCTGAAAAAATATAGTAATCCGGCTACAGCTAATAGGCTAACTAACCCAGTAATAAAAGCAATTATTATTGTTAAAATTGTGTTTAAATTAAATGCATGACTTATTATGCCTGCCCAGCCAAACATCATCATAAAAGATATTAATGATTTAAAGCTTAGAATAAATCCGCCAAATCCTTCTCCTATGTCAACACTTCCGTCGTCAATATCGGCATCTCCATCTGCACCAAAAAATGATAGAATCATTAGTATTGCAAAAATGGCTGTTGAAGGAATAGCAAATATCCAATATAGCTTGCCGATTAGCGATAAATTTTCCCAATTAAATAATAGCATAACTTTTTTTTTCAAATTTAGCAATAATTAGCTTTTTACCAAATATTTTTTGACGAATGATTGTTTTTTTTTTTGCTAACTTAATTAATATTTTTGTTTAAACTTTATTATTAGGCAATTAGCTTGTTTTTTTTGTCGAAAAATACTTAATAAGTTGTTTGTTTATTCTTTGAACTATCGCAGGGCCTTCATAAATAAAAGATGTGTATATTTGAATAAGATCTGCTCCGGCTTCAATTTTTTCAACTACATCTTCAAAAGAAAATATTCCTCCTACTCCTATAATAATCAGGTCTTTACTTGATTTACTTTTAATGTATCTAATAATTTCGGTCGATTTTTCTTTTAATGGTTTTCCGCTTAATCCTCCCGCACCAATTTCATTTATAAAACTTTCAGAATAATCAAGGCTTTGTCGGCTAATTGTGGTATTTGTTGCAATTATCCCTGAAAGATTATGATAATCAATAAGTTGTATAATCTCATCAATTTGTTTATATGATAAATCCGGAGCTATTTTTAGGAATAATGGTTTAGGCTTGGGTTTTGATTGGTTAATTTTTTGAGTTTCGGCTAAAATTTTATTCAAAAATTCTTTATCTTGTAGTTGTCTTAAATTAGGCGTATTGGGTGAACTTACATTTATTACAAAATAGTCACCTTCGTTAAATAATAGTTCAAATGATTTTACATAGTCTGAATACGCTTGTGGTAATGGAGTTATTTTGTTTTTACCTAAGTTTATTCCAACTAATGTATTAAATTTTTTGTTTAGTAATTTTTTTTTCATGTTTTCAGCACCTAAATTATTAAACCCCATTCTATTAATTAGTGCGTTGTTTTTTTTAAGCCTGAATAATCTGGGCTTATTGTTTCCGGGCTGAGGTAATGGAGTAACAGTTCCTATCTCAACAAAACCAAATCCTATTGAAGCAAACTGCTTTACAGCCTCTGCATCTTTATCTAATCCTGCAGCAAGACCAATTCTGTTTTTAACATTGAAATTATTTTTTGAAAAAATTAATTTTTCGTTTTCTATGTTATAAAGTTTTTTAAGGATAAAGTTAATACCGGGAAATTTGATTAAAGCAAAGGTAATACTGTGAGCAATTTCAGGATTAAAACTAAACAAAAGTGGTCTTATTATTTTTTTATAAAACATATAATATAATTTAATATTAATAATGGATTGTAATTTAATTTTTGTTAAGTTCAATTTACAATAAGTTGAACAAAGTAGAGTTTAAGTAAACTTAGTTTTAATTATT
>JAFGXO010000057.1 GCA_016936595.1 Bacteroidales bacterium | reverse complement strand
GGGAAGATTTTTGTATTATTTCAAGCAATTGTTGGGCAGGTCACGTATATCAATCTTTAAATAAACCCTATAATACTCCTTTTGTTGGTCTTTTTATTAACGCACCTGATTACATTAAATTATTACAAAATTTTGACCAACTTATGGAATCAGAACTTGATTTCAAACTAAAATCAAAATATGAATCATTAGATATTTACTATCAAATAGGTGTATTACCGGGTGATATTGAAATACATTTTATGCATTACAAATCTGAAGCAGAGGCTTTTGATAAATGGAACAGACGAAAGAAAAGAATGCTTAAAGAAAAAAATCGTATATTTGTCAAATTTGATGATAGGGATTTCTGCGAACAAAAACATATTGACACATTTCATAAATTAGATTTCATAAATAAGATTTCATTTACAAAAAAGAAATACAATTATGAAAATAATTTATTGCTTAAAAATGAAGATGATTTGATACTTCTTTTTTCAACTGTTGGATTATTTGATATACCGGAATGGCTAAATACTGCAAAAATAAAAAATAGCAAAATGAACAAAATAATCACAAAATTATTACCATATCCAGTATCATGGACGCATTAAATAAAGAAATAATTTTTTTCTTACCCGACTCTGATGCAGGTGTGGCTTCAATAGTAAGAAATGTTCTAAAATATAGAATCTCAAGTAAGATTGTATACAAAGTAATATTTTACCACCAAAAAGGAAGTAGTAAAAATAGAATTACTGATAAATATAATGTTGCAGAACAAATACACTTTGAATTTAATCAAAAGGATAATTTATTTGTAATTTTTAATCAACTAAAAAAATACATTAGTTCTGAAAAAACTATACTTATTGCAAACGATATCATGGCTTTAAGATTGGTAAGTGGTTTAAAGCTTAAAAATCCATTAGTTTATATTATTCATGGCGATTTTGACTATTACTATAGGATAGCAACTCAATATCAAGCGATTATTGATAAATTTATTACTTATAGTACTTTTATCTACCAAACATTAAAATTAAAACTATCCACTGAAAATAGAACTAAAGTTGAATTGCTATATTATCCTGTTCCAAACATTCAAAATTTTGAAAAAAAAACAAATGAAATACTAAATATTGTTTTTGTTGGAAGTTTGACTGAACGAAAAGGAGTACAATTTTTTAAACAAATTATCGATAATTTGAGAAAGTTAAAAGTAAATTTTATTTTTCAGATTATCGGTTCTGGAGAGAAACAAAATATTTTGAAAACGCAGTTCCAAAATTATCAAAATGTAATATTTAGTGGACAACTTGCAAATAAAGATGTATTAAAAGCATTGAGAAAATCAGATGTTTTTATATTGCCTTCTTTATCGGAAGGTTTACCTAACGTTGTTGTAGAAGCGATGAAAAATAAATGCGTTCCTGTTACGTTCGATATTCCCAGTGGAATCCCTGATTTAATTGACAATGGAGAAACTGGTTATAAAATTGAACTAAATAATACAACAGAATTTGCCAATAAAATTGCAAAATTATATTATAATAAATCGATGCTACTTACAATTGCTGAAAACGCATACAAAAAAGCAAGTAAGTTGTTTAACGAAAACCAAGCCTCTCAATACGAAGAGGCTCTTTTAAACATTATTATTAATAGTAACAAAATATACCCTAACAAATCTTTAGGAAGATTATTGCATAAAAGGTATATTCCGAATTTTTTAGTGAAATTTATTAGAACTATATTTAAAAATCCTAAAATTTAACTTCTTTAATCATGAATATACTAATTACGGGAGGTGCTGGATTTATTGGCAGTAACTTAATTGACTTTTTATTAGATAATACTAATTATAATATAATTTCAATAGATAATTTCGATAATTTCTATTCTAAAAAACATAAATTAGATAATATTAAAAATCAGTTTAATTATAAAAACTTTAAATTTTATGAAATTGATATTACAAATAAAGATATTCTGTTTGCAAAATTGACAGAAAATTATGATGTTATAATACACCTTGCTGCAAAAGCTGGTGTTAGACCTAGTATTTTGAATCCAATAGCATATATAAAAACTAATGTAGAAGGCACACAAAATATTTTGGATTTAGCAAAGAGTAGAAAAACTAAAAAAGTAATTTCAGCTTCATCAAGTAGTATTTATGGAGACATAGAACAATTCCCTTGGAATGAAGGCATTTCAAATTTTAATCCAATTAGTCCTTATGCTGTTTCAAAAATTGCAGGAGAAAATTTGGGAAAAGTTTTTTCAAATTTATATAATATTCAATACGTAGCATTGCGTTTTTTTACCGTTTATGGTCCTCGCCAAAGACCAGACTTAGCAATTAGAAAATTCATAGACAGTATTGAAAAAAACAAAACAATTTCTTTATTTGGAGACGGCACCAGTTCTAGGGATTATACCTATATTGATGACATTTTGAGTGGAGTAGTTGCATGTTTAGACTACGAAAAAAAATCGTTTGATGTGTTCAATTTGGGGAATAATTATTCTGTTTCATTATTCAATTTAGTAAAAACAATTGAGCAAGTGTTAAACAAAAAAGCAAAAATTGAATTTTTACCATTTCAGAAAGGGGATTTAAAGCACACTCTTTCTAATATTTCTAAAGCAAATATAGAATTAAATTACGCACCACAAACTTCATTAAAAGAAGGTATTGAAAAATTTTATAATTGGTATAAACAAGCAAATAATGCAAAATAATCCATTCGTTAGCGTTCTGATGACCGCCTACAACCGAGAAAAATACATTGCCGAAGCAATAGAAAGCGTCATAGCGTCAACCTATCAGAATTGGGAGCTTATTATTGTAGATGACGGCTCAAAAGACAAAACTGTTGAAATAGCAAAACAATACGAAGCAAAAGACCCTCGTATAAAAGTTTATATTAACGAAAAAAACCTCGGCGATTATCCAAACCGGAATAAAGCCGCAAGCTATGCCAAAGGAAAATACTTGAAATTTGTTGATGCTGATGATTTAATTTATCCTTTT
>JAFGXO010000056.1 GCA_016936595.1 Bacteroidales bacterium | reverse complement strand
ATTATAATTTGCTGGTTGATTGTTGATAATTTTATTGTCATTAAAAAAAGTACCGGCAAAGATTATTGAATCTCCTGATATTATTTTTCTTATTAAAATATTAGGCACAAATGAGTCAATTTTATAGGCTTTTTTATCAAAAGAAAATAGTTTATTTGGTGAAATAATCCACATAATGCTGTCACCATCTTGATAAAAATTATTAAATTCATATAAACGTTTAAAAGTTACTGAATCAATATTAAATTTGTTTCCAGTCTTGTTTAAAATACCAAGTGATGTTTTTTTATTATTTTGAAAAATTAGCCAATATTCAATATTTGAAATTTTTTCTAATTTTAAAATGCCCAGATTTTCAGTTATATTATCAACAAATAAATTTTGAGTTGTAAATTTATTTAATTGATTATCAAAAATATAAATGCCTTTATTTGAATAAAATTTTATATCATTGTCGATATTCATAACATCAATAAAATCAATATTTTGAGGTTTATATTTAAAGAAATCTGTAGTTTCTTTTGTATTTGTATTTAGTAAAATTATATTACTATCTCCTAAAATCCAAATATTTTCTTTGTCTTTTTCACAAAAAGCATAAGGTATAAAATCAAATGAAAAAATGGTATCAGATTTTGAAAGCTCATCTATTATTGAATATTTTACAAAATAATAATCTGATATTAACCAAATTACAGTTGAGTCGTATTGCGATTGAGTGGTTATATTTGGTGTTTCATTATTTAATTTAGTTACAGTTTTATTTTCTACTTTATACATGCCGTATATTGTTGAAACAATTAATAATTTTTTGTTTGAATTAGGATATTTAATTGTAACAGGATCAAATACTTGAAGTCCGGTAAGTTCAGGAATTTCAACAAATTTATTTTTATAGTAATAAAATAATCCAACATTTGAAGCAGCGTAAAATAAGTTGTCGTTTCTAAAAGCGTTATAGATGCTGCCATAAAGCCCAAATCTGTCATCAAAATATCTAAATGGTGAATTTATTTCAATGTTTGAAATCCCATAAGTTAAGCCAGCCCATAGCTGATTTTGTTTATCTTTAAATAAAAAATGAACTGTTTGACTAAGTAAATGATGTTGTTTGTCGATGATATTTACAATTTTACCTGTTTTGTCAATTATCAAAATACCTCCCAAAATAGTACTTAAAGCATAATTTCCATTATCAAGAACTGTAGCTCCAAGATACAAATATTTTTTCTTAATTATAGAATCAGTTTTTGCGATTTCATTTTTGTTAAAAAAACTTTTTGTTAATATTTTAGAAGTATCAGTTGCATTAGGATTATATATTAATAATCCTTTCTGGTCATCATCAATTAAATATTTGTTGTCATCGTAACGCAACATAAACCATGGATATATTTTTTCTCCACTTGGCATATCAACTAATTTATCTCCAATAATTTTTTTTATTCCATAGTCTCTGATACTAACAAAAAGCTCATTGTTAACTTGAAAAGTCAGATGAAAATGAGTTCCTTCTTCAATAACTTTAAAAGCAGTTAAAGAATCCGGATTATATCTAAATAAATATTCTTCGGAACAAAAATACAGATTGTCTCCTACTCTACCTGTAGTCCAAACATCAGTAAATTGTTGATAATCAGCATCAATTTCATTTTTTAATGAAAAGTATTGTAGTTTTCCCAAAGCGTTAGGTTTTAGATAGCCTATGTCGCCAACTGAACCAATGTAAATAGTTCCGTTTGCATCACAAATCATCGAGCGAGCCCCCAGTTCTAAATCTGAATTTAGTATATTACTCCAAGTAATACCATCAAACTGATAAATATCTCTATTCCCTCCAAAGTACATTATTCCTCTGTTATCTTGTGTAATACACCATATTTGACCATCACCATCAAATTCGTATGGTGAATAATTTGTGATAAATGGAATACCTGTTTGTGCTGATATTTTTGTGATTAAAAAAATTAGAATTGTGGTTAATAATGTTCTTTTCATGTTAAAATTGATTGATATAAGAGAAAAACGAGAGATATGTTTTATTGCATTAATTAAAACAGATATTAAAAATAATAATTTGATAAAGTTAACTAAAACAATTCATAAAAAATAATTTGGAGGCTTTATACTTATAGTAGAAAAAATAAAAATTGATTTTTTTAACTTTTTATTAAAAAAAAGCTAAATTTGTCAAAAATCATTTTTTTTACAAATTATTTTCAATTATTTTGTAAACATAAATTTAACAAATATGATGAATATTAAAATAAAACCCAACACATTAAATTTTGAGAATTTAAAATACTATTTAGTAAATGAATTCCCTAACGTGAGATTTTGGGAGTTGCCAAAGAATAAATTATTAGCTGAAAAAAATAAAATTGTTGGCTGTTACCTTATCCCATCTAAGAAAAAAATTAGAGTAATTGGAGGTTTTACTAATATTAGAACTAATGTGGTTGCAATTATTATTACTGTTTTAGGAGGATTTATTCTTCCAATAGCAATTTATTATTTGCTTTTTTACAAACATCACAATAATTTTGAAAAAATAATAGGTGAAACTATTGCAAAAAAATATTCTAAATATCATTTAATTAACAAAACTGCCGATTAAGATTTATAGAGCTTTTAATAAACCGATAATTTTCATGTTTGAATGGATTTAATAAACAACATTTATTATTCCGTTAATTTTGTGCTTATTGCCTGAATTATCTTCATAAGTTATACTGTAAATATATGAGCCACGCTGAACTACTTGACCATTTGAGTATCTGCCACTCCAACAGTAATTTATATCATCTGATTTAAAAATAATGCTTCCGGTTTCTGTGTAAACTTCTAAATAATAGCTATTTACAAATTCACATTTGATTGTAAAATAGCTGTTTTCGGTATTTGAACTGTATGGATTAAAAGCATTTGGAATTGAAAATAATCCAACAACAGGAAGCTGAATAATATTTGAAAAAACAAAAGTTGTGTCGTACTTTCCGATTATTCTAAAGCTAATAAATTGTAAATCAGAATTATAGTTAATATTATTGTAAATGTCGTTATAGCTAAAATGATCATTGTTTGTAAGCCCTTGCACTGTTTTAATAAGCTCCCAATTTCCGTTATTATTCACTTCAATTTCATAAAATTCCGGAGCATTATTATTGATTAAAATATTATTCCAGGTTAAATAAAAATTTTTATTTTCGTCGATAACATCAAGAACAAGATTATTATACGATTGAGGGATAAATGATTCTAAACCGCAAATATCAACAATTTTTATACTGTAATAATATAATAAGTTAGCATCAGTTAAGTCGTTATATTTCAGATATTTTTGTTGTCCGGAAAATTCATAAAGTAGTTCATCATTATCGCGTTGCAATACTAATTTTTCTATGCCAAAATTTTCAGAGCAGTAGAATAAAACTTCGATATTTGAATTATCAATAGTAGTAACATAAATATTTTGTAAAGTGTCCGGAATAACTGTTGCTCCGGTGAAAAAATCATCAAAATTTGAAACGGAAATTGCTGGTTCACAACTATTTGTTTCATTTATTACAGCTTCAATTTTAAAATAATATTGTGTGTTTTTTAATAAATTTTCAGTAGAATAACTTGTATCGTTAGGGCTAATTTCTGTTAATAACTGTAGATTATTTTGGTTCGTTCCATAAAAAATATTATATTTTTGAATATCTTTGTTGATATATTTTGTCCAATTTAAATTGGCTATTTGATTGCAAAAATCCCATTCAGCTGTTAAAAAAATAGTTTTTTGCGGAAAAGACATATTGCTAAGTATAATAGAATCATTTCTGGACAAAAAAGCACTAACAGCATATTGTTCACTTCTTAAATAAGGATTTGAATTAGTAAAATATTCATAAGTTGTGTCAATAAAGGAAGTAATTGAATTATCGTATATTACAGCAACATTATTAAGTGTTCCATTAACAACTCCTGTTCCATCAAAAATAACTCTTTTGATAATAAATCCTTGGATACTGGCTGTGTCGGGGTGATTCCAAAAAACATGACAAGTACTATCCTCATTAACAGTAACATAACACAAATTTGGTGATATAGGCTCTTGCGAAATAAGGATTTGTGAAACTAAAACTATAAAAAATATTAAAATAAACTTTTTCATCATCTTTTAAACGATATTATTTTAAAATTGTTATTTCAATTAAAAAATGAAGTTTGCAAAGCTAAGTATTTACGAAAAATTAAGAAACTTTCTTTTAAAAAAATCGTACATTATTGAAACCTAAATTTTACTCAGATGATTAAAAAAATGTTTGTCAGTTCAGTATTGTTATTAGTATTTGTAATTTTTTCAAATACTATAAATGCTCAAAATATTTATTCAGTAGATTATTCTTCTCAAGCAGATGTAAAAGTATATGTAGTGGATTATGAATCTCAATGCGATTTAAAAGTTTACAAAGTAGATTATTCTTCACAAGCCTCAGGGAATGATGGTAAATGGTATTTTGTAGATTATTCGTCGCAAGCAGATAAAAAAATATATTTTACGGATTATGCTTCTCAGGCAGATTTACTAATTTATTTTGTTGATTATTCTTCACAAGCCGGTTGGAGAAACTCTTCTAAACAACATTTAATGTATTAGTTTTATTAATCCATTATTTGAATATTAATATATTTTTGCACCGGAAAAGTTGCTTATTATAATTGTATGATGCTGTTTCTAATAAAGATTTGAAGAATAAAATTATTTTTCAATATTTTAATAAGTTTTATGTTTTATTATCTGTTAAAATT
>JAFGXO010000055.1 GCA_016936595.1 Bacteroidales bacterium | reverse complement strand
TAATTATATTCATAGAAATCATCATACTATACATCTGATTTATTTGCAATTAAGAATTATATTTGGTAGAAAAAACAAATTAACAAGAAGGTTTTATTAAGTCATATAATTTAACCTATAAGCAAGATTATTAGATTTACAATTAGGGCAAAAAAGTATTTTATCTCTTGCTAAGGTTCCGCCACAATTTTCACATTCGGGTAATTTTTCCATTTTATTGTTTTTTAAAAAAAACACCTTCTGAAAATTACCGCAATCCTGGCATTGATAGCCGGTTTTACTTGAATTTCCTGAATGAGTGAAAGCAAAAATTTTTTCTGAATAAGCACAATCGTTACATTCAATTTCGCCAAATCCGGATATTGATGTAAAAAACAATCCTTTTAGTTTTGTCCAATCTTTATTTGTTAAATTTATTTTTTGTTGTTCTTGTTTTTTAATTTGTTTATTTTCTTGTTTTTTAGATATTAAAAGCACAATTATAAACAACGGAAAAAAAATGATAGTTAAAAGTCGTAAAATAATTTTTGCTCTAATAAATTTTGCTTTTATATTTTTTTTAGGGCCTTTTAAAACCTGCTCCGAAAGCATTTGGTTGTCTATTTTTTTAAATTCACTGTTTATTTTTTTTGATAGTGGTCCAATAATGTTAAGGAGCAAAGATAGAATTAAATAAATAGTGATGATTAGTAAAAAAGAGTTCATTTTTTAATTTTTAAGGGTTTAATTTCATTAATTTTTGTTTACTTTTTTTGATAATTCTCAGCTGGTACTGGTGCATAATCGTGTTTTGTTTTTTTTAAATTTTGATCATAATTTAATTTTGCTGTTAAATATTTCAAACTATATACCAAAATTTTACATATTGATTATCAGGTGTTTGAATAATTAATAACTGTCAAATATTGACAGTTGATTTCATAATTTGATAGCTTTGTTTAATATTGCAAAAAAATAATTTAGTGATTATGAATAAAATACTTTTTTCGTGGTTGGCAACTGCAAACGATTTTAATAAAGATGGATCGGTAAATAAATCGGGACCCAATGTTAATATTCAGGCTTATTATTGGGACTATAGTCAGCATATAATTTTTTATACTCGTGATTATCAGGATAAAGCATTACAATTACTTAATTATTTGCAAAAAACTTTTATAAATAATCGCACAAATATTATTGAAATTGATGTAAATAATGTTTATACGGACTTGGCTACGATAAAAAATAAAATAGAATCAAAAATTCTTGAATATTCCAAAAATGAGCTACATTTTTTGTTATCGGCCGGAACCGGTTTAATGAAAATCTCGTGGTATATTATTCATACTACATTAAAATTAAACACAAAATTACTATTAATTTTATCGCCAGCCGACAGCAAAGATTATTTGCAACCCGATTTGCATTTTATTGAAGTAGAGCAATCGGCAACACCACTTTCGGCAATTATCAGGGAAACAAATTTACAGCAAAACAAAAAGGCAAACGAATTTATAACACAATCGTTAAAACCAATTTACAACGATGCTTTTAGAATTGCTCAGGCAGATAATGTTTCGGTTTTAATATTGGGCAATACCGGCACAGGCAAAGAGGTTTTGGCTAATTATATTCACAAAAATTCGTCGCGAAAACATAAACCTTTTATTTCGGTAAATTGTTCGGCTTTTTCGGATCAGTTGCTTGAAAGCCGACTTTTTGGTCATAAAAAGGGGAGTTTTACGGGAGCTTATTCCGACTATAAAGGTGTTTTTGAACAAGCCAAAGGCGGCACAGTTTTTTTAGACGAAATAGGCGACATTAGCACTTATATGCAACAACTTTTATTGCGTTTTTTGCAACAAAAAGAAATTCAGCCAATTGGCGGAAGAGTTAAAAACGTTGATCTTAGAGTTATTGCTGCTACAAATAAAAAGATTAAAAATTTGATTTCGGGCGATAAATTTAGAAATGATTTATTTTATCGCTTGGGTATTACTTTAACTTTGCCCGATTTTAAAAATTATTTGGCTGATGAAAAATTATTATGGTTTAATCATTTTTTAGAAATTAAAAAAAATGAGTTCAGAAGAAATAATATTATTTTATTAGATAATGATATCAAATCGTTTTTGCTATCGTATAATTTTGCCGGAAATATTCGCGAACTTATGAATATTATTGATAATTTGTATATTTTTTCTGATGATTTGGCTACTTTAAATAATCTTCCTAAATATTTATTGATTGATAATAATCAGTGGGCTACTTTAAAATTGGCTGATGTGGAAAAAAATCACATCAAAAAAGTGCTTAAAATGTACGGAAATAATAAGTCGCTGGCTGCTAAAGCTCTTGGTATTGCTTTAAATACTCTGAAAAAAAAGTTGGAATAAATTGTTGTTATTATTGTTAAATTGTTTGTCAGATTTTGACTTTAATTGTCAATTTTTAACTGTTTAGAGATTAATTATTTTTTGTAAAATGTTAATTATTAGTTAATTATTGTTTTGGAATGCAATTTGGAAAAAAGTTTTTAAATAACTTAAAAACAAATTGCCTTATGAAACGATTTTTATTTTTATCAGTTTTACTTATCTTTACTTTAAGTGCAAATGCACAAGCTTGCCTAAATTATACCGAAAGTGCTGTAAGAAACAATTTTCCGTATCAGGTTTTTACATCCGGCACCACAACAGATGGAGTAAGATATATTTCTACAAGTTTTGATCATGCTGATGTTGGTTATTATTTTAACAACGAGGGTTATTCGTATTTTGTTCAAATGATACCCAAAAATAATAGTGCTTTAAATACCATGATTAAGTATTACAATGCTAATTATGTAATAATTTCAGCAACCGAATGGCGTGCATACACAGATGTTGGAATTATGAAAGTTCAATTGTTTTTTAATAATAATGGTACACAAAGTATTTATTTTACAAATCTATAAATTAAAACAATAAAATGCACTTAATTTTAAACACTTTTGGCACTTATCTTTCAGTACGCAATAATAATTTTTTAGTAATTCATGCAGATGGGAAACAGTATGTTGAGCCTTCAAAAATAAAATCAATTTCGATAAGCAAGGGTGCACAAATTTCAAGCGATGCGGCTATTTTAGCTATAGAAAAGAATATTGATGTGCTTTTTGTAAATAAAATGGGCAAACCCGTTGGTAGAATATGGAGTAATAAATTTGGCTCCATTACAACTATCAGACGAAAACAGTTAGATTTTTCGCTTTCGAAACAGGCTATTGATTGGATAAAAGAGGTTATAGTTGAAAAAATGAACAATCAAATTGCTTTGCTGTTAACATTTGATATACAAGATACTAAAACACAAAATATCGTTAATCGAATTATTAACCGAATAACAGATTACCAGAAAAAAATTAGCATAATTGAAGGGGAAAATATTGCAGAGGTTGCCAAAAGTTTAAGAGGGTGGGAGGGTGCAGCCTCAAAAAATTATTTTGCAGCTCTGAATATTTTTTTGCCCGAAGTTTATAAATTTTCGGAACGAAGCCAGCATCCGGCTAAAGATATTTTTAACGCTTTACTTAACTACGGATACGGTATAATGTATGGAAAAATTGAAGCTGAACTTATTAGAGCCGGTATTGATCCGTATGTTGGAATTTTGCACCGCGAAGATTATAATAGACCGGTTTTAACTTTTGATGTGATTGAAAAATACAGAATTTGGATTGATTATGTTGTGGTTAATTTGCTTATGCACTCGGCAATCGATGAAGATGCGTATTTGAAAAAAAATGACGGCTCGGTTTGGTTAGAGGGTTTGAGCAAACGGATACTTATTCAGTCGGTAAATGATTATTTAGAGGAAGTTGTTCAAATACAATCTACTCACCGCTCCAGAGCAGAACACATTAAAATTTACTGTCAAAAATTAGCTAAAAAATTCATGTTTTTTAATGAAGTTTAAAGTGAATTAGTGCATAGTGAATTAGTGCATAGTGAATTAGTGCATAGTGAATAGTGCATAGTGAATTAGTGCATAGTGAATAGTGCATAGTGAATTAGTGCATAGTGCATAGTGAATAGTGCATAGTGAATTAGTGCATAGTGAATTAGTGCATAGTGAATTAGTGAATAGTGCATAGTGAATAGTGAATAGTGAATTAGTGAATAGTGAATAGCGAATAGTGAATAGTGCATAGTGCATAGTGAATTAGTGCATAGTGAATAGTGCATAGTGAATTAGTGCATAGTGAATAGTGCATAGTGAATAGTGCATAGTGCATAGTGAATAGTGCATAGTGCATAGTGAATAGTGAATTAGTGCATTGTTTGAATACTCGACAAACTCAACAACTAAATAAACTCAAAAACTAATTATGCTTAGTGCAGGAAAAAATATTAAACAAAAAAATGATCCGTTACAAAAATTAGATTTGCAACGTTTGTTTTTAGGTATTACAAAACCAAAAACCGAAATAAAAGAATTTATCGAGCAGTTGCGAATACTAAAATCTATTGATCCAAAGGCTTACAGATTACAAAAGACCAAATTACCGTATGTAGTTCCGGCTTTATTTAATCCAATGTTCAGAAAAACCGAAAATTTTAACAGCATTTTGCATGTAATATTAGATTTAGATCATATTGCTGATCACTATTTTGAGGTAGAAGAACTAAAAAATAAACTTAAAACAGATGAAACAATTCAACTTTTGTTTATGTCGCCGGGGGGCGATGGTTTAAAACTGTTTTTTACCTTAAACGAACCATGTTTTGATCATCAAAAATTCAGCTTGTTTTATCATAGTTTTGCTCAAAAATTTGCTAATAAACACAATATTAAAATGCTTGTTGATTTTTCAACATCTGATGTTACAAGGGCTTGTTTTGTTAGCATTGATTATGAGGCTTACTTTAATTTAGATGCCGAAAAAATTGATATTGAACAATTTATTGATTATGATGATATTTTTGAGGTTAATAAATTTAAAAATGAAATTGTTGAAATAAAAAAAGAAGCTGAAAAAAATGATGTTAAACAAGAAATAAATAAAGATGTTTTTATTGAACTAAAAAGCAAATTAAATCCTAAAATAAAATTAAGAGAAGAAAGACAAAAACATATTTTTGTGCCCGAAAAATTAGATGAAATTATTGCATTAATTCAAGAATTTGTTGTTCAATTTGAGCTGAATATTGATGAAATAAAAAATATAAATTATGGCAAAAAGTTTTGTTTTTCGCATAAACACCACACTGCCGAAATAAATGTTTTTTATGGTAAAAAAGGCTTTTCGGTGGTTAGAAGTCCTAAATCGGGAACAAATTTAGAACTAATGGAGATTGGAGTTAAAGTTTTTACCGAATTTTTTGCCAACTATTCAAAATTGAATAGAGTTTAAAGTTTATAAAGTAAAAGTTGATTTTTTTAGCACTTTTTATCAATTAATTATCTGAATTTGCAAATAAAATAGTG
>JAFGXO010000054.1 GCA_016936595.1 Bacteroidales bacterium | reverse complement strand
TTCTGTTTTTGGCATATTTAAAAGGGATAATATTGTTGATTTTGGTGGTTTAAATGTTATTTTTGGTGAATAATCATAAAATTATATTTTAGACTTGATTTTTTTCCAGAACTTGAAGAATTTTATCAAAAATATTTACTGCTATATTAAATTCGTTGGTAATATTTTCTAATTCTTTTATTTCGATTGGTTTGTTAAATCCTATTTTGTTTTCTTTGTATTTATCGTAAATAAAAATACCGGAAATTTTATTTTTCCACGATATTGAAATTTTATATTCTTTTGCAATATTTAACATCAATTTCATAAAATCACTTGTTAAAATTTTTTGACAAAATTGTTCGTCTTCTGCCCAAATAAAAAATTGTTTGTTAAATTCTAAATTATCAGTAGTTATTAAATGATGTTTAAGATGTGTTAAATTCAAATTTTTAAAAAACTTTTGAGTTTTGGTTAATTCCCTGCTTGCTTCATTAAACAAAATTATTGTTTCGGGTGTTTTTATACTAATTGGTTTTGAAACTATAACGCCTTCTTTGTCATATATATAGGTTCTAATGGCTGTTTTGTTCAATGTGTAAATTTTTCCTGCAAAATATTTTTTGCTTCTAAAAAGATATTCAATATCAATTGAAGAGTTGCTTTCAAAAAGACCGGATAGGATTATTGATGATAAAAACGTGTATCGATTTTTGTATTCAAAAAACACATTATTTTCTAATAATGTTCTGTAAATTTCTTTTTTGTAGGTTTTATTTAAAAAATATCTTTTTAATATGTTTAATGGAGCGAAAATTAGAAAACCAAGTATAAAAATTGGAAATCCGGCGTTGTAATTTCTATTACGAACTAAAAAAACACCCAATATCATAAAAATAATTCCTAAAAAATAGGCAACAATATTTAGAAGTTTATTTATTTTAAATAATGAAATTCTTTCGTTTTCAATTTTTTCTATAGTTGTTTCTGTTATCAATTTGAAAATTTTTACAAAAATACTTTTTTTCAAAAAAAAAGCTGCCCGAAAGCAGCTAAAAAACAATTTATTTATTAAAAAAGTTTCATGCTATCTAAAACATCCATAACTTCTTTAACAGCTTTATTAGATTTGTCTAAGAATGTTCGTTCTTGTTCGTTAAGATCAATTTCAAAAATTTTTTCGATACCATTTTTCCCAAGAACAGCAGGAACACCTAAAAATACATCACTTAAACCGTATTCGCCTTCAAGTCTTGCACATACAGGAAGTACTCTTTTTTGGTCTTTGATAATTGCTTCAACCATTTGAGCAGCAGCTTGCCCCGGAGCGTACCATGCCGAAGTACCAAGAAGTTTAACAATCTCTCCACCGCCTTCTTGTGTACGTTTAACTATCGAGTTAATTTTTTCGTTTGTCATTAGTTGTGTTAAAGGGATTCCTGCAACAGTTGTATAACGTGGCAATGGAACCATAGTATCACCGTGCCCGCCCATTAGTAGAGCCTGAATATCTTTTACAGAAATGTTTAAGTCGCACGAAATAAAAGCACGATAACGGGCTGTGTCAAGAACACCTGCCATACCAAAAACTTTATTTCTGCTTTTGTTAGTTGCTAAAAATGCAGCATAAGTCATAACATCAAGCGGATTTGCAACAATTAAAATAATTGCATCGGGTGAATGTTTAACTACTTCTTCGGCAACAGACTTAACAATTTTTGCGTTTATACCAATTAAATCATCTCTGCTTTGTCCGGGTTTACGGGGCAATCCGGAGGTGATTACAACAACATCTGAGTGTGCTGTTGATGCATAATCGTTTGTTACTCCTTTTACAAATGTATCTGATAAGCGTATGGGGGCTGTTTCGCGCATATCAAGGGCTTTACCGTCGGCAAAATTCTCTTTAATATCCAATAGAACAACTTCATTACATACTTCATTTTGGGCTAATACATCAGCTACTGTTGCACCTACATTACCGGCACCAATTACTGAAACTTTTGACATAATGTTTGTTTTTTAAGTTTTACACTATTTTTGCCAAATTTAAAGTAAAAATTTTAAATATTAAATATATTATTCAACATATTATATTGCAACTCTTAAAATTTCAGGCACTAAGCGTGTAAAAATTTTTATGTGTAGATAAATATATGTGTGAAATATTAAAACAATTCATTTTTTTTTATGAGTAAACAAATTAAATTAGATAAAAAAGCAATCAATCAAGTTCAACAGGCTATTGATAAAGCGATAAAAAAACATGAACTTTTACATGAAGGTGATAAAATTCTTGTTGGTGTGTCGGGTGGTGTAGATTCTTTAGTGCTATTGGAAAATCTCGCTCACAAACAGCGTCATTATGATATTAATTTTTTGGTTGAGGCTGTTCATATTAATCTTGAAAATATCCCGTATAGTGTAAACAAAAATTTTTTAGTGGATTTTTGTGGTAAATTTAATGTTAAATTAACTTTTTTTGAAAAAAAAATTGATATTGACAATGATAAAATTACTACTAATCCGTGTTTTATTTGTTCTTGGAATCGCCGAAAATTACTTTTTAATTATGCAAAAGAAAATAATTTTAATAAGTTGGCTCTTGGGCATCATAAAGACGATGCTGTTGAAACTTTTATGATGAATCTTGTTTATCATGGAAGTATTAGTTCTTTGCCGGCAAAATTAAAAATGTTTTCGGGCAGAATGCACTTAATTAGACCAATGATTTATCTTACTAAACAGCAAATTACCGAGTACGCAAGAGTAAGAGAATATAAGCCTGATATTAAAACTTGTTCTTTTGATGAAAAAACAAGCAGAAGAAAAATGCTTAGTATAATTGACCAAATGCAAAAATTTAATCCAAACGTAAAACAAAATATTTTTAAGGCTATGAATAATATTTTTGATGAATATTTGCCATATTAATTTATTTTATTGATTTTTTTTTAATAAAAACATAAAATAGCTAACTACTTGAGTAAAATTTTTTTTTAAAAGAAAAAAAATATAAACTTTGTGCAAAATTTACCGATAAATAGCTATAAATAATATAAAGATAAATTGTTAAGTTTTTATAATTATTCGGTTTTTATGAAGGGATAATAATAATTTAGTTAATTCTTAAATAATTAAAAATCAAATAATTTCAATTTTTTTGATTTAATAAACACCGAATTGTTAATACAAAAGTAGCAATTAAAATTATTTTTGGGTTGTGTTTGACTTATGAGTTACTTTAATATTTTTGGTGTTGGTAGTATTTTATATTTATAAAACAAAATAATATTTTGATTGCTAAAGTGGCGAAATTTACTTTTGTTGAAAAAACTAATAAAATTAATATATTGATATAATGATAAATGGCAAAAAAATAGCTGTTGTGTTGCCGGCATATAACGCTGAAAAAACTTTAAAACAAACTTACAACGAAATCCCTCTGGGCATTGTAGATGAAGTTATTTTAGTTGATGATTCAAGTAACGATGATACTGTTAGAGTTGCTAAAGAATTAGGATTAAAGCATGTTATTAGCCATCAAAAAAACAAAGGTTATGGAGGAAATCAAAAATCGTGTTATAACAAAGCACTTGAACTTAATGCAGATATAGTTATTATGTTACATCCTGATTATCAATACACACCACAACTAATTCCTTCTATGGCTTGGTTAATAGCACTAGATGTTTATCAGGTGGTTATAGGATCTCGAATTTTGGGTAAAGGTGCAATAAATGGAGGAATGCCTAAATATAAATATATTGCAAACAGATTTTTAACTTTATGGCAAAATATATTTATGAACCAAAAATTATCCGAATATCACACCGGCTATAGAGCATTTTCTAAAGAAGTTTTACAAAAAATTAACTTCAATATTAATTCCGACGATTTTATTTTTGATAATCAAATGTTAGCTCAAATTTTTTATCAAGGTTACGAAATAGCCGAAATAACATGCCCTACAAAATATTTTAAAGAGGCTTCATCTATCAATTTTAAACGCAGTTTTATATACGGAATAGGAGTTCTTAAAGTTTCGGTTTCTTATCGTTTAAATAAAATGAAGTTAGCAAAAAGTAAAATTTTTTATCAAAAGTAAGTTTTTTTTATGACAATTTATCAAAAAATAAAATTAGCTGCAGCTTCGCAAATAGCTGTATTGATTGATCCGGATAAAGCTTCGGTACAACACCTTAAGCAGGTGGCAAAATACTGTAATAATGGCATAGTTGATTTTATTTTTGTAGGAGGCAGTATCGTTTCGGTTTCGGTTGATGAAGTTGTGCAAAATATAAAACAATTAACAAATATTCCGGTTGTTTTGTTTCCCGGAAGTCCGTTGCAAATTAGCTATAAGGCTGATGCAATGCTTTTTATGTCATTAATATCCGGCAGAAATCCCGAACTTTTAATTGGTCATCATGTACTTGTTGCTAAGTTGCTTAAAAAGAGCGATTTAGAAGTTGTTTCAACAGGATACATTTTAATTGGTGGCAACAAAATTAGTGCAACCGAATATATTAGCAATACTCGTGCAATACCACCAAATAAAGTTGATGTAATAGTTTCAACTGCTATTGCAGGCGAATTACTTGGACTAAAATTAATTTATCTCGAAGCCGGAAGTGGAGCCAATTCATATATTGACGCTCAAACAATTACTGAAGTTAAAAATAATTTAACCATACCCTTAATTGTTGGCGGTGGAATTAAAAATAGAACTGATTTTTTGTCAGTAAAATCGGCAAACCCTAATTTGATTGTAATTGGAACTGCTATTGAACAAAACCCTGATTTTTTATCTGAAATTTTTTAAAAATGTTTATCGGAAACTTAGAAATAAAAAGCAAATATCCGCTGTTATTAGCTCCAATGGAAGATGTTACAGAACCATCATTCAGATATTTATGTAAACAATACGGCGTAGATTTAATGTACACCGAATTTGTAGCTTCTGAAGCATTAATTAGAAATGTAGAAAAATCGTTTAAAAAACTTACCGTCCTTGATTACGAACGCCCCGTAGGGATTCAAATTTATGGACACCAGATTGATTCTATGGTTGAAGCGGCAAAAATAGCTGCACGAGCAAAGCCTGAACTTATTGATATAAATTTTGGGTGTCCGGTAAAAAAAATAGCAACACGTGGTGCAGGTGCCGGAATGCTTAGGGATATTACTAAAATGATTAAAATGACAGCCGAAATTGTAAAAGCAGTTGATTTACCGGTTACTGTTAAAACCCGCTTAGGCTGGGATACAGATTCAATTGTGATAGAAGAGGTTGCTGAGCGTTTGCAAGATGTTGGAATAAAGGCTCTTACAATTCATGGCAGAACAAGATCACAGTTTTATAAGGGTGTTTCTGATTGGACATTAATAGGTAAAATAAAAAATAAAAATAATATTAAAATACCAATTATTGGAAATGGCGATGTAGATTCACCTCAACGAGCAAAAGAGATGTTTGATAAATACGGCGTTGATGCGATAATGATAGGACGAGCTTCTATTGGCAGACCTTATATTTTTAAAGAAATAAAACATTATCTGAACACCGGCGAATTATTAAATGAACCAACAATAGAAGAAAAAGTAGAATTGGCAAAAAATCATCTTTTAAAGTCGCTCGAATGGAAAGGTAGTCCGCGCGGTATATATGAAATGAGGCGACAATATATCCAGTATTTTAAAGGTTTACCAAATTTTAAAGATTTAAGAATGACTCTTGTTACATCGGTAGAAATTGATGAAATATTAAGTGTTTTGGAAAAAATAAAGCTAATTTATAAATAAAAATAAAGATAGATTATGTTAAATCATTATGTTTTTTTTAAATTAAAAAAAGATTACACCGACTTTCAAAAAAAAGAAGCCGTAGCAGAAATAATAGAAGCACTTAAAATATTACCTGATTTTATAGAAGAAATTTTAGCTTACGAAATAGTTACAAATGTTAGAGAGGGCGGGGCAGACATAGGATTAATCTCAAAATTTGACAACTTACAAACATTAAAAATTTATCAGAATCACCCGAAACATCTTGCCGCAGTTAAGGTAATTTCAAAGCATAAACACTCAAGTACTTTTATGGATTTTGAAAAATCGGAAACAGTTTTTGAAAAATAATTTTTATTTTACAAAAAATGTTTCTAAATTTAACATCAGAAAAATCGTACGATAAATATATTTACAAAAATATAAATAACTGATTTAGTGGATTATAACAGCTTTTTAGAAAAACAATTAAAAAATAATCAAAAAATTATTTATGATTATTCCGGTATTTTTGATCAAGAAATTGTGAAGAAGTACGCTTTTATTTTAACAAAATTGAGTAAACAGTATATTGTTACCCAAAGAAGATTATTTTATGTGTTTGTAGAATTAGGCCAAAATATTGGATATTATTCAGATGAAACAGAAAAAATAGGCGAAAAAAACATAGGAAAAGGAAATTTACTGGTATATGAAGCCGATGATCATATTGGATTTATTATTGGAAATGTTATAAATAATAAGGCACTAAATGTTTTTCTAAGAAAATGTAAAATAATAAATTCCTTAGACAGAGATTCGCTACGTGAATTTAAAAGATATCAACGAAATTTAATTCCCGGAACTAATGGTGGGGCTCATATAGGACTTATTATGGTTGCATTAACAACACGAAAAAAAATAGACGTAGATGTATTAAAAATAGATGATGAATATTCGTTTTTTTCAATAAATGTTAATGTAGAAAAAGAAACAACGTGAAAAAATTAGAAAAAAATTAAAATTGGTATTATAATTGTTTTTTTAAAAAAAAACTTATTTTTGCAAAGGATAAACAAATCAAGCATGGCAGAACTCGAAGATATTATTGTTGAAGGATCTCATAAGAATTTTTTTACACCAAATGTAAATTTTAACGCACAAACAGGTATTTGTGAGATTTCAGGAGAATCATTCTTGGAAAATACTGTTGAATTTTATCAACCGTTAATAGATTGGCTTAAAATTTACACTTTGGAAATAAAACGTCCAATGGCACTGATAATTAAGTTAACTTATTATAATACAAGTACTTCGCGGTGTTTATTAGATATTTTAAATATTTTAAAAGATTATGAAGATGCTGATGGTGAAGTTGTTGTTAACTGGCATTACGATGAGAATGACATTGACATGGAGGAAGATATAGAAGACTATATGATTGATACCGGTCTTAAAATCAATTTAATTGCAGAAAGCGAATAATTATGAATGATATACATATTAAGGGAGTTAGAGGTATTTATATAGCACCTGCAGTAGATTTTATTGTTGCTACAGGAGAATGCACTTTAGAAGGAGAATCTTTTCTTGAAGAAACTTCTAATTTTTATTCACCATTACTTGATTGGCTCAATGATTTTATTGAAACTAAAAAACCTATTTCTTTTAATATCAAATTAACATACTTTAACACAAGTACTTCTAAGTGGATTTTAAATATTTTACATACTCTCAAATATTATATAGATCAAAATGGAAAAGTAGATGTAAACTGGTACTATTACGAAGATGATATAGATATGTCGGAGGAAATTGATGATTATATTATTGATTCCGGAGTTGAGATAAATAAGATAACTATTTAAATTTTAGATGAAAATAAGTAAAAAGCTTATAGTGTTTGTTTTCTTTGTGTTTTTATCTTCGTCCGTTTTTTCACAGTTAGTTAATATAGAAAAAGAACGGAAATCTTACAAAGAAGGTTTTCAGGGTTTTGTAACTTTCTCTTTCGATGTTGCACAAAGCACCAGTAAAATTATCCAAGTTTCTAATCTTGCTAACTTTCAATTTGTAAAGAAAAAACACACCTTCCTTATTTTAAACGACTACACTATCATGCAAGTGCAAAAAGATCAGGATAATATAGATCTTATTAATAAAAATTTCCAACATTTTAGATATAATTTCTCTATTGTTGATACTAATAAGGTTTCGTTTGAAACATTTGTTCAAAGACAACAAAATAAAATTAAATTCCTTAAATTAAGAGCTTTAGCCGGTGCCGGATTTAGATTTAATATTATAAATAATAAGAATTTTGTTCTCAATTTTGCTATTCTGTCTATGTACGAAAATGAAATTTTATCCGATAGTATAAATACAAACACTAAAATGTTAAAGGGCGATATGTATTTGTCTTTTTCTTTAAAAATTATTGACCACTTGTATTTCTCAAATGTTACTTATTATCAACCTGCTTTAGCTGATTTTAATAATTTTGCAAGCTTTGAACAGTTTAACGATTTTAGAATATTCTCAGATTTCTCCTTTTCATTTGTTATTTTTAAAAATCTTGAATTTTCTTTAGCCTTTGAATCTGCTTATGACTCAAGACCTCCCCTTGAACTTGTTAATAATAAATTATTTTACGATATTTCTAATAAACTTACTTATAAATTTTAAACGACTAATAACTAATAAATACTGGAAAAATGCACGGAATTAACAAAGTCCAACTTATTGGAAACGTAGGAAGAGAACCAAAAACTAAGTATTTAGAAAGTGGAGTACCTGTTACAACATTCTCTTTTGCAACAAGTGAAACACATCGTAAAAAAGATGGACAACGTACTACAACAACCGAATGGCACAATGTTGTGCTTTGGAGAGGATTAGCTGAACTTGCCGAAAAATACGTGAAAAAGGGTGACCCTTTATATATTGAAGGAAAATTACACACCAGAACATGGACAGATAGAGACGGAAATATTAGAAGAACTACTGAAATTGTTGCTAATAATTTAATTATGCTTTCTCCTCGTAATAGAATTGATCAATTAGACGACGATGGATTTAATGACGACATTGATCTTGATAACTTTAATGATGATGATGATTTTCATCAGAGTGATGATGTATTATAATTTATTATCCAAAGCAAATATCTTTTTATTTGCTTTGGTTTTTTTAAACTTAAAAATCTTATTTTGGAGACCTTATTTGATTTTTTTTCAAATCCCATATATATTTCTGCTATTGTAGAAATCGTTTTTTTTGTGCTTCTTGTTTTTTCTTCTGCTCTTATTTCTGGTTCCGAAGTTGCTTTTTTTTCTTTACCTCCTTCAATTATTCCAAAACTTGAGCAAAGCGATACAAATACCGAAAAAAAAATATATCAACTTTTGCAAGAACCCGACAAATTACTTGCTACAATTCTTATTGTTAACAATTTTGTAAACATTGCAATTGTTGTCTTATCTACATATATTACCGCAACTATTATTGATTTTGGTGAAAAAATATGGCTTAAATTTGTTGTTGAAGCTGTTTTTGTTACCTTCATTATTCTTTTATTTGGCGAAATTATACCCAAAATTTACGCAAATAAATTCCAAAAAAAATTTGCTTCTTTTATGTCGCTTCCGCTTGGTTTTTTAGAAACTATTCTATACCCTCTTGTGATGATCTTGGTTAAATCTACTAATTTAGTTAATAAAACTGTTCAAACTAACGAAAAATTGCTTATGAGCGATGTTTCTTACGCTATTGATATAACTTCGGGGCATTCTCAAAATGAAAAAAAAATTCTTAAAAGCGTAATTAATTTAAACAATATCGAAGCTCGTGAAATTATGATGCCCAGAGTTGACGTGGTTACTGTTGATTATGATGAAAAACTTTCGGTTATTAAAAAAGTTATTGAGGAAAGTGAATTTTCAAGAATTCCGGTTATTAAAAATTCGCTTGATAATGTTGTTGGTATTTTATTTATTAAAGATTTAATATCTTTTTTGAATAAAGATAATTATTATGATTGGCAAAAATTGATTAAACCTGCATATTTTGTGCCCGAGAATAAAAAAATTGCCGATTTGTTACAGGAATTTAGAACAAAAAAAATTCACATGGCCGTAGTTTCCGACGAATATGCCGGCTTTAGTGGCGTTGTTACTCTTGAGGATATTATTGAAGAAATTGTTGGTGAAATTAATGATGAATATGATGTGCCCGACAACTTGTTCTCTAAAATTGATGATAGAAAATTTTTAATAGATGGAAAACTTTTGCTTAAAGATTTGCAAAAACCTTTGAATATTAGCGATAATTTCTTTGACAATGTTAAAGGTGATGCCGAAACCGTTGCCGGTTTAATTTTAGAGCTTAATGGCGATTTTCCTAAAAAAGATCAGGTTATTTCTTATAAAAATCTAACTTTTACTATTCAATTGATAAACAATAGAAGAATAATTAAAATTCTTCTTGAGATAAAAAAAACCTAATCTATGGTTTGCCAATAAACGCAAACTTTCTTAGAATAGAATAATTAATTGCTTTTTTGTATTGTTAGATTAGCTTAGATGATGTTTTGTTTGTTTATTAGTAAAAGCATTCACAGTTCTGGCATTTGCTTACTCTTTGAGTAGCATTTATTTTATTCTCGTTCTTGCCAAGTGATATCTGAAAAAAACTATTATTTCCGTCAATCGTGAACGCTTCTGTCTTTGATTGGATTTATCTTTGAAATTATTGTTTTGCATGTTTTTTTGTAATAATTAGTAATCATATCAGTATTTTTTATATCTCTATTCTTATTTTGTTTAATATTTTATGTGCTTTTTACTGCAAGTACACAAAATCAAAATGTATTTTGCAAATCCCCAAATAATCCTTTCGTCAAAAAAAACAATAAACTTTAAACTCCTAAAAACATTGATATATTAGGATTTAAGCATTATTACAGTTTATTATTATTT